>CAUCBQ010000066.1 GCA_958441075.1 uncultured Clostridiaceae bacterium | reverse complement strand
GCAGGTTCTCCACACGGTCAAGCGCATAGTCTGTTTCAGGCTTCGGCTCGAATGTCTCTACCACTGCTCCGTACTCTTCCGTACGGCTCTCCGTCAGTTCCCCGTTCAGGACTTCATCATAGTAGTATTCTACCCGGTATACAAAGCTGTCTTTTACATAGGTTGCCTTATATACAGTATCCTTAGTCAGTCCGGTTTCTGTGCTTGGCTCAGACGGGCTCCATAACGGGTCTGCTGCCTTGTAGCCGATGTTTGCACTCGTTCCGCTGATCTGTTCCTCTGACAGGTGGCCTACTCCTCCATCTTCGGCAGTCGCCCACTTGCCGTCCTTATACAGTGTTACATACTGTACTTCTGTCAGCGTTACGGTTCCGTTTTCAGCTTCATAGCTTACTTCGATCTGGTACTTATCCGGTACGTTATCCTTGTTTTCATCCTTGGCATAATATACGCGGATTACGTTTGCTTCTGCATCCGTTCCGATCGTCAGCGGCAGGTTCTCCACACGGTCAAGCGCATAGTCTGTTTCAGGCTTCGGCTCGAATGTGTCTACCACTGCTCCGTACTCTTCCGTACGGCTTTCCGTCAGCTCCTCATTCAGGACTTCATCATAGTAGTACTCTACCCGATAGTTGTATTTATCCTTTGTAAAGCTTCCCGTAAGAACAACATCCCTATCAGGCATTATAAACTTACCATTATTCACCTGAACATCATCCGTTGTCCATCCGGTAAATGTATATCCCGGAACGCTTAAAGGAGCTTCAACAGTTATCTGGGACTTATACTTTTGTGTACTCTCTAACGGTAACACAACTCCATCAGGAACATCTCCTGCAATCTCATATTTAACCTGATGCTGATTTCTTGTGTAATACAGCTTCATTGTTAAAATTTTATGGATATCTGTTGTTCCGCTTGCTACTTCTCCCTCATGACCGGGAGCATATGTAAATCCTTCACGATTCAATGGTGTTGCCTGAACATTCTTTCCTGCTGCCTCGTCAGAAACAGTATCTATGGAATGAAGTCCATAGCTTCCGTTCAATCCCTCAAACCAATGCTGTGTATGATAAAAAGCCTTCTGAGTTGTGTAGTAAAATACCGCTACTGGAGAATCCTTTGTTACAGTTACCACAGGATTGGTTTTCAAAGTATATCCTTCAACAGGTTTAAAATTAACTGCTACTGCATGGTTCGTGGTTTCATATGTTTCTTCTTCCGCAACAGGTGTGTCGCTACCTTCTAAAAGATATTTTACTGTATAGCTCCATGTCTCAACAGGATCATATACAAACGTAATCGTCATACCTGACTTTGAAATAGCTTGAGTCAGGAACATGGATCTTGGGTAATATCCTTCAACAGCAGCTGCCTCTTCTGTCACAGATGTACCTAACTTGGCAGTTTCTTCCTTGGAGTCACAAATCTCTTTCTGTTCTCCATTTACTTCCGTAACATATTTTACAGTATATGTAACAGTATCAGAGCTTTCCCACTTGGCATAGAGCGTAGTATCCTCTACAATCTTTGATTCAGGAATGAACTTCTTAGTAAAATCAGCATCTGTATACCATCCAAGGAAAATATCTCCTTCCTTTTCAGGGTCAGCCGGAAGTTCAATCGTATCTCCCTTTATCACTGTAATAGGATCAATAGGAGTACCGCCATTTGTCTCAAACGATACCGTGTATTCAGGAGCCTTCCACTTAGCGTAGATTCTTATATTATCCGCTGGCATCGTAGCATTCCAGTCAACCGGAGTCGTAAATGCAGGGTCAAGATACCATCCATCAAATTTATAATCATCCTCTACGTCTGCCGGACGTCCTGGGTCCCTCTGTGGCATTCCCTTTGACAACGGAGCCTCAAACTTGATAGATGCCGGCTTCATTGACGCGCAGTTTTCGAAATGAAGGTTGTAGGAATTACGACTATACTTTAACCAAAGAGGATTACCCTCTTTTTTCCAGGTTTCAAACTCAAAACCAGTAATCGGCTGTTTATCTTCTTCGGTCAAGGACGTGTTACTACTTACACCAAAAGTAGCATACTCATCATAATTTCCCTGCAATCCTTCTATGTAATAAGTCAATTGTTTCCGGCCAGTATTATCCGTCTTTTCATACATTATCAGATGCTTTGCAGGCATATTAGCTATTAAAGTATATTGAACACGATCATCTTTATTTGGTCCCCATCCATCATTCTTACAAGCCGCATCCCACTGGTCGTGAACATCTTCACCATAACGGGCCGTGATCTTTAAACTTGTATCTTCCTTCCAGCCGATTATTATACCCAATACCGTTTTGCTACGCATAAACGTAATGGTATACGTCTCACGGTCATAATACACATTCTTTACCGCCATACCATCGGCTGTAATCTGAACATCTCCTGCTGACTTATCAGCATTCAGCTTGAAGCCTTCATACATGTTATTATCTGCATAATATGGAATATTACTTCCTACACGGCCATCCTTACCATATGTAATATCCCCAACCGCATACTCACCCTGCGTCAGAGTTTCCTTCCAGTAGATAACCTTGTAATCTGCTCTTGTAGCAGATCTCCATTCGGCTGTTACTACTGTATCCTGAGCAGGCATTGTCTCAGGCAGATTATTCCATCTGACAAACTCATAGCCAAGTCTGGCAGGATCTTTTTCCGGTGTTTTAATCTCCGCACCGTATACAATATCAGATGGTGCGATATAGCTTCCGCCTTCACCGGTATCCCAGGTCAGCGTGTAGGTATTTCGCTCATACAGAACATCTACAACCGTACTTCCATCCGAACCAATCCTTACCTGAGAAATTTCTCTTGCGGTAAAGCCTTCGTATGTCTTAGCCTTGGCCTGCGTATAGGTTCCCACCTCGCCAGTCATTTCCTCTGTCTCTACCGGGTCCCCAACTTTATTCCCCTGTACATCTAACTGCCAGTGTTGAACCGTATAGTTGCCTTCAGCACCTGTATACGTTACAGTTACAGTCTGATCTGAATCATATGCAGCCTTAAATTCAACTGTGCTATGATCCGGTACGAATCCATCAATTTCCGGAGATTCTACCGTATAATCACATTTCACACCTGCCTGAACCTCTGCTACCCATGGCTGCGCCGCAGACGAACCGTCACTGTACTGATAATTAACTCTCAGGTGAATCTCTCCTGCATTCTCTGCATACTGAGCATAAAAATCAGTATCTGCTGCAATTGGAACTACTTCCGGCTCCCATCCCACAAAATGCTTTCCTTCCAGTACAGGAGCATCCGGCTGGATAGGCACTTCACCTTCTTTTACATACTGAACACCGGAGATAAGTACATCTTCCTGTCCATCCTTGTAATAGAAGTTTACTTCATAATAAAAAGTTTCTTCCGTTTCAATATGTGCATAGATGGAGAAATGATCTGTCATAAAAGCAGTATCGCCGCCTTCAGCCGGTGCTGAAGTTACCTTTTCCGCTGTATACGGATTTTCTTCATCAAACAGGCTGAACGTCTGCGGTCCATTTCCATCTTCACTCATATGGTATACAACTGAAGAAGCACTGTCTATCTCAGTTCCATCAAATGTAACCTTCACACTGCCGTCCGGCTGAATCTCATTGCCGTCCGCATCGTACAGTGTAATGTCTGCTGCAAAAATATCTACAGCAGCCAGATCCTTCTTCATGAGCTGTTCATCAGCCGCCTTCTTCATCAGATCCAGCTGGCCCTCATCTGTGATTGCCTCTGCCTCAACATAGCTTCCTTCCGGAATTACTCCCGGCATTGCGCTCAATGTCACCGTAACATTTTCAGCACCGGCTACATCTGCTGTAAGCTTAATCTGATTTTCAAATACCTTTAATGCATTTAACGTGGTAGTATACGCCTTCGCCGTACTACACCATCCCATACCAACCAGATCGCTGTCCGTAGCCGCCGGCTTCTTATCCTCTTCCGGTGCGGTTGGAGTTGCTGTCTGAACAGGGGGCTGTGTCTCAGCGGGAGCTGTTGTCTCAGCCTCTGTGCTTTCCTCTGTTTCCTCTGTCTCAGGAGCAGTGGTGCTCTCTTCGGGGGCTACAGTAGTCTCTTCGCCGCTTTCAGCCTCGGTAGAGGACTCCTCTGTGCTCTCCTCCGGCGCTGTGGTTGTTTCCTCAGAAGTGCTTTCCTCTGCAGTGGTCTCCTCAGCTGTCGTTTCCTCGGTTTCAGCCTCGGTTGTCTCCGGCTCCTCGGATTCAGCTTCTTCGGTCTCAGCCTCTGTGGCCTCTGGCTCCTCAGATTCAGCTTCTTCGGTCTCAGCCTCTGTGGCCTCCTCTTTTTCCTCTGCCGCCTCAGTCTCAGCTACCACTGGTACCTGATGGCGGGAAATAGAGGAAATGGTTACTGCGGAATCATCCTGAGATTTTTCCTCAGCGCCCTCTTCTGCCGGTGCTTCTGTATCCTCAGAAACATCTGTTTCAGCTTCGGTGGCCTCACTCTCAGCCTCAGTGGCCTCGGTAGCTTCCGTCTCGGCTTCACTGCTCTCCGGCTCAGTTACGTCTGTCTCACTCTCGGCTTCCTGGCTCTCGGTGCTCTCGGCCGCATCCTCAGATTCTTCTGTCTCAGAAGATTCCTCTGTAGACTCGGGAACCGCAGTCTCTTCTGGAGCGGTGCTCTCAGCAGGCGTCAGCGTCTCAGCCGGCGTCTCCTCAGGTTTGCTCTCCTGGGGGGGGGTGTTTGTTTCAGGCGCAGACGGTAAGGTTTCTTCCGGCTTTGAGATGATATTGCTCTCTTCATCGCCGAACTTGTCTTCATAACTCTTTACCGTGATGCGCTTGGTGCTCTTGGCCTTTTCCTCTCCGTCCTCGGTGCGGATGATCTTCGTGGAGCAGCTGATGGTGTCTTCTCCATTATTTACATATAAGAAGATGACCTCTTCATCGCCTGTGACCATGTACATATCATCGGCATCCTCAGGCAGACGGACGAACACTCTTACTTCCGCATCCATATCCCCGCCTTCAACTGCCGGGAATACTTCGTAGACCTTGCCTTCGCCAAAGAACAGGGCGTCGAACTTCTCAATGGCTCCATTGGTAAAGTTCAGATCATCCGCTGTTACCGGATTTCCCGCTTCCACAGCATCATTGATGGCTTCCACCAGGTCTGCGCCGTAGATCTGGAAATCAACCCGGTTTCCTTCGGCTGCATAAGCAGTGTTCAGATCTGTGCCCACACTGGTAAATATCATGGCAAATGCCAGTGTCAGCGCCAGGAAACGCTTTGCGGTGCTATACCTCTGACGGGATAACACCCCTGGTCTTTTCCGTCCTTCCATACTTCTTCTCCTCTCTTTTAAAATTTTCACAGACATTTTTATCTGTATGGGCAGATTATAACATTCATCAGTTACAATCTGGTTACAAATTAAGGTTTTATTAAAAAAAGATTAATTTATTTTCAGATGCACTGATTCTGCCTGCATTCATCATATCAAATACGGCGTTATATAAAGCGTTATTTCGGATTAGTTACATCCTGTTTTTTGAAATAATGTAAATTTTTCCTTTTTCAATAGGAATGTGTTTACAGCGAGAGAAAAACGTTACTTTCTTCCATGAAATCTTATGAGTTTTTTTCTCACGTATTGAACTTTTTCCCGGCTCATGGTAAGATATATTCAGATATATATTGAGTTTTTTTCTCACAAAAGGAGGCTGTACGGTTATGCTGAATCAGTTTATTTTAAAAAACTACCGTTTATTTAAAAGTGAAATGATCCTGGATCTGTTTCCCGCACCGATCAATGAGCACAGGGCCTCTCTTCTGACGGCCCCAGGAGACGGAGAGCTCTTTCTTCCTGTCATTGCCCTCTATGGGCCCAATGGCTGCGGCAAATCCTCTGTCCTGGAAAGCCTCTGGGGCCTGTGCCGTTTTATGGATCGGGACTACTCTCTCGTCCAGTCCTCCTCCCACAATTTCTGCCGTCTGGACCCGAAAGGCGCCGAAACCCCTGTAAGCTTTGATCTGCTTTTCAGAAACAGCTCCTATCTGTTCCGTTACCAGCTTCAGCTTCTCAATGGAGCTATTCAGGAGGAACATATGTTTTACGGGCAGCCGGGTACAGAAGATGCAGGTATTCTCTTCAGCCGCACCCCCGGCAGCATCCATCTGGGAGCAGCGGCAGGTGATTTGAGACTGACGGCAGTTCCCGGCTCTACTCCTCTTCTCCCCCTTCTTACCGGACGCTCTGCCTCTCCCTGTATCCATGCGGCGGCTGCCTGGTTTTCCCGCGCTGCCTTCTTCCGCTCACAAGAGCTCTCTGAACCTCCCTCTCTTCCTGAGGACGGCGAAAAAAAAGAACGGCTGTGCCGTCTTCTTCAGGAAATAGGTCTGGATATTCAGGATTACGCCTTTTACAGAGAAACCGGCTCTTCTCCCCGATCCCTCATGCTCACCCATGGCCAGCCCGGCGGTTTTTCCTTTCAGGTATCCTATGAGGAGGAATCAGCAGGAACCAGAAAGCTTCTCTGCCTTCTTCCCTCCATCCTTCAAAGCCTGGATCTGGGAACACTTCTCATGGCAGATGATCTGGATCAGGTTCTTCACCCTCATCTGCTCCGCCATATCATCCAGCTGTACAAAGATCGTGAGAAAAATCCCCGCAATGCCCAGCTGTTTTTTACAGCCCATAATACCGCCATCCTCACTCCTGCCCTCATGCGCAGAGATGAAATCTATCTGTGCTGCCGTCCGGAAGGAAGGGACGGGGTTGTATATCCTCTTTCTTCCTATAAAAAAGAAAACGGCCTCATCCCCAGAAATGACGAGGCCTACGGCAAGCAGTATCTGGAAGGCCGCTACGGCGCTTCCCCAAAAATCCGCGGTTTTGATATTTCCTGATCCCTATTCCAGAACTTCATATTTTAAGCGTATTCTGCGCCAGTATTCCCAGTATTGAAGCCGGCTCTCAATCCTCCCAAAGATCTCCCTGCAATCCTCCTCTGCCGCTCCATTGAGGAGAATCAGATACTGCCCCGGACTGTAGCAGGTAAAGATATCTCCTTTTCGCAGGGAACTGCCAATAGCCAGACGCAGCTGGACGGAAGCCTCCTTTTGAAGCTGGCTTTCATAATCCAACGCCTTTCCTCTGGCGTCCAGAAGAAATACGCAGATAAGAACCCTTTCAAAATCAATCCGCTCCCGAAGACGGTTCACAAACCGGAAACAGTCGATGAAGGAGGGGTAGGAGCAGTAATACGGTCCCTGGGCTGCTTCCATCTCCTTCAGGCTTTCCCGCACATCATGAACCATATCTGCAGTATAGCGTATCTGGTTGCTCATGATTCTGAAACGCTCCAGCATTCGCTCTGAAGGCGGAAGCCCATGCTCCTCAAAATACTGCCCCACAACCCATTTATATACCTTCATAGCCTCCCTGAACCTCTTCATGGAAATCAGGCAGTCTATTTTCATAATCTGGCATTCCTCATAGGGGTACATCTCGCAGGCCGCATTTATTATTTTCAGAAGCTCCGGATACTCCTTTTTCTCTCTCATTTTCCCATTCAGGCTCCGAAGGCACTGAAAATAGAGCTCCTGACAGCGGACGCTTACTACTGTAATCCAGTTTTCACCTGCCATCTGGGCCAGAAATTCCCCCTTATAAAGGGCACAGGCACTGCGAAGCGCTTCCTCATCCCTGCTGTCCAGAGCTCTGGCAGCTTTATTCTCAAAATCCCTTGCATCTACATACACATTTACAAGCTCATGGTTCCAACAGTAAACCCCCTCCTCTTTATGGATATATTCACCCGGGGGCAGATATTCTCCCAGAATCTTCCTCAGACGGTATACCAGTCCCCTGAGACTGCCGGAAGGATTGGCATATTCGCCGTTTCCATACATCATATCCAGAAGCTCTTCCCGGCTGATGCCCTTGTCATGGTAGTACAAAAGGATCAGAAGCAGCTGAAGCACCCGGCCTGACAGCACGCCGCCTACGGGAAGAACCCGTCCTGCATACTCAGCGGAAACACTTCCCATCATATACACCTTCAAACACTCTGCCTTTTCGCTCATCTGCCACACCCCCATTTTAATAGCTCCTGAGAACCTCTTCCTCCTCTTCTGCCGTCTTATCTATGGAACGTATCTCCGCCTCATAGCCAAAACGGTCGTTTACCTTTATATAAACCCGCTCCCCCGCTTTCCTGCCTTTGATCGCTTTTCCAAGAGGCGAATCAATGCTTATGAGCCCCTTTAAGGAATTCCCTCTCACAGTTGTAACCAGCTTATAGGTTTCTGTTTCATCTTCATCAGGGATATACAGCTCCACCCGGTCTCCCAGCCCTACCTCATCAGCCTTTGATTCATCAGAAATGATTCTGGCTGTCTTTATCATTTTTTCCAGATAGCGTATGCGGCTCTCATTTCGATTTTTATCCTGCTTGGCCGCCTTGTATTCAAAATTTTCGCTCAGATCTCCATGGGCTCTTGCCTCCTTCACCGCCTCCAGCGCCTCCCTGCGGACCACCAGCTTACGGTATTCGATCTCCTGCTGCATCTTTTCTATATCGCTTTTTGTGAGATTGTCAAACATGTTCCTGCTCCTTACCTTCTGTGTCTTTTGGTTGACATATTTATTTTACCACAAAATTACGTTTGTGCGTGCATGGATTTTGAAAATTAACTTCCCTTAAGATTCTCTTCATTTTCCTTTTAATAATTTTATTATTTATTTAGCGTCTGATCAAACTTTGTCCACATTTATGCAGTATATTATATTCGTAAGGTTGATGAAACCTTTTACCATACAGGAAGACACTTTTTCATACCTAAGCCGGCAGATTCCCCCCTTTTTCTGCCGGCTCCCTCCATTTTATGGGGGGCTGCTATCTGAACATCTGATCGACTATGATCTTATATTCCGCCAGGCGCTGGGCCTTGCGGATTTTCTTTATATAAGGCTCCCAGTCCGGATCAAAACGGATCATGTGAGCCCACAGTTCTTTCATCTTGAACAGTACGTTTTTATCCCCCGACATGGTTTCACAGTATCCTTCCAGAAGCTGTCTGTGAAAATCTTCCAGACGCTTCTTTTGTGTTTTCTCCTCTTTCACCCCTGTAGTCCCTGAAAAAGCTTCGATGAGAAAAGGATCTGCCAGCAGCCCTCTTCCGATCATCACCGCATCCAGAGCCGGATATTCAGATGTAAGACGTTCATAGGATTTCCGGTCAACGATATCTCCGTTATAGCACACCGGAGCCGTACTGTTTTCAAAGCCCCAGGCAAATGCCTCCATTCTTGGATGATATTTATAAAAATCCTTTAATACCCTTGGATGAACGATCAGCTCCTTCAGCGGAAAACGGTTATAAATAGAAAGAAGCCTGTGAAATTCCTCTGCATCCTCGATTCCCAACCTCGTTTTCACTGAAAGCTCCATTCCCAGGCGCTCCATTCCCTCACAGACCTGCCCCAAAAACACCTCCAGCCCCTCAGGATCTCTCAAAAATCCCGCTCCCTTTCCCTTAGCTGCTACGGTGCCGGAAGGACATCCCAGATTCAGGTTCACCTCTCTGTAGCCATATTCCTTCAGTTCTCCTGCCGCCCTCAGAAAATCCTCACTGTTTGCAGTTAGAATCTGAGGCACTGTATACATCCCCGCATTATGCTCCGGCAAAATATCATTCTTCTCTCTGTGACTGAACCTGCCGTCATGCTTTGGGGCCAGAAAGGGGGTAAAATATTTATCCATAGGACAAAAATGGGCATGATAGGCATTTCTATATATATATCCTGTCACTCCCTCCATGGGAGCAAGGTAAAATTTCATAACGGTATTCTCCTTTGATTTATGCTCCCAGTATGGTACACTACCCCGGTAAAAAAGTCAAGAAATGGGCCTGATGCAGCAAAAATAAGCTGACCGCAGCAAAAAACCGGCCCCGAAACGCATCTGTGCGCGCCGAAACCGGTTAAAAAGGGGAGGATAAGTATTTATTTTCTCTTTGGTGATAATCTCATTATACCCTCTTCTTTGCAGGTTATACACCCTGTATCAGAAATTTAAAGAATTACCAGTAAAGTCGCTGTAATCAGCACAATACTGATCACAATGGAAATAGAATTGACTGCGCTTGCAAGGCCAAAATCGCTTTTTAAATCTGCGGTAAAGGCCGGTGCTGCAGATGCAATGGGGCTTAAAGGCAGAATCGCCAGAGCCTGACGGTATTCCAGAGGAAGAGGCATAAGAAAATACAGGGCTGCAGCCACCGCAATAGAGATGCTGTAGCGCACTGCCAGTATCTCTACAATCTTGCCCTTCTGGCTGGTGTCCCCGGAAATTTTAAATCCCACTCCCATCATCAGCATTGCCATAAAGGCATTCGCCCCTGCTACTACCCCGGAAAATGTAATCACCGGAGCCGGAAGGCTGATGTGAAGCAGGGACAGGGCCGTCATAATCACATAGGCGTCAAAGGGTATGGAGCGGACCAGCGTCTTTACAATCGGAATCAGGGAGATTTTTCCCTCTCCGCCCTTTACCATCTTTGCCACGCTGTAAGCGCCTCCCAGACAGATAAAGGCATTTCCCGTATCAAAAAGACTGGTCGTAATCACGCCTGCGGGCCCCAGAAAGCTCTGGGCAAACGGCATGGTGAAATTTCCTATATTGTAACCTGAAGTGTTTAACACAAAAAATGCTTTCTCCTCCCGATTCTTTCCGGCCGCCAGATAAGCTGCCGCCATAAGAATCAGTCCGCCTCCCAAACCGAGAACAGACAAAATCAGCAGAGACGCCCTAAGATCTGCACCGGAAAAATTAGCTACAATAGCAGCCGGAAGGGTTATTTTCAGAACGATCTTTGAAAGCACATGAAAATCCTCTTCTTTAAAAAATCCTTTTTTTCTCAGCAGATATCCCATAAAAATGATCGCAACAAAGGCCGCCGCCTTCATCAGTATTTCAGCCATAATGATTCTCCTTACGCTTTTTCATTCCATAATGTAGATTGATTACCCTTTTC
>CAUCBQ010000065.1 GCA_958441075.1 uncultured Clostridiaceae bacterium | reverse complement strand
GGAAAATGATATGCCTGCCGCCGGAAAAACCGGAACCACCAACAGCAGCAAGGATACCTGGTTCTGCGGCTATACCCCTTACTATACAGCCGCCGTCTGGGTAGGCTACGATATTCCCCGGAATATGCCCGGAATCTACGGAGCCACCTATGCGGGAAAAATCTGGAAAAACGTAATGGATCAGATCCATCAGGGCCTCTCTCCTCTCGACTGGGAACAGCCGGATACCGTAGAACGGCGCGCGGATGAAACAAATGGAATCGAGGACTATTTCAGCACCACCGCCCAGTTCCGGGCACAGCAGAGCCTTCACGAAAAGGAACAGGCTGCTCTTTCCGACGAGCTTACTCAGGCAGTTGAGCTCTTCTGTAACCGGGAAATCCGTTCTGCTGAGGACACCTATACCGTACAGGATGAGTATGTTTCCATTACCTCCCGTCTTCCTCTGCTGGATGACGGAGAACAGAGGGCCCTGCTTCTGGAAAAAACCGAACAGAGATATGACTACTTTACCTCCATCATCAGCCAGATGGACGAGGAAATCCGGCGCTATGAAAAACAAAAAGCCGCAGAGGAAGAAAAAGCAAGAGAGGAAGCGGCGAAGGAAGCGCAAAAGCAGCGGCTGGAGGAAGATAAAGCCACAAAAAAGAACAGCTTCCTGCTGGCTCTTGAAGCCGTAGAGGAGCTGGAATATCAGAAAGAAGATGCAGAGACTCTTGTGAATGACGCCATTGATAAGCTTTCCCTGATTGCAGGAGATCCGGAGGCAGAGACGCTGTCCGGCCGGCTTCAGACAGCCATCAGCCGGATTTCCGGCCTTCCAACAGCGGAGGAGTGGAACAGGCTTCAGGAACAGGAGGCAAAAAAAGAGGAGGAAAAAGAGCAGCAGGCCCGGCTGGAGATTCAGTCCCATCAGGCACGCCTCCGCTCTTCCTTAAGCCGGGAGCGATTTAAGTGGAACAATATGGAATACTATGGACCAGGAGGACGGGGCGATGAATAAGCATAACACAGCTTCCATACCGAAAGCAAAAGAACGGCCCTCTCTTTCCATTTTGCCGGAAAAGCCAGCCGGTGCCGATGACTGGTTTTATGCCTTTATGTACATGAATATTCCCTTTTATGGATGGAGGTACTTAAAACAGCTTGCCTGCCAGGAACCGGAGGACAGCCCAAAGGCCCAGTTTGCCCGGGCGTATCTGTACTATAAACGGGTGTTTCTGCGGATTTCTCTGGTGATCGCAGCCCTGCTTACTGCCGCAGGCTTTGCAGGACTTCACTTTCTGATCCGGTATATGGAAATGCTGTAACGCAAATTCTGTAAAAACAGACGGCAGACTGCCGGAGCCTTCCCACTGGAAGTCCGGCGTCTGCCGCCTGTTTTCTTTTATATTATTTTCCCAGAGCCGCCTGAAGTTCTCTCTTTAAACAGGCTATCTCCTCTTCCTGCTCCTTTAATCTGCGGTCTTTTTCATCCATTTTCCGCCTCTGTTCCTCAAGCAGCAGGCGGATCATCTGCGGGTCCATCATCCCCTCGATGATCCGGCGAAGCTCATCCACCGTCTCTCCCGGCGTCTTTCCTGCCTCATCAATCACAATATCCGCATACTTCTCATACAGAGGCACCCGTTCATTATAGAGATCCCTCAGGGTAAATCCCGGCTTTAAGGCAACGCCCCGATCCACCACATTTCCGATGCGCCGCTCCATTTCCTCATAGCTCATCTTTAAGTAGACCACCTCGCTGATCTCCTTTAAGTGCTTCATGGCCTCTTCACCATAAACCACGCTTCCTCCGGGTGCGATTACAGACAGCTGCACATCCACCCCCGCATTGATCCGGTTTTCCACCTCTAAAAAACCGTCCATGCCCTCATCTTCGATAATTTCTTTTAAAAGGCGTCCTTCCTTTTCCTGAATCACTATATCCACATCCACAAATGAAAAGCCCAGACGCTTTGCAAGCAGCACGCCTATGGTACTTTTTCCTGAGGACGGCATGCCAATCATGGTAATATTGGGTTTCATCCTGTAGGTCCTCCTGTCGTTAGCGTTTTTTCTTCTTCACCGGCTTCTTCACAGAATATCCAAAGCTTCCCAGCTTCTTTCCCAGCTCGAAATATTCACCATGGGAATAAGACACCAGACCGGAAGAATTTAAGTTAAATTTCCCTTTTGCATCCATGTACTGATTATCAATGGTTACTCCCATTACCTGAGCCAGAAACAAATCGTGGCTTCCCAGCTCCTTCACCTCAGTAACCCTGCACTCGATATTTACCGGGCTTTCTGCAATTCCGGGAGCCTTTATATACCGGGAAGGCTGAGGCGTCAGCCGTGTTTCCTTAAACTTATCCACATCTCTTCCGGATTTTACGCCGCAGTAGTCCGTAGCCCGTACCAGGGGGCGGTTTATCAGATTGATCACAAACTCCCCTGTATCCCTGATAATTCCATGAGAAAACCGCTCCTTACGCACAGATATGGATACCATGGCAGGATCAGAACAGATGGTGCCTGCCCAGGCCACAGTAATAATATTGGGAGTCTCTCCTTCTCTGGCACAGCTCACCATCACAGCGGGAACCGGATAAAGCATATTGCCCGGCTTCCAGTATTCCTTGCTCATAAAATACCGTCCTTTCCTTTACTCCTGTTCCGCCAGCATAAGCGCCGGAATCAGCTGTTTTTTTCTGGATACCACTCCCGGCAGGCGCACCATTGGGTTTGTATGCTCCTGATCCTCCTCAGGCTCCGTGCGGAAGGCTTTTTCTGCCAGCTGCAGCGCTCCGTTCCCTTCACAGACCAGATCCGTGGACTCCGTTAAAATATTCGTCAGCATGAAAAATACAAGATCCAGACTGTTTTCCTGTCTGGCGTTTTCCATGTAATTGATAATCCTTGGGCGGATACTCTCCAGTTCCTCCCCGTTGAGGGAGGTGATCTGGCCTACGCCGATGGCAATCTTTCCTGAAGTAAAACGCTTAAAATCCTGATAAAAGATCTCTTCATCGCTCTTTCCCTTCAGGTTGCTTCCTGCGCCAAACATTTCCATAGCGTATTTTTCTATTTCAATTCCCGCAATATCTGCCAGAGCTCTGGCCGCCATCTCATCCATAGGCGTACAGGTAGGCGAGCGGAACAGCAGGGTATCGGAAACGATGGCGCTGCACAGCAGGCCCGCAATCTTGGGTTCTACCTTTACCCCGGCCTCCTGATACATCTGGTAAATAATGGTAGCCGTACAGCCCAGGGGCTGATTGCGGAAAAATACTGGCGACATGGTCTGTATGGTTCCCAGTCTGTGGTGGTCGATGATCTCCAGAATCTCTGCATTTTCAATTCCGGCTACAGCCTGGTTCTTTTCATTGTGATCCACCAGCACTACACGCTTCCCTTTGGCTCCCAACAGATTTCTGCGGGAAATCATACCCAGATAACGACCGTCCTTATCCAGAATCGGGAAATCGCGATGACGCTTATTCGCCATCACATCCCGAATCTCGTCAATATAATCATCGCTCTCAAAGGTAATCAGGTGCTCTCTTGTCATAAAGTAGCTGATGGGCATGCTCTGGTTAATCAGACGGGCTGCCGTATAGGTATCATAGGTTGTTGCAATAATCGTACAGCCTCTCTCCTGAGCAATCTTTTTGATGGTCATGGACACTCCGGCTCCCTCACAGACAATGATGCAGTCTGCCCCCATCTCAATGGCACACAGCTGGGATTCATACCTGTTTCCCAGAATCACCAGATCATGGGGTTCAATGTAAAACTCCATCAGATCCGGATTGGCTGCGGCAATCAGCACCTTTCCCTGATTAAAATAAGCCTCCGCACTGCCGATCACAAGGTCTGCCTCCAGAGTCTCAATAATATTGGAATACTGGGTATTGGCCTTGGAAAGAATACTACTGTCATAAATATTCATATAGGTCTTTGTAATATCACCCACCGTAATCAGTCCCTCCAAAGTGCCGTCCTCCCGCACTGCCGGAATGGTGACTACATTATTTTCCTGCATGATATTCCAGGCCCGCTTTAAGGAAATATTGTCCGCAACGCCCTTTGTCTTTCGAATCTCAATATCGCGGACCTGAGTCCGCACATCCTCCACCAGCACAGGCTCTTCCACACCAAAATAATCCAGCACGAAACCTGTTTCTCCATTAACATGGCCCGCTCTGGCAGGAATGTAGTCCTCTCCTGTTACTGCCCGTTTCAGATTTGCATAGCATACGGCCGAGCAGATGGAATCCGTATCCGGATTTCTGTGACCGATCACCAGTGTTTTTCTTTTTAATCCCTGATCCATTTTTGTTCCCTCTTTACGCTGGGGACTTTTTCCAATCCCCATGATTCATAATCTATTTACATTTGATTCACAATTCGTTCACAATCTTTTCATATACTTTTTACATAAACAAATGGTGCTTTTTGTATCGGTTACTAGTAGAATTGCACATAGATTTTTCATAATTACCCCGGCTGTCTGCAGTCGGGGTCTCCTCATTTCCGGGTATTCCAGAAACTGGAAAGAGCCGCCGCAATGGACGGCTCCTGCCGGATATACCTGTATTTTTTGTGTATCAAGTATAGCAGATGGGGGTTGGTTTGGCAACCTCTTTATCTCACATACGAAAGTTTCCATCCGGCAGCCGGAAGGGCTGTCACCGCTGCCCTTGCCTTCCCGTCTTCCGACTGAATCCGTCCCTTCTCATCTGTCAGCCAGATCTTCTCCCCGACCTTAAAGGATGCATAGCCGCTTCCCTCAGGAGCAGCCGCAAGAAGACCATTATAGTAAAGAAAACCTTCCTTTTCTCCATTTACACCTGTTCCCTTTAAGGAACCTGAGGTTTCTGCACAAAAGGTAAATGTTTTACCGTTTTTATCTTTGACGTCCTGAGCACGGCCTGTCAAAAGAGCACCATCACGTCCCGGATCAAACCACGCTGTTTCCGTTCTTCCTCCGGAAGTCATCCGGATCAGCCCGCTCTGCTGTACACCATAGGAATCAAAGAAATAATATGCCCCGTCCAGCTTTGCCACTGCATCCCATATCTGAACCGCATCTGCTGACAGAAATACAGGGGTACCGTCATGCTGCAGATAAAAGCGGCGCGCTCCCTCTTCCTTTGTCATTTCAGCCTCTGAAGCATTTTTTGCACGGCGGGCTTCCTTCGATAATGCCTGCTCCCACTCAGGGCTGTCCCAGGGCCGTTCCTTTGTTTCCAGCCACTGATTTTTAAGCATTCCTTCCTCTTTTCCGCCCAGATATACAAAACGGCTGATTCCGGTTCCGTCTCCCGGCTTTGCCTGTTCCTTCACACAATGCCAGCCTGTAGCCATAACGCCGTTCACATCAAAATAATACCGATGTCCGTCAATCTCACTTTCCTTATATGAGCCTTCTTCTGCCCGTCTGGCTTTTCCCGAAGAATTGAAATAGTACCACTGTCCGCCCGGTTCTCCCGGAGAAAGCTCTTTGGAAACAGTCCCCTGTTCTGGCCGATTCACACCGTCACTTTCCAGATAAAGCCAGCCGCTCTGTGTATAGCCCTGATTTTCATTTCCCAGATAATATATATCGCCGTTTTCATAATACCAGCCTGTACGCATCCGTCCCTGACCGTCAAAGCTGTACCGGGCTTCTCCCAGTTTTTTCCAGTCATTCTTTTCCGCCTTACCGCTGGGGCCCAGGTAGTACCAGCCCTCTGCCATCTGAGAAGAACCGTCCTCATAGATCCAGACATTTTTTTCCATAGCACCCGTTTCGTCCACATGCCACGTTTCCTTAATCCAGGCATCCTTTACAATCTGACCTGTTTCATCCAGATAATAGGAGTTTCCGTCCCGTTTTCTCCACTGTTCGGTAACAATCCCGCCTGCTTCATCCACATAGCGCTCTGCTCCGTCCACAGTCTGCCAGCCCTTTTCCGCTCCCCAGGCTCCAAAAGGAAGGGCTGCCGCCAGAATAAGGCCCGCTGCTGCTCCTAAAACAAAACGATTCCGTCTGTTACAAAACTTTATGATTCCTGCACCTGCAATTTTCTTCATAGCCGCCACCTCCTGATTATTCTCACTTCTATTTTATCAGAAAATGAACCAGAATGCATGAATTTTTACAAACTATAATCAAAAGATTTTATTAAATCAGCTGTTCTTTGCCAGTCTGCCGTAAATCTTTGCCAGCCTGCGGCATTTTTCAATCAAAACCTTATCTACTTCTCCTGGAAGCAGCCTCCATTTCCAGTTTTTTCCCAATGTAGACGGCTCATTGATCCGCGCTTCTGTGCCAAGCCCCAGATAATCCTGAATGGGAATCACTGCCAGTCTGGCAGGACAGGACAGAGCCAGACGGATAAACTGCCAGTGGAGCTCCCGTTTGGGAACCCGGCGGCTGCCGGCATACTCTCTGGCAAAGCTGCGATTCTTTTTACTCATGGCCTCAAACCAGCCCACCAGCGTATCATTGTCATGGGTTCCCGTATAAACCACACAGTTTTCGCTGTAATTATGAGGCAGATAGCCGCTTTCCTCTGAATCGTCAAAGGCAAACTCCAAAACCTTCATTCCCGGAAAACCGGTTTCCTCCAAAAGCTTATAGACCTCAGGCGTGAGAAAACCCAGATCCTCCGCAATCACCGGAAGTTCATCTCCGAAATGGGCCTCCAATGCCTGAAACAGGGCTATTCCCGGCCCTTTTTCCCAGTGGCCGAACTCCGCCGTCTCACTGCCGTAGGGAATCGAATAATAAGATTCAAAACCTCTGAAATGATCCACCCGGACTACATCATACATACGAAGGCTGTATTCCATCCGCTGAATCCACCATTCATACCCTGTTTTCTCATGATATCCCCAGTCATAAAGGGGATTTCCCCAAAGCTGTCCTGTCTCAGAAAAGGCGTCCGGCGGACAGCCCGCCACTGCCTTTGGAAGATTTTCCTCATCAAACTGAAACAGCTCCGGATGACACCAGCTGTCCGCTCCGTCAAAGGCCACATAAATCGGGATATCACCGATAATCCGAATCCCCTGTTCATTGGCATAGGCCTTCAATGCCTGCCACTGCTCTTCAAACTTTATCTGCTGAAACTCGTAAAATCCGATCTCATCTGTCAGAAGGCTGCGGCAGGCTTTCATGGCCTCCGGCTCCCGAAGGCGGATTTCCCTGTCCCACAGATTCCAGCTTTTTGACTGAAAATGATCCTTCAGGGCCATATAAAAACAGTATTCCCTGGTTTCCGGCCCAAGGATTCTGCGGGCCAGCCCGTGAACCTGTTCTATGGCATCCTTTTCCCGGCCTTTTCCTTCCCCGTCTGCTAATCCGGCCTTCCACCGCCCATATGCCTTTTTCAGCAGCAAAAAGCGTTCCCGGTATATCTGTTCATAAGAAATATAGCGTTTAGAAGTCCCAAAATCTGCCCGGTCACACTCTCCCTTTGTCAGCAGCCCTTCCTGGATCAGCTGTTCCAAATCAATAAAATACGGATTTCCCGCAAAAGCGGAAAAAGACTGATAGGGTGAATCCCCATAACCGGTAGGCCCAAAAGGAAGTACCTGCCAAAAGCCCTGGCCCGCCGCCTTCAGACTGTCTATCCATTCATAAGCTTCCTTTGAAAAGGCGCCGATGCCGTACCGGGACGGCAGACTTGCCACCGGAAGCAAAATTCCACATTCACGCATAAAATATCCCCCTTAATTTTACTGTCATACGCACATATTATACGGAAATACAAGGGCAAAAGCAATCGTTTTCCGATTCCCGGATGCCTTTAAGCCTGCCGGTACTCCCCCGGCGTCATGCCGTATTTCCTGCGGAACAGACGGTTAAAATAGGACAGATTATCAAAGCCGCACCTGCCTGCAATCTCCGTCACCGTATCCTGTGTAGTTCTCAAAAATCCCCCGGCTCTGGAAAGACGGTAATCATTTAAATAGTTCACAAAAGATTTGCCTGTATACTGTTTGAAATACTTCATAAAATGAGACTGGCTGTAAAAGCACATATCTGCAGCCTGACATATATCAAGAGGTTCCCCATAATGCTCCTCAATGTATCCCAGCACCTGCTTGATTCTCTCTCTGGCCCGTCCTGGTCTTTTTTCCCCAAGTGTCAGCCCTGACTGAAACGCCAGATAAAGAAAGATATAAAGCTGCCCCTTTACTGCCAGCTGATACCCTGCCCCCCGTTCTTTGGACACCCTGTCCAAAGCCAGAATACATCCGGCAAACTCCTCATACCCATTCATTCCCTTCCGGATAAAAAACGGCTCACTCACCTGTTCTCCGGCAAGGGGCATAAGAAAACGTTCTGTGCATAAATCCTTCCCGGCTCCCATAAGAAGAGATAAACTGAAAATGATATTTTCGTAATCCATCCTCTGCTCCCCAAGCCCGTAAATCGCATGAAGTTGTCCCGGAAATATTCCCATCACATCCCCCTCCTCCACTTCATAAACCGTTCGGTCTGCCACAACCGTTCCACGTCCCTTTTTAATGGAAATAATCTCCATTTCCTCATGCCAATGAAGGGCTACATTGCGAAAATCTCCCGGAATAGAGCAGGGATAAATATTAAAAGGAAAGTCACGCAGTCCATGTTTTTTGGTTTCATGGTACTCTTCCTGCCTAGTGTTTTCATTTTCCTCCATATAGACCTTCTCCTCCTTTTGATCGTATTGTACTATATTATCCCATCATTCTGCAAGATTTTTCCCAGAAGCCCTGATAAAATAACACCAATGTATAAAACTTTTGCAGTACACAGAAAGGAATATCTGATATGACAAAAAAAGAACTGGAAACAGCCCTGCATTCTGCCTGCCCCAGAGCAATTGCAGACTGCACCGATAAAGAACTCTATACAGCCCTCCTCATCATTTCCCAGCAGGAAGCCCGGAAAAAGGAAGAAAACCACGGAAAGAAAAAGCTGTACTACATCTCCGCCGAATTTCTCATTGGAAAGCTCCTTTCTAATAACCTGATCAATCTGGGGCTTTATGATGATGTAAAAGCAATTCTGGCAGAAAACGGAAAATCTCTGGCAGCAATCGAGGAAACAGAACCTGAGCCCTCTCTGGGCAACGGCGGTCTCGGACGGCTGGCAGCCTGCTTTTTGGATTCCATTGCTACTCTGGGCTTAAACGGAGACGGAATCGGGCTGAATTATCACTTCGGACTTTTTAAACAGCTCTTTAAAAATAATAAGCAGGAGGAGGTTCCCAATCCATGGATCGAAAGCACCTCCTGGCTTACAAAAACAGATGTAACCTACCGGATTCCCTATAAGGGCTTTACCCTTACCTCCCGTATGTATGATATCGAGGTAACAGGCTACCATGGACGCACTAACCGCCTTCACCTGTTCGATGTGGAATCTGCCGACGAATCCATTGTAGAGGATGGCATTTCCTTTGATAAAAAGGATGTGGCAAAAAACCTGACCCTCTTCCTTTATCCGGATGACAGCGACAAAGAGGGACGAATCCTGCGCATCTATCAGCAGTATTTCATGGTAAGCAACGCTGCCAGACTGATTCTGGAAGAAGCCGCTGCAAGAGGCTCCAATTTCTACGATCTTCCGGACTATGCCGTAATCCAGATCAACGACACCCATCCTACTATGGTCATCCCGGAACTGATCCGTCTGCTGACCACAGAGCACGGAATGGAAATGGATGATGCGATTGATATTGTCAGCCGGACCTGCGCCTATACGAATCACACCATTCTGGCTGAGGCTCTGGAAACCTGGCCCATGGAATTTTTCAAAGAGGCAGTACCCCAGCTGATCCCCATTATGGAAGTTCTGGATGACAAGGTACGCCGTAAATTTGAAGATCCTTCCGTCTATATCATTGACAAAGAGGACCGGATTCACATGGCCCACATTGATATCCACTACGGTTTCAGCGTAAACGGAGTTGCGGCCCTCCACACAGATATTTTGAAGGAAACAGAGCTGAATCATTTTTACAAAATCTATCCTGAAAAATTCAATAACAAGACCAACGGCATCACCTTCCGCCGCTGGCTGCTTCACTGCAATCCTCAGCTGGCTGACTTTATCACCGGTTTTATCGGAGAGGGCTATAAAACAGACGCAGATGAGCTGAAAAAACTGGACCGGCCAGAAATCCTGGGAAATCTGAAGCACCTGTACCGCCTCCTTTCCATTAAGGATCAGAAAAAGGCTGAGCTGGCGCAGTATTTAAAAGAAACCCAGGAAATTGAGATCGATCCAACCTCTATTTTCGATATCCAGATCAAACGCCTTCACGAATACAAACGCCAGCAGCTAAACGCCCTGTATCTGATTCACAAATATCTGGAAATCAAGAAAGGCCATAAACCAACCACTCCCATCACCGCAATCTTCGGCGCAAAGGCTGCGCCTGCCTATGTGATTGCCAAGGACATCATCCACCTGATCCTCTGCCTGCAGCAGATTATAAAGAATGACCCTCAGGTACGCCCCTACTTAAATGTGGTAATGGTAAATAACTACAATGTAACTCTGGCAGAAAAGCTGATTCCGGCCTGCGACATCTCTGAGCAGATCTCTCTGGCCTCCAAGGAAGCCAGCGGCACCGGAAATATGAAATTTATGTTAAACGGAGCCGTAACCCTTGGAACGGATGACGGAGCCAACGTGGAAATCCATGAGCTGGTAGGAGATTCCAACATTTACATCTTCGGCGACTCCAGCGATACGGTCATCCGCCGCTATAAGCGAGGGGATTACAATTCCAGGTCCTACTATGAAAATTCTCCTGTTTTAAAGGAAGCCGTAGACTTTATTATCAGCAAACAAATGCTCTCTGTGGGTGACAGGGAAAATCTGGAACGCCTTTATAATGAACTTTTAAATAAAGACTGGTTTATGACCTTCCCGGATTTTGCCGCTTACTGCCGTACAAAGGAAAAAGCATTCTCTGATTATGAGAACCGTGCCTCCTGGGCAAAGAAAATGCTGGTAAATATCAGCAGAGCCGGTTATTTCTCCTCTGACCGAACCATTGAGGAATACAACCGGGATATCTGGAAGCTGTAGATATAAAGTAAGCGCAAAATAATTCGACGGATTGTGTTACCCTAAAAATCATTCCATAATA
>CAUCBQ010000064.1 GCA_958441075.1 uncultured Clostridiaceae bacterium | reverse complement strand
AATTCCTTACTGGCTGTAAGGGATATTAACCATAAATATATTGTAGTAGGAGAAACCAATGAACAAATACACTTATATTACTTTAAGACAAAACCCCGAATTAAAAGAACCGGCTGCCGCATGGTTTCACAGCAAGTGGAACATTCCGCAGGAAGCGTATCTTGAATGCATGGACGCATATCTTAACGGAGAAACGGAATATGGATGGTATCTTTGTCTGGATGAAGAACGCATTATCGGGGGACTTGGAGTCATTGAGAATGATTTTCACAACAGAAAAGACCTTGCGCCCAATGTGTGTGCCGTATATACCGAAACAGACTATCGCTGTCAGGGAATCGCAGGCCGTTTGCTTGATATGGTTGTAACAGATATGCGGTCTAAGGGAATTTCACCCCTTTACCTGATTACAGACCATACCTGTTTCTATGAACGATATGGATGGGAATTTTTATGTATGGTTCAGGGCGACGGCGAATCCGAAATGACCAGAATGTATATTCACAGATAATTCCGGATTCGCACAGCCTGCTGATTATTTTCTCTGTGTTAATCCTGATATACTACTTTCCCTGCACAGATGGTATACTTCACCTTTCCTGTCATCCTGCGGCCCAGGAATGGGCTGTTGGATGCTTTTGAAGCAAACGCATCTGCTGTCCAGGTCTCATTTTCATTAAAAATAACAAGGTCAGCCGGAGCACCCTGTCGGATATAACCGCAGTCCAGCTTATATAGTCTGGCGGGATTTAAGCTCATCTTTTCCATCAGCTGCAGCAGGCTTAAATGCCCCGGCTTTACCAGCTGCTCAATTCCAAGAGAAAGGGCTGTTTCCAGACCGATAATACCGCTTGGCGCCTCTGTAAGAGGCTTATCCTTTTCTTCCCTGCTGTGGGGCGCATGGTCTGTAGCAATCAGATCAATAGTTCCGTCCTTTAAGCCTTCAATGAGCATCTGACGGTCCAGCTCTGTGCGCAGAGGCGGATTCATCTTCGCAAGGGTTCCATGCTCCAGCACAGCCTCCTCTGTAAGCGTAAAGTGGTGAGGCGTTACCTCTGCCCACACATCTGCCCCCAGCTTCTTTGCCAGGCGCACCAGTTCCACGGAATATCCGGAGCTGATATGCTGCACATCGATCCTGGCTCCTGTTTCCAGCGCAATCATACAGTCCCTTGCCACCAGCGAATCCTCTGCCAGGGAAGGGGAACCGTAAATTCCCAGCTGATCGGATACAGCCCCATGGTTAATGCCGTTTTCACGGATAAATGCTTTATCCTCCTCATGAAAGCTGATCACCGTATCCAGTCTGGCGGCTTCCTCCATAGCCTTCAGCACAAAGGGACCATCCATTAAGGGGATTCCGTCATCCGTAAATCCGGCGGCTCCCGCAGCCAGCAGCCCCTCCATATCTGTCAGTTCTTCTCCCTTAAAGCCCTTTGACACAGCAGCGCAGCTGAGCACATGGATTCCCGTCTTTTTGCCCTCCTCCAGAACATAGCGCAGGGTTTCTTCATTATCAACCAACGGCTTTGTATTTGCCATGCAGACCACCGTAGTAAAGCCTCCCTTTGCGGCTGCGGCTGCTCCTGTATGGATATCCTCCTTATAGGTCAGACCCGGATCTCTGAAATGCACATGAACGTCTACCAGACCCGGCGCAGTCACCAGGCCGGTTCCGTCAATGATCTGCTCATACTCTGCCTCCGTTCTTCCTCCCATACTATCCGGAGGGCAGATTTCTCTGATGATTCCATCCTCAATTACAAGATCTGCTCTGCTGTCTGTCTTTCCAGCGGGGTCCAGCACCCGGCTTCCCTTAATAAGTATCATATACCTGTTTCTTCCTTTCTCTTTTTACAATTCATTATACCTGAAAGCATTCTCCCTGACAGTGAATTTCCACAATCCTGTTTCCGTAATCAGCCGCACAGGGAAGGGCCTTAAAACGCTCTGTCACGCCAAAGTCTCCCCAGAAGTGCATGGGAAATACAATATCTGCGCCTGCCATACGCATAAAATCGTCCATTCCCCGGTAAAAATCCTTTTCCTGCCGGGGGTCCAGCAGCATAAAGGCCACATCAATATGGTTTTCGGCTACTGCCTGAAGCTCCCGGTGAAATGCTTCGCTCATCCGGCGGTTGTCTTCCTCCGGTTCGCCCTCCCATACCCAGTTATTCAAATCTCCGGCATGATAAAGCACCTTTCCCTCCGCCTCAACCAGAAAGGCTACTCCCTCATCTGTGGACTTAAAGGCTTTTACCGTTACAGGCACATTTTCTCCGGTTTCCTTCTGGAAAGAAAATTCCTCTCCCGGCCCTAAAAAACTGGTTCGGCACAGAAATTCCTCAGGAACCCTTCTTCTCCAGATATCATCCGAAAGGACAAACCAGATTTTGGGATGACTTTCTGCCAATTCAAAAATTCCGGGTGAAAAGTGGTCCCCATGACGATGGCTGGCAAACACAATCAGCAGCTGATCTTCCCGGATTTCGGGAATCTCTCCCTCAAAATAATCAAACAGCAGCGCAGTCTGCTCCATTTCCACGAGAAAACTGCTGTGATGAATATAGGTAATTTTCATGTTCGGCCTCCTCATCCCGATTGATCATCCAATCAAAAAAACGCAGAATGTGTTTCACTACAAGCCTACCGCAACACACATTCTGCGTCAATACTTTATTACAGTTCCTTTCCGCACTCCGTACACATACCGGCCACTGCAGCCATAGCCGCTTCATCCTTCTCTGCCATCTCATAAAGCCTGTAGCCGCCGCTTAAATTCCAGGTCTTAAATCCGGCCTGAGCCAGTATTCTCTGAGCCAGATAACCTCTTAAACCGATCTGGCAGGTGATATATATATCCTTTTCCTTATCAAGCTCGCCCATGCGCTCCCTTAAAGAATCCAGAGGAATATTGATAAATCCGGGAATCATGCCCCTCTGGTACTCCTCCGGGGTCCGCACGTCCAGACGCAGGGCTCCTTCAGGGATCTGATCCAGATCTTCCACATAGAAAGGCTTCATAAGGCCCTCGATCACATTTCCAATCACATATCCTGCCATATTCACCGGGTCCTTTGCCGACGAGAAGGGCGGGGCATAGGCCAGCTCCATTTCCTGCAGGTCAAAGCCTGTAAGACCGAAACGGACTGCATTTGCCATATCGTCAATGCGCTTGTCCACGCCCTTTCCGCCTACAATCTGCGCGCCCAGAATACGGCCCGTATCCGGCTCAAACAGCGTCTTTACCGTCATCATCTCGCCGCCGGGATAATATCCGGCCTGAGAAGCAGAGGTGGTAATTACCTTTTTAAAGGCACGGCCCTGAGCCCGCAGGCTTTCTTCCTTTTCGCCTGTAACCGCTACTGTCAGTCCGAAAAATTTCATGATGGAAGTACCCTGGCTGCCCTTATAAGCAGTCTTTCTTCCGCAGAGATTATCTCCCACAATACGGCCCTGCTTGTTGGCAGGAGAAGCCAGAGGAATCAGTACCTGCTTTCCGCTTACAACATGGCGCACACTGACTGCATCACCCAGCGCATACACATCCGGCGCACTGGTTTCCATATAGGAATTCACCAGAATCTCTCCTCTGGCCCCCAGTTCAACTCCGCTGTTCTTTAAAAAGCCCGTATCCGGACGGACTCCAATGCTTAAAATCACCATATCAGCCGGAATTTTCCTTCCGTCCTTTAAGATCACACCCTCTTTATCCATAGCCGTACAGGTCTGTCCCAGATACAAATCAATACCCTGAGCCCTGATATAATTATGCACCTGATGAGCCATGTCCATATCAATAGGAGGCATCACATGGGAAGCGCCCTCCACAACGGTTACATGGACGCCCCGTTCTGCCAGGTTTTCCGCCATTTCCAGACCGATAAAGCCTGCTCCGATCACTGCACAGGTTCTGGGAGCCGCCTCCTTTATATGGTCATAGATTCTGTAGGTATCGGGAATATTTCTCAGGGTAAACACCTTATTTTCTTCGATTCCCGGAATTGCAGGACGAATAGGGGATGCACCGGGAGACAGCACAAGACGGTCATAGCTTTCCTCATAGGTTTCCTCCCCATGACGCACTGTCACCGTCTTATTTGCCGTATCCACAGACAAAACCTCGCTCTCTGTCCTCACGTCCACATTAAATCTCTGATGGAAGCGCTCCGGCGTCTGCAGCTGCAGCGCGCCCTTGTCCGTAATCACTCCGCCTACATAATAGGGAAGACCGCAGTTTGCATAGGAAATATACTGTCCCCGCTCAAACATGATAATCTGTGCGCTCTCGTCATTTCTGCGGAGTCTGGCCGCTGTGCCTGCTCCTCCTGCTACGCCTCCTACAATCAGTACTTTCATAGTAAAATACCTCCTTCTATCATAATCTTTAAGTGCACAGCAAGCCCTGTCATCCGGCAGGGCTTCTGTACAATCTTATTTGCTTATAAAAAATGCGGAGTTCCCGGCGTCAGTACCTCGCACCCGTTTTCAGTGATCAGCACCATATCCTCAATATTAAACCCATTGACTCCGTCAATATAACAGGGAACTTCCATAGCCAGCACCATACCTGCCTCCAGAGGCCTTGTGGTCGACGCGTTGATATAGGGCGCTTCCGCTGTAGCCGGCCCCATGCTGATGGAATGCCCCTGATGGCCTCTCCGGTAACAGGGGAATTTCTCCTTCACATAATCATAGGCTGCATGATACAGCTCATTAATGGGAACTCCCGGTCTGGCTGTGGCAATCATACGCCGCTGTCCTTCATAAAGACGTTCCTTCAATTTCAGGAGGGCCGGATCTGTTCCCTCCATGCACCAGGCTCTGGAGGTGTCTGTGGTATAAAAATCAAACTCCGCATTCACACCTGCATCAAATTTCACCACATGACCTGGCTTAACCACTCCATCCTCCGGAAGAGTCAGTCTGGCTCCGGCCGGCCCTGTGGAAAACATGGACCAGGAGCTTGGAACACAAAAACCGGATTTGATTACATCCTCCCGGAAACAGGAAACCATTTCCCTCTCTGTAATTCCTATTCCCACCATTTTGCTGACCTCCGTAAAGCCATGATCTGCAATCCGGCAGAGACGGCGGAACATTTCGATTTCCTCTGCTGTCTTTACACTTCTGGCATAGACAAACAGATCGGAAATATTTACAAATTCTGCTTCCGGAAACATTTCACAGAGCATCTGGTAATAGGGAACAGGAAGATAATCCAGCTCAACGCCGATCCGTCTGTCTGCCAGATCACATTCCCTTACAAACTTTTCCAGTTTATCTCTGGAGCTGAGCATTCTCTCCGGATCAGGAACTACTGCCCCCTCTGCGATCTCCGGCCAGGTTTTAAGGCCTACCCAGGTATCATAGCAGTCCACCACAAACCCCTTTCCCGCAGCCTTTCTGCGGAAGGTTTCCGCCTCAAAATCCATGGTGGTAATATGAGTGGGAACCGTATCGTCAGCCCGCATCACAGCCAGTGTAAAGCCCGGCTGTCTGGATACGGTATGCTGATGGCCTCCAAAGCCTGTTACATAGTGAAAATTTTCCGGCGAGGACACGATAGCCCCGTCAATTCCCTGCTGCTTCAGCAGTTCTTTTATCCTGCCTTCTTTGGGCTGCATCATCTGAAATCCCCCTCTATTTTTATTAATAAACTAAAGGTGCACCTGGTCCTAAAGGCAGACCTAAAAGATACCAGATTATAAACATAATGATCCAGCCGATGAGGAAGCACAGGGAGTAGGGAAGCATAGTGGAAATCACGCTGCCGATTCCCGCCTTCTTATCATACTTCTGGAAAAACGCTACCGTTAATACGAAGAAGGGCATCAGAGGAGCAATAATATTCGTACTGGAATCTCCGATTCGGTATGCAACCTGAGTCAGCTCCGGTGAAAAGCCCAGACGCATGAACATGGGAACGAAAATCGGCGCCATGATGGCCCATTTTGCTGAATCCACCGCAATAAAAATATTGATAAAAGCGGTTAAAACAATAAAGCATACCAGCAGCGGAATACCCGTAAAGCCTACAGACTCCAGGAAATTAGCTCCGGATACAGAGATAATTGTGCCAAGATTTGAGTAGTTAAAGCAGGCTGTAAACTGAGCGGCAAAGAAGATCAGCACCATAAAGCTTGCAAGACCGCTGATGGTCTTATTCATCAGAGCAACTACGTCCTTATCATTTTTAATCACACCGGCCCCGATACCATATGCAAGACCCGGAAGCAGGAAGAGAAGCATCATAAAGAAAATGATACCGCTCATAAATGGAGAGGTTAAAAATCCGTGAGTTTCCGGATTTCTTAAAAGGCCGTTTTCAGGTACAACCAGAACTGCCATAAAGATAATGTAGGCTAAGGCCGTAATTCCTGCCCAGCGCATTCCCCGCTTCTCGTTCTCACCGATATCCTGAACCATCTCTGAAGCATCCGGAACATAGGGAGACAGACGTGGCTCAACAATCTTATCTGTTACAAAGGTACCGATAGCTGTAATCAGAAACGTAGATGCTACCATGAAATACCAGTTGCATACAGGAAGAACCGTATATCCGGGGTCAATCATCTGAGCTGCCTGAGTGGACATACCTGCAAACATGGGATCATTGGTTCCGATTAACAGGTTAGCGCTCCATCCGCCAGAAACACCCGCAAAGGCCGCAGCCAAACCTGCGATGGGGTGACGGCCAAAGGCCATGAAAAGCACTGCGCCCAGAGGAACCAGCACCACATAACCGGTAGAGGATGCAATATTGGACATGATTCCCAAAAATACCACTACTGCCGTCACAAATGTCTTTGGCGTGGAAGCAGCTATTTTGCGCAGAAGCGCGGACATAAAGCCGGTTCCGTCAGCAACGCCCACACCGATCATAATGGTAAATACGGTTCCCAGAGCAAAGAAACTGGTAAAATTATTTACAACTGTTGTTACCATATGGCGGATACTGTCCGGCGCAAGAAGACTTACCGCCGCAACCGTCTTCTGGCTGATCTCTCCGCTTGCGCTGTCCAGATAATCATAAGTAACCGTAACGCCGCAGGCCGCACAGATAGCAGACAGCACGATTACCACTGCCGTAAGAATCAGGAAGATAGTCGCCGGATTAGGCAGACCGTTTCCCACTCGCTCTACTGTATCCAGCGCACGAAGTATAAACCCCTTTTTCTGTTTCTCTTTTGTCATTTTCTTTCCCTCCAATTTATACAGCTTCACAGATATCAGTTTTTCACTGCCTCTACCGCCTCTTTAAGCTGCTTTAAAGCCTTCTCTATGACGCTTCTGGGACAGGCCGCATTAAGGCGCATATAGCCGGACAGGCTCCTGCCAAAGGACCAGCCTTCATTTAATCCCAGCCCTGCCTCCTCAATCATAAAGCGGCGCAGCTCCTCATTTTCCATTTCCAGTCCCCGGCAGTCCAGCCATACCAGATAGGTAGCATCCGGTACATTAGGACGAATCTGAGGAATATTTTCCGCACAGAAGCTGCGGATCAGCTCAAAATTGCCGTCAATGTAGACAAGAAGCTGCTCCAGCCACTCCTCTCCCTCGTTAAAGGCAGTTTCCATGGCAATGGAACTGAAGGCATTATTCCGGTGAATATCCAGATTAAACCAGAACTTATCAAACCGTTTTTTCAGTTCCATATTTGGAAATACAACCGCTGAAGCCTGCAGGCCTGCCAGATTAAAGGTCTTTGTGCCGGAAATACAGGTAATCACATGGGAAGCAATCTCCGGCGAAAGGGTTGCTGTGGGAATATGCTGCTTTCCATGGAAAATCAGGTCTGAATGGATCTCGTCCGATACGATAAGCACATCGTTGGCAATACAGATCTGACACATTCTTGTAAGCTCTTCTCTGGTCCAGACAATTCCCAGAGGATTGTGGGGACTGCACAGGAAAAAAATCTTTGCTTCCTTTGCCTTTTTCTCAAAATCTTCAAAATCCACAGACCACACACCGTCTTTTTCCACTATAGGATTTTCAATGACCTCACGGCCCCAGCTCTCTGTAACATCATAGAACTCCGAATATACCGGCGTCTGGATCAGAACCTTATCCCCCGGTTCTGTAAACACGAATACCATAGAGGATAAAGAAGGCACCACGCCTACGCTGAAGCTTAACATGGAGCGGTCAATCTCCCAGCCATTGCGGCGTTTCTGCCAGCTGCACACTGCATCGAAATAGGAATCCGGCCTGGATGTATATCCCCAGATCCCTTCCTCTGCCCTGGCCTTCATGGCGTCGATCACAGGCTGGGCGGTTTTAAAATCCATGTCTGCGACCCACAGAGGAATTACATCCTCCCTGCCGAATTTCTTCTTCCGCTCATCGTACTTGGCTGAGCGGTTTTTACTGCGGTCCACCACCTGATCAAAATCATACTTCATAGCCAACTCTCCGATCTGTTATTCTACTGCATCTTACACAGTTACTATAATATACAGCAAAAATCATGCCAATTTTCAAAACAACGAATTTACATGGTTTTCCATTATATTCCAAAGTCTCAACTGGTTATTTAACCATTTGTCCTTGATTATTATGGTTTAAATGGTCTAAATGGTTATACTCCCACCTAACCGTTCCCACATTTCCCAGCCTTCCGGGGTGATTCTGCTGCCGCCCCGGCCTCTGGTCACCCTTACCAGGCCCAGATTTGAAAGACGTTCTAAAGTCCGGCGGATCTCATGCTGGGATACAGGCAGATGACGCTCTTTAGCCTCTTTTAAAAGGTATTCCCTGCCCACCATCTGTCCCTTTGCGCCTGCCTCATAAAGCCTGCCCAGAACAAACCAGAACACCTCATCCTTTTCCTCCGCTTCAAAGAAATACTCCTTTTCTTCCCGTATCTCTTTTTCGCATCTCTGAGACTGTCTTCTGTTTTCCGGCCGTTCCGCCGACCGGATAAATGTCACAGGCAGATCCTCAGGAGCAATCACCTTTTTCCCCGTAAAACACAGATACTCCACTACATTTGCCAGCTCTCGTATGTTGCCCGGCCAGCGGTAGCTTACAAACATCTCATGCACTTCTTTTGAAAGCTCAAATGTACCTCCGGCCTGTTTCCGGAAATAATCAATCAGCAGAAAAATATCGTCCCCTCTTTCCCTGAGAGGAGGAATAAGGGCAGGAAGCGCATTTAAACGGTAATAAAGATCTCTTCGAAAGCTGCCCTTTTCCACCCGTTCTTCCAGAGCCTCGTTAGTAGCTGCCACAATCCGCACGTCCACATGAATGATCTGATTGCCGCCTACCCTCATAACCTCCTGCTCCTGAAGTACTCTCAGAAGCTTTACCTGCATGGCAGGACTCATTCCCTCAACCTCATCCAGAAACAGGGTTCCCTGATGAGCAAACTCAAACAGGCCCGGCCTTCCTCCCTTTTTCGCTCCGGTAAAGGCGCCTTCTTCATAACCGAAAAGCTCGCTTTCCAGCAGATTTTCCGGCATGGCAGCCACATTAATTGCAACAAATGGCCCATCACTCCTTCTGGAAGCCAGATGGACTGCATGGGCAAAAAGCTCCTTTCCCGTACCCGTTTCACCGATGAGAAGAACCGGCGACTCAGCCTCAGCCATTTTCCTCAAAATATCTCTGGTGCGCTCAATAGCTTCGGAACAGCCTACCACATCCTCAAAACGATATTTTGCCAGATATCCCTTCCGCAGCAGCTGTCCCCTAAGCTCATTCTGGCGTTTTTCCAGTTCATTAAAACGCTGAAGGGATGCGAATGCTCCCAGACACTCGCCTGCCCGGATGACCGGAACCACAGACAGATTGATGTTGGCGGAACCAATTCGGATCAGCCGCGGCGGTTCCTTCTTCTGATACCGCAGACAGGCTCCAAAGGGTATATAGGGAAATACCATTTCCGCAGGCCGTCTAATCGCCTGCTTTGGGCGGCACCCTGTAATATCTGCCGCTTTCTGATTACAGGCAATAACCTCGCCATGTTCATTTACACCAATCATTCCTTCATCCAGAATTTCAATCAGAAGCTCATAACGGCTTTCCAGCCTCCGTGAACGGTCAAACATATGCTCAAAGCTGTAATTTTCCGCCGCCACAGAACGCATATAGCCCTGAAACGCCTTTCCCTCCAAAAGCTCCTCATGTCCCAGCCGCAGGGCCGCCTCAATCATGGTAGCAGGCGTACAGGGGCGATGACCGATATTGATCACCTGCTTTATCCCCTCCGGTACAAAGGACAGCTCATCCGGCGTCACTGCAATGCCTATATTTTCCTTTCTCCATCCCGGATTCTCAGTACCGTCCGCTCCAAAGGGCACGAAATACAGCTGGTTTACCCCCAGCTGTTCCAACTGGGTCACTGCTTCCCTTGCCATCTGACGGGTCACATTTACAAAGAGAACCTTTGTCCCCCTCGGAAGCTCTTTTAAGGTACGGATCACCTCTTTGGGATAGGTCAGCTGGATCTCCACCACCTGAGCCTGGGGCGGAATATATTTTGCGGCATCCTCCGCAGTTTCAAAGGCGTCCGTAGAAACCAGATACAGATCTGCCGGATGGATCTGCTCCACCGACCGGTCTCCGGTACTGAAATACGTTACCTCTGCCAGATCTCCAAACAATTCCTTCACCTGTCCGGCATAAAACCGGCCGGAACGGGGAATCAGCGTGATCACTGTTATCTTTTTCTTTTGCTCCACCCCAAAGTTCCTCCTTTTCAGGCCCTTCTCTCTAAGAGTCCCCTTACACCTGCTTCCTGCTCGTCAAAGAGCAGCTCTTTATTATAGTGATAATACCGCTCACACTCATATTCCTTCAGAAACTCTATACTGTAAATGCCTGTATTTAATGATGTGATAAAGATAACCATTTCCTGACCGTTTCCAAAGGCAGTCTCCATAAAGTCAAATGCATGTTCTAAGGCTTTGGCACAGCCATCCTTCTGAGCCTCATAGCTGTCACTGCGTTCCATAAACTGTTCTCTGATCCACTGCCATGCCTCTTCGGCCTCATTGAGAGAAGCTCCCCTCATCTCCTGGCTCCAGCCCTCCAGCCGGGCGGTTACTCTCCTGTACCGTCTGTCCTCTCTCCGGTCAGACAGGCCGCTGTCTTTTCTGTGGATTCTGGTAAGCTCTGTCTCCTC
>CAUCBQ010000063.1 GCA_958441075.1 uncultured Clostridiaceae bacterium | reverse complement strand
ACAGCACAAAAAAACCGTCCGGCAAAAGCGGACGGGACAGGTTCATAAACAGAGGGGATGTAATTTTAGGGGGGCCGGACGGATCACTCCGCCCGGTATGAGTATGAAAAAGCTTTGTGATTTCAAGTAATCACTTGAAACAAAGGCCTGTCCACCTCTCGGTGAACAATGTTAATCATAAACAATAATTATGTCTAAAAAATGTACACAGTATTAAAAAAGCATAAAGAAAATAAATAAAGAAAAAAAGTCTTTGAAAACTGGACAATATTGTATATAATAGGTACTATTAGACAGTATTAATTAAAAAGCAATGATCCACAGCCTTTTGCGCAGATAAAACTGAGCCGGGCTGTTTTTGCCTGCCCTGCGGAACGCTTCCGCACTGCACCTGGAGATAATGAGGAGGAAATATTCATATGTTTTCAATGATGTCAAATGACATTGGAATCGACTTAGGAACAGCCAGTATCCTTGTATATATCAAGGGTAAGGGTGTTGTATTAAAAGAGCCGTCAGTAGTAGCCATTGACCGTGATACCAATAAGATCATGGCTATTGGAGAGGAAGCCCGTCTTATGATCGGACGTACTCCCGGCAATATTGTAGCAGTCCGTCCTCTGCGCCAGGGCGTTATTTCCGATTATACCATTACGGAAAAGATGATGAAGTATTTCATCAACAAGGCAGTGGGCAAGCGCACGTTAAGAAAGCCCCGCATCAGCGTATGTATTCCCAGCGGTGCCACTGAGGTAGAGAAAAAAGCAGTAGAGGACGCAACCTATCAGGCAGGAGCCCGTGAGGTTGCCATCATTGAGGAGCCGGTAGCCGCAGCCATCGGAGCCGGCATTGACATTGGAAAGGCCTGCGGAAATATGATTGTTGATATCGGAGGCGGTACGGCAGATATCGCAGTTATTTCCCTGGGAGGTCCGGTTGTGAGCACATCCATCAAGATCGCAGGCGACGACTTTGACGAGGCTCTGGTCCGCTATATGAGAAAGAAGCATAATCTTCTGATCGGTGAACGTACAGCCGAGGAGATTAAGATCAACATCGGAGCTGCCTACCGCCGTCCCGAGGTTCTGACTATGGAGGTCAGAGGCCGGAACCTGGTAACAGGCCTTCCAAAAACCATTGTAGTCAGCTCTGACGAAACTCTGGAAGCCCTCAGAGAACCGGCGCTTCAGATCGTAGATGCTGTACACAATGTATTGGAGCGGACTCCGCCGGAGCTGGCAGCGGATATTTTTGACCGCGGTATCGTTATGACAGGCGGCGGTTCTCTTTTAAGCGGCCTGGACGCCCTGATCGAAGAGAAGACAGGCATCACCACAGTGATCGCTGAAGATCCTCTTACAGCTGTAGCTATCGGAACAGGTAAGTTCATCGAGTTTGCTCACGGCATGACCTCTGCTCTGGAGGCGTCTATGGGAATCGGCGGCGGTAAGGAGAGAGACGATTACTAAATGCAGCAGCTCAGGACAGGAAAACACGCTGTCTGGAGCAGCCAAAATTATAGAAGAACCCGGACCAGTCCCGGGTTCTTTTTCATCACGGGGCTGATCCCATACAGAAGCAAAGGGCGGTATCTTCACTATGGCAACCATTACAGGATTTATTGAGAAAATCAAATTTCGGAACGAGGAAAACGGTTACACTATTATGACTGTCATCGATCAGAGCGACGGAGATGAGGTTGTGATGGTGGGTACAGTTTCCTATGCCGCAGAGGGTGATATGATTCAGGCCACAGGCCGTATACAGGAGCATCCTGTTTACGGAGATCAGCTTCAGATTGAAAGCTATGAGCTGAAAAACCCCGAAGACGCCGCTTCCATGGAGCGCTATCTGGGCTCCGGGGCCATCAGAGGTGTAGGAGCGGCTCTGGCCGCCCGGATTGTCCGCCGCTTTAAGGCAGATACCTTCCGCATCATGGAGGAAGAACCGGAACGCCTGTCTGAAATCAAGGGAATCAGTGAAAAAATGGCTATGTCCATTGGAGAACAGGTTCAGGAAAAAAAGGATATGCGCCAGGCCATGATGTTCCTTCAGAGTTACGGAATTACGCTGAATCTGGCTGCCAAAATTTATCAGAAGTACGGTCCGGGGCTTTACAGTATTATAAAAGAAAATCCCTACCGTCTGGCGGATGACATACCCGGCGTAGGGTTTAAGATGGCAGATGAAATCGCCCGGAAGGCAGGAATTTTCACGGATTCCGATTACCGGGTGAGGGCCGGTATCCTGTATGTGCTTTTACAGGCAGCTGCAAACGGCCACACCTACCTGCCCAAAAGCCAGCTTTTTAATCAGGCGTCAGAGCTTTTAAATGTAGAGCCTGAAACCATGGACAAGCATCTGATGGATATGCAGATTGACCGGAAGCTGGTGGTAAAGCTCCCTGCCGGAGGCGAAAGCCCTTCTTCCGATCCCCACATATACTCTTCCCATTACTATTATCTGGAGCTGAACACGGCCCGTATGCTTCACGATCTTAACATCCGGGGAAATATTCCGGAAACGGAAATCAAAGCCAATCTTTTAAAGCTTGGGCAGCAGGAGGAGATTCATCTGGACGAGCTTCAGGAGCAGGCGGTTTATGAGGCGGTAAACAGCGGGCTTTTAGTCATTACCGGAGGCCCCGGTACGGGAAAAACCACCACCATCAACGCCATTATCCGGTATTTTGAAGCCGAGGGCATGGAAATTCTTCTGGGAGCCCCCACAGGCCGTGCAGCCAAACGTATGACGGAAGCTACGGGCTGGGAGGCCAGAACCATTCACCGTATGCTGGAGCTGGTTCCCATCGGCATAACAGGCCCCACAGGCTCCGCAAACGCCTCCTCCGGCAATTCCACAGCAGGTATGCGCTTTGACCGGAATGAGGAGAATCCCCTGGATGCAGATGTAATTATTATTGATGAAATGTCCATGGTAGATATCAGTCTGATGCATTCCCTGCTCAGAGCTGTCAATGTGGGAACACGCCTGATTCTGGTAGGGGATGTGGATCAGCTTCCCAGTGTGGGCCCCGGAAATGTTTTAAAGGATATCATAGGTTCCGGCTGTTTTAATGTTGTAAAACTGACCCGTATTTTCCGTCAGGCCGCTCAGAGTGATATCATCGTAAATGCCCACCGGATCAATGAGGGGGAAAACGTAGATCTCTCCAAACGAAGCCGGGATTTTCTTTTTATCCGCCGTGACAATCCGGATGCTGTCATAAATGCCGCCATTACCCTGATTCAGAAAAAGCTTCCCGGCTATGTCCATGCAGAGGAAAGTGAAATTCAGGTTATGACGCCCATGCGAAAGGGCGCTCTGGGGGTAGAACGGCTGAACCAGATCCTGCAGAACCATTTAAACCCGCCTTCTCCGGACAAGAAGGAAAAGGAAGCAGGAGGCATTATTTACCGCACCGGCGATAAGGTGATGCAGATCCGCAATAACTATCAGCTGGAATGGGAGATCCGCAGCCGCTACGGAATCCCGGTTGATAAAGGCGCCGGTGTTTTTAACGGTGATATGGGAATTATCCGGGAGATCAATGAATATGCGGAGCTTCTCACGGTAGAGTTTGACGAAGGGAAAATGGTGGAGTACAGCTTTAAGCAGCTGGAAGAGCTGGAACTGGCCTACGCCATTACGATTCACAAATCCCAGGGAAGCGAGTATCCGGCTGTGATCATCCCCATGTACTCCGGCCCGAGAATGCTTATGACACGAAACCTGCTCTATACCGCTGTCACCAGAGCCCGGTCCTGCGTCTGTCTGGTAGGGCGTCCCGACGCATTTTACGCTATGGCCTCAAACTCCATGGAGCAGGAACGCTGCTCCGGCCTGAAGGCCCGAATTGAAGAAATCTATAAGGAGGTATCATGCCCCGAATAAATCTATTGTCCTGTCTGTATGCCGGCGTTCTGGAGCTTCTCTATCCCCGCCGCTGCCCGGTCTGTTCTGAAATTGTTATGCCAAAGGGAAATCTGATCTGCCCGGGCTGTATGGAAAAACTGTCCGTTGTCCGCCGCCCCGTATGTAAATGCTGCGGTAAGGAAATAGTAAGCCCTGAGGCGGAGTACTGCTGCGACTGTACCAGCCATTCCCGCTCCTTTGATTCGGGTATGGCATTAATTAACTATGATGACACTGCCAGCCGTTCCATGGCTCAGGTCAAATACCATGGACGCAGGGAATATCTGGATTTTTATGCCGAAGCAATATTCAGGCGCTTTGCCCCGGCGATCCGCCGTATTTCGCCCGACTGTATAATCCCTGTTCCGGTTCACAAAAGCCGCCTGAGAAAACGCGGGTTTAATCAGGCCGAAGAGCTGGCCAGACGCCTTTCGGAACGGACTGGGATTCCCGTGAGAAATGAATTTCTAAAGCGTACCAGAAAAACTCTTCCCCAGAAAGCGTTAGATCCTTCTGCCCGTCTTAAAAATCTGGAGCAGGCATTTGAATGCGCCCCTCTTCCTGAGGGAATCCGGACCGTGCTTCTGACAGATGATATCTACACTACCGGAAGCACTGCAGAAGCCTGTGCCAGAGCTTTAAAAAACGCAGGAGTACAGAGGGTAGTTCCTGTGTTTATCTGTATCGGCTCGGAACGCTGAATGATTTGTAAATAAAACGTTCATAAAAAAGACCGTCCTTCCTCTTGACGAACGCCGGATTTTTGTGTTATATTATACGGGCGAATGGAAGACAGGTCTTTTTTTTATGCTCAAAATTAAGACCTGAAGCAACACAATGATTTACGATAAACTAAATGGAGGTGGAAGTCGTGCGCACAAAAATCACACTGGCATGTACAGAATGCAAGCAGCGCAACTACAACATGACGAAGGATAAGAAGACTCATCCGGACCGCATGGAGACCAAGAAGTACTGCAGATTCTGCAAGAGACATACGTTACACAAGGAAACAAAGTAATCCTGTTCAGTAAAGGACGTGAAATTATGGAAGAGAATACAGTGAATACTGCTGTAGAAACCACAGAAAAAGCGGCCAGGGCTGACAAGAAAACGGCTAAGCACGAGAAAAAGCCAAGCTTTTTCAAGGGCCTGAAGAAAGAGTACAAGAAGATCGTCTTTGCTGATAAGGAGACCGTAGCCAAGCAGACAGTTGCAGTGGTGATCATGTCCATTTTCATCGGTGTTCTGATCGGTGTACTGGATACGGTTTTGAAATTTGGCTTAAGTTTTATTCTTTAATTCAAAGGCGAGGGTGATTGTATGTCAGAAGCACATTGGTATGTAGTCCATACCTACTCAGGTTATGAGAACAAAGTCAAAGTCGATATCGAAAAGACCATTGAAAACAGAAATCTTCAGGATCAGATCCTTGAAGTATCTGTGCCCATGCTCCCTGTAATAGAGCTGAAAAACGGCGTGGAGAAGAAAGCTGACAAAAAGATGTTCCCGGGTTATGTACTGATCAACATGGTCATGAATGATGACACATGGTATGTAGTACGCAATACCCGCGGTGTGACAGGCTTTGTTGGTCCGGGCTCCAAACCGGTTCCTCTGACAGAAGAAGAGATGGCAAGTCTGGGCTTTGTAAAGACAGATGTCTTAGTCGATTTTGAAGTAGGAGATATGATAACCGTTATCTCCGGTGCATGGAAGGATACTGTGGGAGCCATCAAGGCTGTCAATGACAGTAAACAGACCATCACCATTAACGTAGAGATGTTCGGCCGTGAGACACCGGTCGAGCTTGGATTTGCTGAAGTCAAGAAGATGTAAGCAGATCTGTGGAACAGACAAAAAGATCAGCTTTTGCGGGTGCGAAAGCTGGTGGGAGGGACATTCCCGACAATACCACATGATTTTAGGAGGTGCCTAAGATGGCAAAGAAAGTAACAGGATATATCAAATTACAGATTCCAGCAGGCAAGGCTACACCAGCTCCGCCAGTTGGTCCGGCTCTTGGTCAGCACGGTGTAAACATCGTACAGTTCACCAAAGAGTTCAACGCTAGAACAGCAGATCAGGGCGACATGATCATCCCTGTAGTTATTACCGTATACGCTGACAGAAGCTTCAGCTTCATCACCAAGACTCCGCCAGCAGCCGTTCTGATCAAGAAGGCATGCAGCATTAAGAGCGGTTCCGGCGTTCCTAACAAGACCAAGGTTGCTGTATTAAAGAAGGCTGATCTGCAGAAGATTGCAGAGACAAAGATGCCAGACTTAAACGCTGCAAGCCTGGAAGCTGCTATGAGCATGGTAGCCGGTACAGCAAGAAGTATGGGCGTTACCATCGAGGAGTAATTAGGAATACCCGTTGTATTTGCAACAGAGAACGTGGGAGGGAGATTCCCCGTCAATACCACTAGGAGGTTATTTTAAATGAAATCAGGAAAAAGATATGCAGAGGCTATGAAGAACGTAGACCGCGCTGCACTTTATGACGTAGCAGACGCTATCTCTATCGTTAAGAAGAACGCTTCTGCAAAATTTGACGAGACTGTAGAGCTTCATATCAGAACAGGATGTGACGGACGTCACGCTGATCAGCAGATCCGCGGCGCTGTTGTACTTCCTCACGGAACCGGTAAGACCGTTCGTATTCTGGTATTCGCAAAGGGACCAAAGGCTGACGAGGCACAGGCAGCAGGAGCTGACTATGTAGGAGCTGAGGAGCTGATCCCGAAGATCCAGAACGAAGGATGGCTGGATTTCGACGTTGTAGTAGCAACTCCTGACATGATGGGCGTTGTTGGTCGTCTGGGCCGTGTACTTGGACCTAAGGGCTTAATGCCAAACCCAAAGGCTGGTACCGTAACCATGGACGTAACCAAGGCTATCAACGATATCAAAGCTGGTAAGATCGAATACAGACTTGACAAGACAAACATTATCCATGTGCCAGTAGGAAAAGCTTCCTTCACCGAGGAGCAGTTAGCGGACAACTTCCAGACGCTTATGGACGCTATTTTAAAGGCAAAGCCAAGCACTGTAAAGGGCGCATACTTAAAGAGCGTAGCTCTTACCTCTACTATGGGCCCCGGCTTAAAGCTGAACGTAGCAAAGCTTTCCAACTAATTTGGAGTCCAGAATATAGAATTACAGCGGGCAGCGCAGTTTTGCGGGTCCGCTGTTTTTGCATATCCGGGGAAATGTCTCCGGCCCGGTCTTTTATATATCCGGGGAAATGGCCCAGTCGTTTGCCGAAAAAGTGCCGAAAAAGTGCCGAAAAATCCCGGCTCAAAAATTGCAAAAATCAGTTGACATTTCAAGGCAAATGTGCTATCTTAATACAAGTGTTGAATGCCCGAAGACAGCAGGTACCATCTGGTGTAAGTTTTAACGCCTGCCGAGGAACATACAAAACTCTGATTGAGATTTTGCGTCCTCTCTGTCCGTGTGGCAGGGAGGTTTTTTATATCCGTTCCCATGCTATGGTTTTCAATGCACAAATACTATAAGGAGGTAAACCATTCATGGCAAAAGTTGAATTAAAGCAGCCAATCGTAGAAGAGATCAAGGCTATGCTGGACGGCGCATGCGGAGCAGTTGTAGTTGACTACCGCGGTCTGACAGTTGAGCAGGATACAAGACTGCGTAAGCAGTTAAGAGAAGCTGGCGTGTCTTACAAGGTATATAAGAATACCCTGATCAAGCGTGCCGCAGAAGGAACAGAGTTTGCAGCTCTGGACCCACATCTGGAAGGACCTACTGCTCTTGCAGTATCCAAGGATGATGCTACAGCACCTGCAAGAATTCTGGCTGAGTTCGCAAAGACAGCTCCAAATCTGGAACTGAAAGGCTCTGTAGTAGAAGGAACCTACTACGATCAGGCTGGTACTCAGGTGATCGCTACGATCCCATCCAGAGAGGTACTTCTTGGCAAGCTGCTTGGAAGCATCCAGTCCCCAATCACCAATCTGGCACGCGTTCTCAACCAGATCGCAGAAAAGAACGGTGGCGCAGCAGAGGCATAAGTTTTGCTGCATGAGAACATATAATTGATATTAAATAATAAACAGGAGGAAAATTAAAATGGCAAAGTTAACAACCGCTGAGTTTATCGAAGCTATCAAGGAATTATCCGTATTAGAACTGAACGAGTTAGTAAAGGCATGTGAGGAAGAGTTTGGCGTATCTGCAGCAGCAGGCGTAGTAGTTGCAGCAGCAGGCGCTGGCGCAGCAGCAGCTGAGGAGAAGACTGAGTTCGACGTAGAGCTGACTGAGGTTGGTCCTAACAAGGTTAAGGTTATCAAGGTTGTTCGTGAAGCTACCGGTCTTGGCCTGAAGGAAGCTAAGGACGTAGTTGACGGCGCACCAAAGGTATTAAAGCAGGGCGCTTCCAAGGAAGAGGCAGAGGATATCAAGACAAAGTTAGAGGCAGAGGGAGCAAAGGTTACTCTGAAGTAATTGAGCTTTTTGCTGATAACGTCCTGAGATATTATTTCTGTGTCAATGGATATAATAAGAACCGCTGGATCTGTGAAATGGATTCAGCGGTTCTTTTTTCGTTTTAAGGAATATATACGCCGTTTGCATCTACCCGGTACTGGCCTACCATGGTATCCTTCGCCATACTGCAGTCGGAATCATTGAAGAAATACCATTTTCCGCCCAGCTCTTTCCAGCCTCTGGCAGCAGCGCCTGTTTCTGTGAGATAATACCATGTTCCATTGTTTTCCAGCCAGGTATTGGTCATCATTCGTCCGTCGCCTCCCATATAATACCAGGAGCCGCCGTCCTCAACCCAGATATTGCTGGCCTGAGCGCCCTGAGCATTTACCCAGTACCACTGGCCTTCGGTATAGACCCATTTCTGCTTTGACATTTCCCCGTCTTCCTGCATCCAGTAGCGGTTGTTTCCGTCCTGAATCCACTGATTCTTTACCGGATTTCCATTTGCGTCAAAATAATACCAGTGATTCTGTACATCCACCCATCCAGTTTTTCTGGAAGTGGCAACCGGTTTTACAGAAGTGGTAACATCTGCAAGTCCTGTAAAAGCAGAGCCTGCACCCATCACAGCCGCTAACCCCAAAGCAGCCATTGTCTTTGTGAAACGTTTCATAACTCTTCTCCTTTCATACAATCGTCTGAAAACAGACTTTGGATAGTTTTATAGTATATCTATTGGAGGGTTATGTCAAATAGAAAATGCAATAAAAAGTCCGTCGCCTCTCCATTATATTCGGTTAATCTGGCATGATTCTGTAATTTTTAATTTAAACAGTTTCCTCTGGAATTCATCCGGAGACCGGCTGCACTTTTCGGCTGCCTGCTTTAAGGTAAGGGTTCCATCGGAAATGAGATCGCAGTAGGTTTTGTATTTTCCGGTTTCAAGTCCTTTTTTTAGTCCCTTTTTTAGTCCCTTTTTTAGTCCTTCTTTCTCTCCCCTGTCCAACATAAACTGGCTGTAGGTACACATCTTAGCCACCTCCTCGTTAAATTCTTTGGTTCTGGGAATGCCGTATTTCATCTCAGGCTTTTTTAACCGCTCCTCAGGTCATAGTTTTTTTGGGATATCAATTTCCTTATAAATATCCTGTTTTGTTGCCGCAAATCCTGTAATGGACTGCTGTATATCTTATGGGATAATTTCTTTTAATACAGTTGCCAGAACCCACCGTAATTATAAAACTGTTTTGATTATAGCATCCGGCTATTCGGGAAGCAAGGCGAATGGAAAACGATTTCTTTTCGTTAAAATTGTGCCAGTATACACAGATAAATACTACAACAAAATGTAATAAAAAAGCCCGACAGATGCAGCAGGAAATCGATCCCGCCGAGTCTGCCGAACTTGTTTTAAGCACCTCTCCATCATGCCGGTTAATCTGGTGTGTTGTCTTATTCGACGATGCTGCTGCAGCGACCCATTCCCCCGTCTTACAGGTTGAAAATTCATTCTGTGTCATTATACTGAAAGTGAATGAAACAGTACACTAGCATGATTCTGTAATTTTTAATTCAATCAGCTTCTTCTGGAATTCATCCGGAGACAGGCTGCACTTTTCGGCTGCCTGTTTTAAGGTAAGAGTTCCATCGGAAATGAGATCGTAGTAGGTTTTGTATTTTCCGGTTTCAAGTCCTTTTTTTAGTCCCTTTTTTAGTCCCTTTTTTAGTCCTTCTTTCTCTCCCCTGTCCAACATAAACTGGCTGTAGGTACACATCTTAGCCACCTCCTCGTTAAATTCTTTGGTTCTGGGAATGCCGTATTTCATCTCAAGCTTTTTTAACCGCTCCTCAGGCGGTGCATCATCTGTGAAAATAGTCTGCAGCATTCCGATCAGCCGTTCATCTGTTTCGCCATGTCCCAGCCGTATAAAAACAGCGCTCATCAGGTCATAGTTTTTCTTGGGGATATCAATTTCCCTATAAATATCCTGTTTTGTTACAGCAAATCCTGTAATGGACTGCTGCATATCTTTTGGGATATCATCTCCCATACAGATCCATATGCTGTAAACCTTTTGGATGATATTATAATTCGTATCTCTTGAAACCGTTTGAAGCTGATTGGCAATCATGCGGGACATATAATAAATGGCCCGTTTTTCAAGCGGATATCCAAGACGGCTTTCACGCGCGGCATTCTGGGCTTCTACATCAATATACAAATAGACCTGAGTTCTGGTTCGGTTTGGCAGCAATGCCCGCAGCCTGACATCGTAATATACCGTGGTCTGCAGATAAGCATTGTCTTCCTTGTCAAGTCCCTGAATCTGTTCCGGGAAATCATTCACCGGCAGATAAAGCTCTATCTGATCCGGCTCAATATAGGTTTCGGCAATTTCATGAACCGGTGTATCCGCATATTCCGGAATAACGCCTTTTAATATATTTGCCAGAACCCATCGCGACTTCAAAACTGCCTTACATACGTGATCTGTCTTCTGTGCATCAGAGCCCGCTGAAAGTATTGTGTTGGCTGTATATGTGTTTTGTAAATGCATTCCGTCCTTTCCCACACACTCCTGTTTTGATTATAGCATCCGGCTATTCGGGAAGCAAGGGGAATGGAAACCGTTTTCTTTTTATTAAATCCACAGCTATGTACACGGATAAATACAAAATAATACTTATTCAACACTTTTGTAATAATTATGTAAGAAAATACACAGGTAAAAGTTATGGCTTTTTTTCGGAATTTATAATATACTATGTCATGTGATGGAGCTGGTTATTCATCCGGGAAATGTCAATATTCCTAAAAATAAGGACTTTTTGCAAAAAATGCAAAAAAAGTATTGATAATTTTCCTTATCGGAAGTATAATCTACTCGTAATGCAATTAAGGAATTTCA
>CAUCBQ010000062.1 GCA_958441075.1 uncultured Clostridiaceae bacterium | reverse complement strand
TGACGCAGATTGGCAAACCCATACTGACCTTTAAAAGCCGGATGAATTTCCCCAAAATGATCTGACGTACGATCTGAGATAAAATCTCCATAAAGCTGTACCGGAATTTTTCCCTCAGCTGCCTGATATGCCTTCTCCTCCAGCTGTCTCTGGAAGCAAATTCCGCTAAGAGGATTTTTCTCATCTTTTTTCTGAGAAAAATCCTCAGGATTTACCGACACAATAATGGCGCTGTTGGCGTTCTCTCCTGCCCTGTCGTGATAGCTCATACCATTTACAGCCAGTCTTCCAGGTTCAGAGGAAGCATTTACCACATAACCTCCGGGACACATACAAAAGGAATAGACGCCTCTTCCCCCGGAAGTCTGACGGGTCAGCTTATAGCTGGCAGGACCTAATTCCTCACATTCCTCCATGCCGTACTGGCTCATATTGATCATGGTCTGGGGATGCTGAATGCGCAGTCCCACGGCAAAGGCTTTTGCCTCCATGGGAACCTGGCAGCGGTAAAGGGTTTCAAAGGTGTCTCTTGCACTGTGTCCCACTGCCAGAACAGCCGCCTCCGTATGCAGAAGCTCTGTTTTGTTTACCTCAAGAGCATACAGCTGCCCGTCCTTTATCTTAAAATCCGTAACCTGGCTTAAAAAGCGTACCCTTCCGCCCAGGGCTTCAATCTCCTGACGGATCGACTTTACAATCCTGCTCAAAACGTCTGTTCCAATATGTGGTTTATTCTGATAGCAGATAGAAGGATCAGCACCAAACTGGGAAAGAATCCTGAGAACTTCTCTGTTTCGTCCGAAGGTATCCTTTACCAAAGTATTCAGCTTTCCGTCGGAAAAGGTGCCTGCTCCGCCCTCGCCAAACTGTACATTAGAGGCCGGATTCAGCACTCCGTCCTTCCAGAAGTCTTCCACCCGTCTGGTTCTGGCATCCACATCCTCGCCTCTCTCTAAAAGGATGGGACAGTATCCTTTTCTGGCCAGCATCAGACCGCAGAACAGACCAGCCGGGCCGGTCCCGATAATGACCGGGGGAGATGACAGGGACGCTGTTCCGCACTCTGGCAGACAGTAAGGCTTTTCCTGACTGATGGAAAGATTGCGGTCCTTCCTTTTTCTGATAATAGATTCTTCCCTCTTGATCCCTCCGGATTTTAAGGTTACATCCACAACATAGCTGTAAAAAATTTCCGGTTTTTTTCTGGCGTCAATGGATTCTTTTATAATATCGACCTTTAAAATGTCCGCAGGGGAGATTCCCAGAGACCTGGCCACTTTCTGTAAAAGTTTTCCTTTTTTATCATCCAGAGGCAGCTTCAGCTGATTAATCCGTATCATATGTATCCTCTTTCCTTATTTTCTGTACCCTTTCCCCAGTCCGGCTGCAGACCGTCCGGCAATCCAGCCGCTGGACCAGGCAAACTGCAGGTTATACCCGCCGCAGATCCCATCCACATCCAAAAGTTCTCCTGCCAGATAAAGCCCCGGCTTTACTCTGGACTGCATGGTATCCGGGTCCACTTCCCTTGTATCCACACCGCCGCAGCACACCTGAGCGTTGGCAAATGGATTTACCGACATAACAATGGCTTCATATTCTTTCAGCTGATGCAGAATCCGCTCCAGCTGACGGCTGCCAAGTCTTTCGCAGAAAATGGATGAATCAATACCGGACAGCTTTATCAAAACCTGAGCAAGCTTCCGGTTTAACATGCCTGTAAAAAGCTCTCCCACCGGCTTGCCTTTTAACATGGCGGCCCGTCTCTTGAGGAGGCGGAATGCCTCCCCCTCCTTCCAGGAAGGCATAAAATCAATACTGGCCCTTACTCTGGCCCCACCATCTAATGCCCTTGAAGCATAACGGCTGATCTGAAACACAGGAATACCCGACAGACCATAATCCGTCAGCTGAAGCTCCCCCGTATCCTCTGCCATGCAGATTCCGTCCGCAAAAAGCCTGATTCTGGCCTCTGTACGGATTCCTGCCAGCTGCCTGTAAAGCGTTCCCTGACATCTGAGCTGCACCAGAGCCGGAAGAGGCTTAATCACCTTATGGCCCAGCCCTGCCGCAAGCTCATAACCGCTTCCATCAGATCCGGTGGAAGGAGCGGCCTTGCTTCCCGCTGCCAGAATAAGAGCATCTGTATAAAGCTTTCCCTGACTGGTCAAAATCAGAAATCCACCTTCTCTCTGAGGCTTTATGGAGGATACATGACAGGAAAGAAGCACCTTTATTCCCAGCCTCTCCACCTCCCAGCGGAGTACATCCAGAACAGAGGCTGCCTGATCTGAATTGGGATACACGTATCCGTTCCTGTCCTTTGGAACAATTCCCAAACGCCTGAAAAAATCCAGTGTCTCCTCTACCCCAAATCCCTCTATCACCTTCATGGGAAAATCCTTCTGGCTGCAGCGGTAGCATTCCGGCTCCATTTTGTAATTGGTCAGATTGCACCTTCCATTTCCGGTAGAAAGAATTTTCTTTCCTACCCGGTCCATATGTTCGATCAGGGTCACCTGCGCTCCTGCCTCTGCAGCCGCAATCGCCGCGGTCAGACCGGAGGCCCCTCCTCCTATAATTCCAACTGTTCTATTTTTCATCTGTTCTGTTTTTACTCCTGACTGTAACAGGGGCGGATCTGCCGCCCTCTGAAGCATTTTTCTTTTAACTTGTATACGATTCCAGATAATGGTATACATCCATCATGGTAGGAAACCAAATTCCCTCCATCAGCCGCGCCCTCTCCTTTTCCGGAAAATCCGTTACCGGAATGTGGGTGTACAGGCAGATGGTACTTTTATCACTGCAGAACACCAGAAGAAATCCGGCCTCTGAAACCAGAAAATATTCCTCTTTCCGTTCTTCCTTCTCTGTTTCTGCCGCCGGAAGAATCCCGCTCTGATTCAATACCTCCCGTCCTTCCATATCCCGCACTGTCTCTGTCTCCAGTATCGTGTTGGGAATAGGCTCTTCCTGACGGATGCGGTATCTGGTAAGTCCATAAATAAGAAACAAACACAAAAGGGCGGTTCCCAAAAACAGCAGCGCATAATAATACATTCGTCTCATGATTCTAACCTCCTGTAAGGCTAGTATCTGCGTTCTGCTGATTTTTAAACACGCCCGATCTGCAGGAAATTCTCCTTTTTACATGAGATGCACTCTTTTGCACAGGCGCACCAGACGGGTTCCCATGGGCATTTCCCTAAGCTCCTTTTCATTTACTGCCTTAAACTTTATAAGAAGCACTCCATATACCGCCATGGCAGTGGCTACAGATGGAAACACCAGCACAGCCATCCCTAAACGTCCTCCTTTTAAAAGAGCCGGGCATAAAAAAGCAAGTCCCTTATATACGCCAAAGGCGGCTGCTCCCATAAGCAGAGCACAGACAGAGGGCAGAACCATGGTCTTTTTATATTCCTGCCGGTAGCCTGCATATCTGGCAATACTGCGTCCATTTAGCAGGCACATCATAAAGGCAAACAGAATATTGGCAAATACCACACTGAATATGCCAAGACGGAATACCATAAGAAATACCTGCACCACCACAACATGAACTGCCAGAGACACAAACGCATGGCGCACCGGTACATCCAGACGGTTTAAACCCTGAAGCACTGCATTTGTTACTGTAGAAAGAGAAAAGAATACCACTGCCATAGCTCCTGCCATAGTAAGGCGGATTAAAAGGCTGTTATCTTCTCCCGCAAACAGGAGGTTACTCACAGGCTCTGCCAGCACACCGATTCCCACAGCTGCCGGAATGGCAATCAGCATGGAAAAACGCACTGCAGTCCCGATTCTCTGATTCGTTTCCTCCTGATTTCCCCTGGATACTGCCCGTGTCAGGGAAGGAATCAAAGAGGAGGAAAGGGCATTGGAAACTGCCACCGGAATATTAAAGAGAAGCTGATACTGTCCCAGGGCTCCCCAGAATACGGCAATCTCCTCACCAGTATAACCCAACCGGTCCATACCCTGTCCGAACAGAAAGTTGTCCACAACATTGGAACAGTTGTAAACTGCGCTGCTGACAATAATTGGAAGCACCGTAATCGTCAGCACATACATGAGACGACCATAGCTTTCCTGCTTTGCATTGCCGCAGACATCTGCTGTGCACCCAGAAGCCGTCTCCTCTCCCAGCACTTCCCTTCCTTTTGAAAGAGTCAGCATCACAAAGAAAATAAAGGCAGTAGCTGCTCCTGCTCCCGTTCCTATGGTACCTCCTGCCGCCCCTAATGCATAGGAATAATTCTGAGCTCCGTTGGCCGCATTCATGGCTGTTCCAGCCTGAAATAAAAGACCTGCAGCCACCACGCTTACCACTGCATTGACAATCTGTTCCAGAATCTGGGACAGTGCCGTTGGAACCATGGTACCCGTTCCCTGAAAATAACCTCTTAAAACACCCAGATAGGCCATAATCCAAATGGTTGGCGCCAGAGTTTTTAATGCATAGCTGGAAAAGGGCGTTTTCATCAGACCTGCAAATACGTCTGCTCCAAACCACAGCGCACAGCCTGCAATTCCACCTGCGACAGTAGCGTACAAAAGTCCTGCCCGCAGAATCCTGCGGCAGTTCTCATATTCTCCCCTTGCCAGCCGTGAGGAAATCATTTTGGAAATTGCCACCGGCATACTGTAAGAAGAAAGAATCAGCAGAATATTGTATACATTATACGCAGAAGTATAGTATCCATTTCCCTGCTTCCCAATAATATCATTTAAAGGCATACGGTAAAGCATCCCGATGATCCGCACCAGGATGCCCGCCATAGCCAGAATACTGCCCTGAACCACAAAATCCGCAGCTCTTTTGGCTCCCTTTTTACTCGTTGTTTTCATCTGTTTTTCTGCTCCCTTTTCCTGCATCTCACTGCAGTACCGTTCTGTCAAAATCCCTGGTTGGTATAATACAGATCCATGTCTTTCCCTGATTCATCACAATCTCTCTATGATCCTGATCATAGTAATGAGTCACTCCAAATTCCCCATCCTTTTCCCAGGTTATGGGAATGGCCTTTCCCTCTGTGATATAATACCCGCACTCTGTGGTGTGTACATTGATATCCCTGTACTGGGTGGAAGCGTAAAAACCACTCTGGCAATACTGAAAAATCACATTTTTCACAGTCACCGGACCTTCATCTCCCTGATGGGCTGCTCCGTACTGATACCTGTGATAAAGACCGTCGCCATCGTCATAAACAAAGCTGGCCCTATTTCCACTGTACCCCGGCTCCGCCTTACCGGCAGGAATGGTTCCAGGGCGTTCATCCAGATCTATCCTCTTTCCATCTCTGGCAAACAGATAATGGCCCTGATAGGAGCTGTCATAAGTCTCATCATAGCCCAGAGTCTGAATGGCAAGCTTAAGCCTGTCTGCTCCGGTATAGGCATTATGAGGAGCCTTTTTGTCTCCGGAGCGGTAATAAGCTGTAGTTCCGATGGCTTCCAGTCCGTTGATATTGTCTATATGCTTTAAATAAGGCTTTGCAAAATCACTCTGACCATAATGGGCATAGATTGCGTCAAATTCTCTGGCAAAATATACATAGTAGGTACGACAGCTTCGAACGGAGCCAATACGCTTCAAATCATCATATTCCTCCAGAAGAGCCATATAGCGGTTCATATCCCCCTCAACCGGGGCCTCGTAGACCACGCCGGCCCGGTTCAGACCGTACTGGGGAAGCGCTGCCCGGTCATTGCTCATCATCACTGCCACCGGACGGCGGTTTCCGCTGGATACATCTACCATCTGTCCTGTAAGATAACTGCGGATCTTACCGTCCTCCTCCTTCCTCTCTTCAGGAAGGTAATATTCTGTCTGAAAAGCAGAGGGAGCATCTTCTGCTTCCCCCGGCTTATCTGAATCAATAGAAATATCAGAATACAGGCGAATCTCTTCTGATAATTTCTGTGTTTCTGTTATTCCCGAAACATGGGAAGCGAATGAACAGCCTCCCAGACCCAGAAGGAAAAAAAGAAGCAGCAAAGCCCTCCCGGCCCTCAGGCATACTCCTCTTTTTCTCATCAGCGGGTATACCCCCTTGTTTCCAGAATCGCTCTCTGACGCTCCTCCATTACCAGACGCTCCTCCTCCTCCATGTGATCGTAACCGCAGAGGTGAAGCATACTGTGTGCCACTAAAAATGCCAGTTCCCTGGTCTGGGAATGACCGTACTTTTCAGCCTGCTCTTCTACCTTGTCTACAGAAATCACAATATCTCCCAGCATCAGCTCCCCTGTTTCCGGATTAAAATAATCCTCCACAAAATCCTCCACATGATCAAAGTCAGAGGGAGTCTCATAATCTACCAGAGGAAAAGACAGCACATCTGTGGCGGAATCAATCTGCCTGTGATCCCGGTTGATCTCCCGAATGGCTTCATTGTCCGTAAGGATCACATTTACCTCCGCCTCATAAGGGCACTTCTCATAGTCCAAAGATGCTTCCACCACATCTCTGATAATCGTTTCATAAGGGAGTTCCAGCTTTTTTTCTGCCTCATATTCAATGGAAATGGTCATATCATTTACCTGCCTTTATCTCTCGGAATCCGTTTTTTCGGCTCCGTTTTCTTCTCATAGTCGTCATACGCCTGTACAATTTTCTGAACCAGCGGATGGCGTACCACATCCGAACTGGTAAGATAGCAAAAGCCGATATCGTCAATACGTTTTAAAACCTTTAAGGCTGTATCAAGGCCCGATACTGCTCCCGAAGGCAGATCCTTCTGAGTCTGATCACCTGTGATAATAACCTTGGAACCAAAACCGATACGGGTAAGGAACATCTTCATCTGAGCCGGGGTGGTATTCTGGGCTTCATCCAGAATAATATATGCATTATCCAAAGTACGTCCTCTCATATAGGCTAAAGGTGCTACCTCGATCAGCCCTTTTTCTGAATTATGCAGATAGCTTTCGGCCCCCATAATCTGATACAGGGCATCATAGAGCGGACGCAGATAGGGATCAATCTTGCTCTGTAGATCTCCCGGCAGAAAGCCCAGCTTTTCTCCCGCCTCAATTGCCGGACGGGTAAGAATAATCCGTCCTACCTCGCCGTTTTTAAATGCCTGAATCGCCATTGCCATTGCAAGATAAGTTTTTCCTGTTCCCGCAGGTCCGATTCCAAAGACAATCATCTTTTTCCGTATGGCGTCTACATAATGCTTCTGTCCCAGAGTTTTTGGCTTTACCGGCTTTCCCGTAATCGTCCGGCAGATAATGTCTTTATCTATCTCCAAAATCTGCCCGTCTTCCTCTGTAAAGGACAATGACAGGGCATAATCCACATTCTGCTCTGTAATAGCATTCTGACGCATGGAAAGCTGAATCAGATTGTTAAATACGCTCTTTGCCCGGGATACGGCCTTTTCCGGCCCGATAATCTTGATTTCGCCGTCCCTTGCGATCATCGTCACATGAAGGGTACGCTCTATTTTCTTTAAGTAAGCATCGAACTGACCGCAGACATTCTTCTCATGCTCTGCGGGAATATCGATCATGGTTTCAATTACACTCATTCGGTTTTCACTCCTCTGAATCTTTGAGCATTTCCTTCACCGGCTGACGCTTACCAACGGGTCCTATAGCCACCATCCGTCCTTTAATCCGGTATCCGGATACACTCTTCTCTATTCTATCATTATTTTCAAGAATTTGTACCCCTTTTTCCTCTAATTTTTCCGCTTCCTTCTTTTCTTCCCGTTCAGCCAGAACAGACAATTCCTGTTTCGTATAGGCTTTTTCATAGGAAACCATCCGATTTCCCTCTATAAATCCCAGATAAAGCGGAAGGCAATAATCTGAAAACAGCACTGCCTGATGCTCCTCCATGGAATAATCCCATTCCTCCTTCTTTCCGAAAGCAGGCAAAAGCACTGCCGCAGACCATGGGCCTGCCTTTACATAAAGACCTTTCCTCGTCTGTCCTGTAGGAATACGCACATTTCGTGAAAACGGAATCTCTTTTTCATACTCCACTACTGTTTCCGCCTCTATATCTGCGTCTGCCCGGACAAAATGGGATGTTATTTCCTCCCCGTTATCCCCTATAACCGGAATCCGGCCGCTGACCAAAATCTGTCCCTCTTCTACCGTATCCCCCACAGATACCTGGGCAATTCCGCTTCTGACTACCATAGACCGAATCACCCCGGATGTTTCTGCTGCCAGATCGCATGGCGTTTCATCTATTTGGGGCACAGATGATAAAACCTGATTTTCCCGAATCCGCACCACAAGGCGGGTACCTGTCACACTGGCTGATACCCAGGTAATTTCCGGAAGATCCGTCCGCAAAAAGGCTTCCAGTTCTTCGCAGTTTACCCTTTTCTTTAAAATGCCGCAGCGCAGATCCATTTTTTCAAGACTGATTCGCAGATTATCCTCTGTATATCTGTAATTCCCTTCAAATTTGATATCCCAGATAAAAAGAGTCATGGTATAAAGCAGCAAAAAAAACGTCCACAGTCCAGCCGCGTAATACCAGCGCTTCCTGTTTCTGAAAACAAAAAAAGGAAGGCCGAAGCGCCCTGTGATCCTCAAACGGACACCGGATTTCCTCACAAGAGGCTTCACCCGCCTGACGTCCGTCACGGTCATATATGCTTCGTATTCTCCCTTGTCCCGGCAGGTGATTTTCCAGATTTTAAGTCCTCTCACGCTGCAAAGATTCAGAAAACGCTCCGGAGAGCCGCCCTTTAAGCAGATCCGTACATATCCCCTTATGCTGCGAAACAACCAGAAAATCAAAGGCTCTCCCTCCTTTATATATATTTCCCTACAGGAGCGGTTCAAATTCCAGAGATTTAATCCGTCCACAGATCCCCATGACATCCTGATTATAATACTGAATTCCCAGCTCCTGACCGTGAAGAGTCAGACGGCAGTTTTTTGCCTGAATTCGCACCATAGTATCTGTGTACATAAGGATACTTCTGTAATTCTCAATACAGACCTCATGAAAACCGGTAAAACGAACCAGTACATCTCCCAAAACCACATCCCCCGGAAGCCCCAGAGCAGCTGCCGCCATGCGCTTCTTTTTTTCATTCATGGTCCGCCCTCCCCCTGTTTCTTTCACTGTAACAGTATATGGCTTCCCGCATCTGAAAATACCTCCGGCAGTTCTTTGCACACCAGACGGGATCACCGCATACACTGTAATGAAATATTAACCGGGAGGTATCTATGAACAACCATCCCTTTTACCCATACCCTGACACCTTAGTAAGCGCTGCTGAAACCCGTCAGGAAAATACACCTGTAACGCCTCTGCCAAATATCGGGGAGGGAGGTCCTGTCTTTGACGGCTCAGAGCCAACAGTCCCCCTTCCAAATCCCGGAGAAGGGGGACCTGTCTTTGACGATCCGGGCTGGAACAGCAACGGACATTTCCACCCCCATTTTCATCCGCCTGTATTCCGTCCCATTTTCCCCGGTATCGGCTCATCAATTACCGTAATTCCCGGTATCAGCTTCCCCTGCTACAACTGCACTGCCTCCGGTAATTTCGGACGGGTACGGGTTCTCAATGCCTCCTCCGGATACCAGCCCTTTAATGTGGCTTTAGGTGGATGGATGATTGCGGGACAACTGGGAAACGGTGATATCACCAGCTATGTTCAGGCTGCCTCCGGACGACGCACCATGACTATTTCCGGTGCCAATGGATATGTTTATATCCAGAAATCCATTTCCATCCGCCCCGGAGCCTCTATGACTGTTGCCATCATCAACACTGCCTCCGGCCTGGATCTCATGGAAATCTCCGATGCCTCCTGCAGCTCCTCATCCGGTTCCTCCTGTCTTAGAACCTGCAACCTGTCTCTTAATCTTGGGCCATTTGATGTAACCCTGGAAAACAGCAGCGGCTCCTATACGCCTTTTACCAATGTGACTTATAAAAATGTAACCTCCTATACCACAATTTATCCCAACTGGTACCAGATCTATATCTCCCGTACCGGTTCCTTCCCCGGAAACGCCATAGCAGCCGCTTCCGCTACACTGGATGCCAATGTTTCCTATACTCTTTATCTTTTCAATGCCCCTACCGCTACCGAAGGGCTGCGGGCTATGATTGTATCGAACTGACAGATAAAAAGGGCTGCAGCACTCAAATCGGTGCGCAGCCCTTATAGCTTTTCATTTTATGTATCCTGCTTATTCATCCCAGTTGTGGTAAACGGCCTGAACGTCATCATCCTTTTTTCGTAAGTGTATCTGTATTTCCCCGACTCTTTAGATACATTAGTAAAATTTTTTCAATATATGGAATATAAATTGAGTTATTACCTTCTTTCCGTTTGTCATCCTTTGATAATGGGGTATCATATATCAGTAATAATAAATTGATGTCCTGATTTTTTCCAATCAAAATAACATTTGAAGTCTGTTCTGAGCTTTTTTGAATTTCTTGTTTTTACATCTTACGACAGTAGTTCACATAGTGCCTTATAATTTTTTACGGTCATACCAACTGATAATTTTTTTGTATCAATTTCCCTATTCATTGCCTCAATCTCCTTTACATTGACAATAATAAATTTTCTAAAAATCATTCTATTTTTTGTTTTCTTGGTAGATAATACCACTTTTTATGCCCGGATATAATATTCTCCGAAACTATTTGATTTTTGTGTAAGAAAAAAACACCATATTTCTGGTGCTAATTTTCATAGTGTCCTGTGCAAGAATATACGATCAAGTTTTGATTACTGTCAAAATTGTAAACTAACCTATGTTCTTCTGTAATTCGGCGACTCCATGCTTTTCTATGTTTTAATGGTTCAGGCTTTCCAATTCCCTGAAGAAGTCCATCACGATCAATACTTTTTATAAGCTCATTGATTCGTTTGACTATGTTTTTATCTTCTCTCTGCCATTCTGTGTACTGCTGCCATGCCGTAGGTGTAAATACTATATTCATTATTCATAGCTCTCCAATTCATCAATGGTCTTTACAATAAAACCACCTGCTTCAGCTTCAGCCATAGATTTATCTATCATAGCAAGATAGTCAGCGTTTCTCTTAGCTTTCATCATATCATTGTATTCTGCCTCGGATAACATCACAACATTTTCATTTTTAGGTCTTGATATAATGAGAATTTCGCCCTGGAAAACTTTATCACATAAGGTCTTGAAATTATCTCTCACATCCATACTCTTTACAGCTAACATATTCAGCACCTCATTTCTGTATTAAAAATCGTATGGTTTTTCGTACTTTTATTATATGTTATTATTTTTCTACTGTCAACGGATTTTTGACTGGAAATTGGGGCTGTAAAAAAACCCCCCTAATAGAAAATCGCTCAGACCTCACGGTCTGGGCGATTTTTTGGTATAATGAATTATGCTACTAAATCAAAATACCAATGATAATTATACAGCTCGT
>CAUCBQ010000061.1 GCA_958441075.1 uncultured Clostridiaceae bacterium | reverse complement strand
TGGAAAAGCACGGTGAATTCTTGCCAAATTTCCAGCTCGCATAGCCTCGTCAGTTGTATCATAAAAAGCCTGCCCATATACCTGTTCTTCTTCTGATAAGGACAGCGGCACAAACAGCTTCATATTTTCATACATCACTTCGTTCAGCGGTCCATTGGGAATATAATCTGCTGCGGCTGCATCCCAGACAATCTCTAACTCTGTCTCTGTCATCAGCGCTGCACCTTGGGCGATTTTTTCCACCCGCTTATAGAGTTCCAACACCTGAGAACTCTTTGGAGCCCGGATAAAGTAATAAAGGCTTGCTGTGGGCTGTACCACATTTGCAGACAAACCTCCGGCGTCCATAAATGCATAATGGATTCTCGCCTGATCGATCATGTGTTCTCTGAGAAAATTTACACCAATATTCATCAGCTCTGCCGCATCCAGAGCGCTCCGTCCAAGCTCCGGCGCAGCGGCTGCGTGAGCAGATTTTCCCTTAAAGTTGAAATACACCTGCGCTACTGCCAGAGAACTTGAAGCCCAAATTGCAGAAGCATCGCCCGGATGCCAGGTCAATGCTGCATCTACGTCTTTGAAAACACCGGCTTTTGTCATAAATGATTTTCCATATCCGCTCTCTTCTGCCGGACATCCAAAAAATTTAATCGTACCCTTTAATCCAGATTCCTGCATGTAATTTTTAATTCCAATTGCTCCTGCCAGTGCGCCTGCTCCCAATGCATGATGACCACATCCATGACCATTCTCTCCTGGAATCAACGGTTTTTTCTCTGCCAGGTCAGCAATCTGGCTCATGTTTCCCAGTGCGTCATATTCTGCCAGAATACCGATTACCGGCTTTCCTTCACCGTATGCAGCAACAAAAGCATTTTCCATATGGGCAACACCACGGTCGATATGGAATCCCTCGCTTTCCAGAATCCGACAATGCTCATCCGCCGATTTTTTTGTTGCGAACCTGGTCTCTGCATACTCCCAGATTCGATCGCTGCAGTCAAAAATTATCTGCTGTCTGTCTTCAATGATCTCACTGATCCTCTGTTTTGCTCCCATCTCATTACCTCCTGTAAATTTAAAATCCGAAACAGGTTATAACCGTTTCTTTTTGACTTTATAATCAACATTTTATATAATAAAAAGGCATTTGAAAAATATATTTTATATATAATAGCGTTTATTCCTTGTCCTTTTTTTTACCCATTGTGAAAAATGGATTTTTTTAACCGTTAATTTTTGCAAACAGGAGGCAAACAATATGGAGGGCGTCAGCATACATTTTATCAAAATAACAGACAGTACCCCTTTTTTCTATAATGGTCTGGAATTTCTTTTTGTTTTTAGCGGAGAAATAATGGTAAGACTGGAAGAAAAAGAAAGCTTTACCATTTGTGCCGATCAGCTTTTGGTACTGGACAGCCACACCCTGAGAGCTTATTCGGGAAACGGCGAAAATTCCACAGTCATTCTCAGGCTGTCAGAAGATTTCCTGCGCAGAAACTGCGAGGAATTTCTGCACTGCGATATCTTCTACAGTTCTCTTGAAAACAACAGGATGGATTTGGATTTCCAGATAAAACGCCTGTTCTCACAGATAATTGTTCAATATATTCAGAACACGAAAATGGAATTTCTATCTCATCTGTTCCATCTTCTGTTTCTGCTGCACCGGGATTTTTCTTCTCCACATGCAAAATCTTCAAAATCGGAAAACAGAGCAGTCGATAAAGACTTTCACATGCTGTTGAATTATATGAACGAACATTATTATGAACGGCTCTCTCTAAAAAAAGCCGCCAGTCTTGTTTATAAAAGTCCTCAGGCATTTTCCAAATATTTTAAGCGAAATGCAGGCATTGGTTTTTTAGAATATCTTTCCCGAATTCGCGTGGAGCGAGCACTGACGGATCTGCTGTCTACGGATCACACCATTACCCAAATTGCGGCAGACTGCGGATTCGTAAATGACCACGCCTTTACCCTGACCTTTCGAAAAGTCTTTGGCCTGACCCCCGGCGCCTATCGGCAAAAATCCCGGAATACAGCTTCAAACAGCATGGATAGAGATGCACATTTGGGCGGTATTCCCTTCGAATGCGAAACCTTAAGGGAATTAATCAGCTTTTCACAAGAGAAAAACTCTCACACAGCCAATCAGTCCCCTGGAAGCAAACAATTACCCATCACTGTTTCTGTTTCACAAACAAAGGCACGACAAGGATTTAACTTTTTCAAAATAATTATCTTAGAAAATGGATTAGAATCCATAGGAAATACTGCTGTTTTACAGCAGCTGAAAACCATTCAGAAAACGCTTGTTTTTGATTATGTCTGCTTAAACGCCTTTGATTTAACTTTGTTTTCTCAGAACTGTTCGATTTTATACGAACAGGATTTTGCTTTGGGTGATCACACAACCCGCAGTTTTCTTGCCGATTATGCCGCACTTCATTTGACCCCATATATCCGGCTGGATCTGTCTTATCTGCGGCAAATATATCATGGCGATCTGACACTCTATTACGAACGGTTCAACCATTTTATAAGAATATTAAGCGAACAGCCCGACATTTACAAAGAGAAAAAAATACGATTTGAATTATGCTGTTCCGACGCTGCTGATCGGGATGATTTTGCCCCTTTTTGCCGCCGTATCTTTTTCCTGTCTGGAAAGTTCAATTACAAGGAATTAGGTATCGGGGTCGCATCCTGGATGCTGTCAAAAGCAGAAAAATCCTTCTATGACAGCCTGACAGATTTCCCATTCTCCTTTGCAGCCGGAGAATTTCTCCCTTTACAGGAACACGCTTCCATAGAGCAGGATTTATGCTCTGCACAGAAATTCTTTTTTGAAAAAAAATCAACACAAATCAAAACTTTTCTGGCGCAGATTCATTCTGAACAGATACCGCTCTATGCAATACGCTGGAATGTATTATCCGGCTCCTATTCAGCAGAAATCGGAACCTTTTTTCGTTCTGCCATCATTCTGGACACGCTGGCACAATTCGGCAGAAACTTTCAAGGCATAGGTTTCCCATGCCAAACACTGCAATTTGGCCATCCGGCAAACGAACTGGCACTCTTTCTGATCCGAAATGTCAAACGGCCAGTCTATTTTGTTTTGGAAATTATAAATGCTTTAAGCTATGAACTGCTTTTTCAAAGCAGTCAGACAATTGTAACAAAAAAATCACCAACCCAATATGCAGTTGCTCTGTTTTGCCCGAATTACGTAAATCCCGCATTGTCCATCGATCATTTTTTTGTGGAACGTACGGTCAAAAAACAGCAGCTCACTATGAAAGATCTCCCAAACGGCTTCTACAGGATCAAACGTTTTATATACAGCAAAGACACCTCCGGCGTTTACGAACACGGCCGCAAGCTGGGCATTTACGACAATACAGATCCAGATGTATTAAACTATCTGGAAACAGCAATTCAGCCAGATCTGTATCTTTACCAGACTGAAGTTTCTGACGGAACATTGCTGCTGCAGGCAGAGATCTCGTTTAACGGAATCGTGCTCTTTCTGATTGAACAGGATATTTATTCATAAAACTGCTTATCTGCTGCACATAATTCCATGTAACTATCGAGTTTTTTCTTGAACCCTGACCAGACTTTCACCGGAAGGCTGATAACAACTTCAGAACGCATGACCTGCGCCCTTAAGAAATTTACGCCGCCGAGCGCACAATATCAAAAGGCTGCCCTGATATTTGCTCAGAAGCAGCCTTTAGTTATAAAATATATGTTTGTTCTTTTGTTTAAACCAACAGCGTTCTCAGACCGTAGTCCCTCTCCATTTCACAATATTCTTAAACACAATTTCTGTATCCTTCTTTTTCCCGTCCAGCAGCTCCAAAAGCTCGGTCATGGCCCGTTTTCCTTCTTCCTGAGCCGGAGGGATAATGGCTGAAACCGGAGGATTTGTCATCCGTGTCCAGCCCTCAGGGTCAAAGCCGATCAGTCCCAGATGTTCGGGAAAAAGGCTTTCATAATCCGGAAAAGAACGCAGCGCCTGAAAAACAGCCTTTAAAAGCTCAGGGGCTGCCACATAAATCAGCGTACGCACGCCTAAATCCAGTTCATCCTTTAATGCCTCAAAGATCTGGGCCGACCGGGCGCCGGACTGAACGTACAGGGTTCTCCCCTCCAGTCCTGCATCCTGTAAGGCATCTCTGTAACCGGCTGTATTTTCGAAGGCAGTCCCCACAGAGCTCTCACCATCAGAAATCATCAGAAAGTCTCCATATCCCTTTTTGATACATTCTGTAATCACCTGATAGACGCAGTCATAATTATTTCCCTTCACATACCTGCCTTTAAAATCATATGGCTTGGCCTCCAGATAAATAATGGGCTTATGCTTTTTTTCCAGTTCGCCAGCCAGCATTCCGAACCGGTAGGTGGCCTGAATAATAAATCCCTCTGCCCCTGCTTTTAACATCCGTTCCACATGCTCCCGCTCATTTTTAAAGGTATAGCCGCTGCTTCCAATAAGAATCTGATACTCCGTCTCACCGGCTGCCTCTCCCATTCCCTTTAAGGCTCTGGCACAGTAGGGATCTGCCGCATCCTTTAAGATCACGCCAATGAGACCGCTGCTTTTGGCCTTCATGGCTCTGGCCGCCGCGCTGGGCTCATACCCGGTTTCATCAATAATCTGCTGAATCCGCTGCTGGGTTTCCTCAGACATCTTATTGGCTTTTCCATTGAGGTAAAAAGACACGGTTGTCTTGGACACGCCTGCTTTTTCCGCAATTTCATTTATCGTCAGTTTTTTCATGCTCTGTTCTTCCAATCTTCTTCTACCAAACTTATACTTTACTATACCACAAAAAAACGGGTTGGGAAATGCTTTCCCGGTGCTCTTTTTAATTTCTGAGCCTGATCCAGGTCTGTTTTCCTCTAAGGCTGTGGATAGCTCCCGCCTTTCCGTAGACAGGGACTCCGCTGCACTCATACATCTTTCCGCCCCGGAATGTCTCACGATTCCATACTAAAAAGGTCCAGGATTCTTCCTCTGACAGATGGAAGGTTTTGGCAGTGACACGGCCGTCTGATACCGGCTCCCCGGCCCCAAACTGATATACTTCAGGAGCCGAAACCTGTACTCCGGCCCCACAGAAGGCGCTGCTGCTTACAAAAGAGTCTGAAAAGCTCCCCTCTTTTACCAGACACATACTATCCGAAAGTCGGTTGTACTCCAGTGAAACCTTACAGCTTTCCAGCTGAAATGGCGTCGGAACCGGCTGGGTCCATGGCCCATGCTCCTGCTGCTCTCCCAGCGCCTTTAACTGTACAGATCCGTTTGTAAGGAGAATCTCATCTTCTGCCGCCCTTGCTTCTGCATCTGGATCAAGATGGTAATATTCTCTTACCGTATGCTTTCCCTCACACCAGATATCATTGACAATCAGCCACAGCCCCTCTCTGGCTGTCATAACCTTCCTCGTAACCAGACAGCCTTCTCCGCTTGCAAGCCTTCCGCGGTAAGCCATCTCGCAGTAGGAGATCCCTTCCTTTTCCCGGTAATATGTCTTAAAACAGTCCCCGTAGGAATGAAAGCTCCATGAACCGTCCGGACGGATCACAGAACCGTCGTCAACCACACAGACATTGTGGGACTGAAGCATTTTAAACTCCATCCGCAGCGGTTCATCCTCCCGGTAGGAATACCGGCCGCTGTCAATCAAAAATGGTTTTCCCTGATAGTACAGGGAAATGTGCGTCAGATCCCCGTGACCGTGACCGCTTCCCTGAGGGCCGCAGGAAAGGTATGTGTAGTTTGCGTCCTCTTTCCAGCTGCTCCGTATATAGATATTGCCTGTATCTTGAGCATGATAGTTCAGGTGCTCCGGCTCTCTGGACACAGCTGTTTCATACCGCTCTGCTCCCTTTCGTCCAAAAAGCCACAGGCTTTCCAGATCCAGAGCCTCATATCCGCCAAACCGGAATACGCTATTTCCAGTAAGAACAGCCGCCTTTACCATAATGTCCCTTACATCAGTCCGATCGCTGTCACACTGGGCCGGCTGCCTGTGATTCGGACCGGCACAATAAAGCACATAGAGGCTCATTTTCTCTATAAGGGCTTTCAGCCAATCCCATTCCTCCGGAAAATCGCTTCTGTATCTCTCCGGACACAGATTATTTTCTTCCAATTCTTTCCATTTCATCAGGCGCATGGAGGCTAAAAGCACTTCCATATGGTACATGACAGACTGCTCCCAGTGGGAACCATCATCCATAACCTGTAAGTCAAGCTGGCGCTTTAACTCCTGCCAGGCCCATTTTCCCGTTTCCGGGTGACAGAGGCTGTCCCCATACAGCAGATAACCCTCGCAGATCGCCGTCGTCTGAAGAAGCCCCCAGTTGCTTAAGGTATATTTTCCAATATAACGCTGTCTCAAATTTTCAAACTGCTCGTCCAGCTTTAAAAGAAGCTCATCCAGCTCCTCCGGCGCCAGCATCCCGTTTCCTGCCAGATGAAGAATCAGATCTTCCCAGTTCATACAGCGGATTCCCGTATCAATGGTCCGCGTACTGTCAGAGCCCTCCGGCAGTATGGGATTATGGCTGATCCAGTGGAACAGGTACCATTTCAGTTTATCTGTGTAAGCTTCTTCTCCTGTGAGATAATATGCCATCATAAGCTTGTGGAGATAATCGTGGCGGTTTAACATAAAGATCCACTCCGGATCTCCATTTGGTGTCATCTGCCACTCCATCTCTGTCAGGGTATATGGCTCCCTGCACGGCTCCATATCCCATTTATCCGCAAATACAAAGGTCTGATTCATCAGCTCCCCGGCCCGCGTAAGAAGCTCCTCTGCTTCAGATGCTTCCCGTTCTTTCATATAACCGGCTGCAAACTCCCGATCAAAGCCCTTTACAAACTTTTCTGCCCGCTCCGTCACGGCAGCAAGAATCTGTTTTCTCTCTTCGTTCATCCTTTTTCTCCTGTTTATGCACCAACAGGGGAGACGCATTAGGCGGCTCCCCTGGGTAAATTCTCCCCTTTTTGTATCCTGTTTTTATGCGATCACATGGAGGCAGGACAGTACCACGCCGATGATGATCGTTAAAACAACTAACTTATAGGTTGTCCATTTCTTTACCTTAATCAGGTAGAAGATCAGACCTGTAAATAATACAGGCAGCAGATTTGGCGCAATGGCGTCAATCATGTCCTGAATTGCAACGATCTTCTGCTGGTTATCAGGCATCTGTGCCACATACTGGATTGGCGTTGTAATCTTTACAAAGTTTACAGCCAGTCCGGAAATAACGGTTACGCCGATCATGCTTGCCACGCTGGAGATCTGCTCCATACGGGTGCTCAGGCTTTCGATAATGCTTGTTCCTACCTTATATCCCCACATACCGGTAGCGATCTTTAAGGCTAACAGCACCAGGTTCATTCCCAGGAAGAACAGGATCGGTCCCATAATCAGGCCTTCCTGTGCCAGGGATGCGCCGATGGTTGCAAAGAGGGGCGCCAGACAGAACTGAGCCAGAGAATCGCCGATACCTGCCAGCGGTCCCATAAGAGCCATCTTGATGTTACGAATCTCCTTGGAAGGAGTCTTATTTTCCAGCATAACCAGATGAAGGCTGGTAATAAATGGAAGGAAATGGATATTGGTATTGAAAAACTCAATATTTTCTCTTAATGCTTCCTGAAGCTTATCATCGTCATCCTTGTACAGCTTGCGCAGAGCCGGATACATTACATTGGCATAGCCAAGGCCCTGATAGTTTCCGTAGTTAAATCCGTTCTGCAGGAAAAAAGCACGCAGGGACGTTTTTAAATAATCTTTCTTTTCCAAACGATTAGATGCCATCTTCAAACTCAACCTCCACTTCTTCTACTGAATCGTCACCCTTTCTGCCGGCATTAAAGAATACCAGCAGCGCAATTGCTGTTCCCAGTACAGCCACGCCCATTACAGGAAGCTTAATATAAGCAATTGCAATGTAACCTAACAGTACGAATGGAATCAGCTCTTTCTTTGCCATTACATTTAAAATCATAGCAAATCCGATGGCAGGAAGCATCTTTCCAGCCATACCCAGACCGGTGCTCAGCCATGCTGGAATCAGAGAAATAACCTTCTGAAGTCCTTCTGCGCTGAATGCGCCTCCAAAACCGATGATAAAGCCTACAAGGGCGAAAATACATACGGTAGCGTTGGCTGCCAGACGGAAGCCTCTGAAATCCTTGCGGTCTAATGCCTTGTAAGCCAGACCGGTAAGTGTGGTTGCGAATGTATAGGTAGCTGTGATTACAAACTGGAATGCTACTGCAAATGGGAAGGATAATGCCAGGGCAGAACCTGTATCAATGCCGGAATCCTTCATAGTGATTGCCATAATGGTTCCCACAATACCAGGACCCATCGGGTTTGGCGGAACAGATCCGCCCTGGGATACGCCGAATCCCATAAATGCAAGCTCACCAACTGCTCCCATAGCAAGTCCTGTAGGAAGATCTCCCAGAATGAGTCCCACACCTGCAGACATAATCAGGCACCGGTTTGTATAGATGCCGTACAGCATACCGGCCAGACAGAATGCGGTCCACAGACCGATCAAAACACACTGTGTAATTGAAATAGTCACTTTTTTTCCCTCCTGTATCCTTTATAAATACTTATTCAGATCGACCTTTCCGGAACCGTCGTCACCGGATGCTGTCGCTCTTGTGTTAAATGTAATTCCATAGGAATCACGAAGCTCTCTTAAAGCTGCCTTGTCATCCTCGCCCAGAGCGATATATTTGCTGATCTCCTCTTTTCCTGGAGCTCTGTGGATATTTCCCACGTTGATTTCCTTCACCGGAACGCCGCCCTTTACCAGACGCAGCGCATCTGCCGGAGTTTTGCAGACAATGAAAATGGTCTGCTTGGGAGAAGCCTTCATAATCACGTCACAGGTATGCTGAACAGAGAAGAAACGCATGGCAATAGTCTTTGGAACAACTGCCTTCATTAACATCTGCTGCATAGGGTCCTCGCTTGCGCCGTCATCTGCAACGATTACTGTATTTGCACCTAAAGCCTTAATCCAGAGCTGTCCCTGTCCGTGAATCAGACGCTCATCAATACGAAATGCTACAATATTTGGTTCTGCCATTTTTAAATCCTCCATTTTTTACCAATATAACTGCCAATCTTTATAAAACCGCAGTAAAGCTTCCATATAGAAATAATCTCCCCAGATATTTCCCTCATCCACACCTTTACCGGAATGCCAGGAGTAAACGCCGTGAAGCAGGACAGGCGCTCCCGGATGCATATCCGGATTTACATATCCCTGAATCAGAGAACGCAGAATGCCGTGCATGGCTCTCCGGTAGGTTTCCTTCTCTTCATCCGTTTCAGGCAGATATTTCAGCATCTCATGCATACCGCACACAGCCACTGCCGCTGCTGAGGAATCTCTGGACTGACCGGAGCCGTCTCCGAAAATCAGATCCCAGTAGCACACATCATCTTCCGGAAGACGGTTTAAAAAGTAATTCGTCATACCCTTGAACAGATTAAATGCACTTTCATCCTTTGTATACCGGTAGTTAAAGGGAATACCGCTGATGCCCCAGGCCTGTCCTCTTGCCCATGCAGAATCATCACTGTAGCCCTGACGGGTTACACCCTTTAAAGGAGCTCCTGTCTCCGGGTCAAAGTAAAAGGTATGATAAGCAGAAGCATCGTCTCTGATTACATAGTTGCAGGCTGTTTCATAGTGGCACTTTGCCGCGTCTGCATACTTCTTATCTCCTGTTGTCTCCGTCGCCCAGTAAAGCAGAGGGATATTCAAAAGACAGTCAATAATGAGACGGTAATTATCTCTGGCTCCCAGTGCTCCCCACGCCTGAATGAAGCCTCCCTTTTCCTGAAAACGCTCCATCAGCTTGTCTGCCGCCAGAATTCCGGCCCGCTTTCCTGTCTCAGAACCGGTCAGTTTATATCCTGCCACACAGGAAGGAATGTAGAGAAATCCCAGATCATGGTGATCCAGTTCAATACGCTTCTCCACTCGATTTAAGAAAGAAGCCATATTTTCCTCAGCACGTTTCCTGAACTTCTCATCCTTTGTATACTCATAGCAGAGCCATAAAAGACCAGTCCAGAAACCATCCGTCCATTCGATATTGTCAATGATCTCATATGTACCCTGTTTTGCTGCAGGCCATGGGAAGCGTGTGCCGAAATGCTCCATATTCAGCTCTGTCTGCTTCACTACCCGGTCCATGGCTGCCTTAGTCTCTTCCTTTGTAAGGAAAGGCATATTCAAAAAATGTTCCCGTTTCTTGATTGGTTCAACCTGAATCGTCTTTATCACTTCGTCCTCCTCCTTATCTTCCGGTTTTTGCCCCGGTATCTTACAGGCCGTCCTCAAACTCAGGCGCTTCCTCTTCTCCCCCGGCTGCCAGAGCTTCCAGACTGCAAAGTCCTTCTTTTCCTGCCTTCATCACACCTGCTGCCAGCTCTTCTAAAGAACCGTACATCACTCTTGAAAATACACCTTCCACAAGCGCAGGCATATTGGCGCCGGAAACTACTGCGAAATGCTTCTCTGTCTCTTCCATCTTAATAGCTGCTGCCATATTGAACGGAGTTCCTCCGGTAAGATCCGCCAAGATCAGGATCTCCTGTTCCTCCAGACGGCCTGCCGCTTCCTTTAACTGCCCTTTCAGTTCTTCGGAGCTCATGCCCTCTGTAAAATCAACCGCCTCCACCTTTTCAGGCTTTCCTGCCACCAGGCTTACCGCACTCAAAAGCCCTGTTGGAAAATGGCCGTGTCCTGTTATGATAATCCCTGTCATTTTTCCCTCATCCTCTCTGATTCGGCACAGATCCAAAGCTTCTTCCTCTGATCTGCACACTGTTTTCCTGTCCTCCCCGAACAGGTTTACTATTAGTATCTTGTTTTTTACTTTGTGATATCCCGTACAGCTGTATCTGTTGTCTTTGGTAAATTGGTTTACCTATGGCTTGAGTATAGTATTTTTGATGATTCCTGTCAATACTTTTTTATTTATTTCCTTTTATTCTGATATTTTACACAATTTACTGATGTTATTTTAGTGTATTTTTCACAATTACGCTGTCTACAATCAAGACTTACCCCTTCTTTTCTCCCCCTTTCTCTCCCCGGCGGTATGCTTTTGGTTTACTAACTTTTTCGTTATTTTCATGTTTACCTTCTTCTGTTTACTCTGTATTTTTACCCGAAAACCCTTTGGTTATCCGCTTCTTTCCTGTGTACGATATCAAAAAACGAATCTGGACGGAAGCATTTTTTCCTTCCGTTCAGATCCGTTTACCAGAATATTTTTCTTTTAGGTAATTTTTACCAGAAATCGTGTTACAGCTCTTTTTGCCGCTGTATCAGGTATTTTTCATCACAACACGTTCTACTGCATTTGCCATG
>CAUCBQ010000060.1 GCA_958441075.1 uncultured Clostridiaceae bacterium | reverse complement strand
TGAAGGAGCTGGGTTCCAGACCTTATCTCTATCTAAAAACCTTAAACTACAGTGACCGGGACAGGCCGCTTGTATATGCAAATGAGTATTTTAACACAGGAATCATACAGTTTAATCTTATACGGCAGAAGAATATACAGTATTAAAAATGAGAGACGTCTGGGAAAAGGCGTCTCTTTTTGCATGAGGGGCATTTTTGTTTATTTTTCATATTGAAAATCCTTGCATTTTCATGTATACAATGTTATGTATTATAAAAACAGAACATGCCATCAGTGAACAAGCGTATGTACCCTTGTACACTGATGGTAAGAGAACAAGGGAAAAGGGGAGCAGGGAGAATGATTTCGCATTTACGCTTAAAGGCATATGGAAAGATCAATCTGGCCTTGGACGTGTTGGGGAGAAAGCCGGACGGGTACCATGAGGTGCGTATGCTTATGCAGACTGTGGGGCTTCACGACAGGATTGACCTGTACCGCACAAGGGAACCGGGGATTCGTCTGGAAACCAATCTTTTTTATCTGCCGTCCAATGAGCAGAATCTGGCTTATCGGGCTGCGGCTTTGTTGTTTGATGAATTTGGGATTAAGGAGGGGCTTTCGATCCGTTTGAGAAAGTTTATCCCTGTGTCGGCGGGGATGGCAGGAGGCAGCACAGATGCGGCCGCGGTGCTTTACGGTGTAAACCGGATGTTTGGACTGGGGCTTACGGCTGCGCAGCTGATGGAGAGGGGCGTGAAGCTGGGAGCAGATATTCCATACTGTATTATGCGGGGAACGGCTCTTTCAGAAGGAATCGGTGAAAAGCTTACCCGTCTGCCTGCCATGCCTCAGTGTCAGGTTTTGATTGCAAAGCCTGGAATCAGCGTTTCTACGAAGACAGTATATGAAAAGCTGGACGCTATGGAGCTGAGGCCGGAGGACCATCCTGATATTGACGGAATGGTAGAAGCAATTCGGAAAAAGGATCTCTATGAGGTGGCGGAAAGGTTTGGAAATGTTCTTGAGCTGGTTACAGCCGGCCGCTATCCGGTGATTGGGCAGATTGAGGATTTAATGAAGGAATACGGAGCCATCAATGCCATGATGAGCGGAAGCGGGCCTACGGTGTTTGGGCTGTTTTCCAATCCTGCTGCAGCCAGAAAGGCATATGAGGCGCTGCGGTACGGAGAAGGCGCCAGTCTTGCAAAGCAGGTGTACCTTACCAATTTTTATAACACGGAAAAAAGTGCAGCGGTCAGGCTGCGGTAAAACACAGGGGAGAGTATTATGATGGACAATAATTTTAAGGTAAATATGAATGAGTATCTTCCGCTTAGGGATGTAGTATTTAATACGCTGCGTCAGGCGATTTTAAAGGGGGAGCTGGCTCCGGGGGAACGTCTTATGGAGATTCAGCTGGCTGAAAAGCTGGGAGTGAGCCGTACGCCGATCCGTGAAGCAATCCGGAAGCTGGAGCTGGAGGGACTGGTGCTTATGATCCCCAGAAAGGGAGCTGAGGTAGCTAAAATATCAGAGAAAAGCCTGAGGGATGTACTGGAGGTGCGCCGTTCTCTGGAGGAGCTTGCCATTGAACTGGCCTGTGAGCGTATGAGTGCGGAGGACTTATCCGGACTGGAGCAGTGTCAGGAGAACTTCTGCCATGCAATCCGCAGCGGAAGCCCTATGGAAATGGCTGAGAGCGATGAAGCATTTCATGATGTAATTTACCAGAGTACGGGAAATGAAAAGCTGGTGCAGATGTTAAACAATCTGAGAGAGCAGATGTACCGCTACCGTCTGGAGTATATCAAGGATGAAGATAAGCGTCAGGTGCTGATGGTGGAGCATGAGCATATTTTGAGCGCATTAAAGGTAAGGAATCTGGCTGAGGCAAAGATGGCAGCCAGAGAGCATATTGATAATCAGGAGATCACTGTTTCAAAGAACATTAAGGAGCAGGAGGAGAATGTTCTTCCTGTCCACAGGAGAAGATAAAATATGGAAGAGAAGAATTTTAAGGAGCGTTATCTGGCAGGCGAAATCGAATTTGAGGAAATCGACCGGTACATCAGCCGCTGGAACAACAGCGATGACGAACGGACGCTGGCAAAGTATCTGGGGCTGAATGAAGAGGAAGAGGATGTCTGGATCGATGAAAGCGACGAGGCCCTTCAGGAGCTGCTGGAGCGCCAGAGGCAGTAGGGGATTACGGGCGGGGCTGACGGGAGATGGTCAGCCCCTGTTTTGACGGAACAGTTCCGCAAGGCGGAAGCGGATCTTTACTCTGGGAGGTTCGCTGAAGATAGACTCGTAATCATCGGGGGACATATATCCGGCCATTTCCTCTCTGGATGATTCGGGGATGGTTCCCTGGGAAGAATCTGTAAGGCAGAGGCTGGGATAAAGGACGCACCACCAGTTGCGTCCTTTTCCATTTCCAATGGTAACACGGACGGCGTCGTAGACGCCGCAGGGGAAGGAGGCGGTTCCGTAGGTTTTTGCAGGGAAATAGTCTTTGGAAAGTGTGAGGGTAACAGAGGCCGGAGAGCCCTGGGCTGAGAGCCAGTTTTCGGCTGCCCGGGTGAGAACGTCCTCCTGCTGCATGATCCAGTGGGCAAGCATGGGTTTATCAGCATCCTTTGGGGCCTGGGACTGGATGAGATTCAGGAGTACGTCGCGGACCCCCAGCTTCAGGGACTGGTCTTTTTGGGAATTGCTTTCTGCCAATACATGGAAACGGAGGATGTGGGGAGAGATTCTGGCGGCCAGAGCTTCCTGGGAGGCGGTACGGACGGATGCGAGGAGGAGGAAGGGGGTCAGGATAAGCACTGGAAGAAGCTGAATATATTTTTTCATAGGGCTTAGAGTTTCCTTTCTTGCGGCTTTTCGAGGGGCGCAGGGGACGGACGGCGGGGGTCTTCCCGCCGTCCTGATTGTTTTGGGGTATTTCTATTTATTCCCACATATGCTATACTGTATACGCCCAAAGGGGCATAATCATCAAAAAGGAGTGAAAACCAGCTATGGAAAAGAAAACAGCAGCGGTTATTTTTGGCGGACAGTCTTCAGAACACGTTGTGTCCTGTATGTCTGCTGCCAATGTGATTGACCGTATCAATACAGATAAATACAATCTGGTTCTGATTGGCATTACCCAGGAGGGACGGTGGTTAAAGGTGGATTCTGTCCAGGCCATCCGGGATGAGTCCTGGAGAAAGGGAACAGTTTCTGCGGCAATCCTTCCGGATGCAGAGAAGAAGTGCGCCCTGTTTATGGAAAATGGAAGGATGACAGAGGTGAAGCTGGATGTGGTATTTCCGGTTCTGCATGGTCTCTGCGGTGAGGACGGCACGATTCAGGGACTTCTGGAGCTGGCAAAGATCCCATATGTGGGCTGCGGCGTACTGGCATCCGCTGTTTCCATGGATAAGCTTTATACCAAGATCATTGTAGATGAGCTGGGCATCCGCCAGGCTGCCTATGTGCCTGTGATGAAGGAGCAGCTTAAGGATATGGATAAGGTGGTAAACCGCATTGAAGGCCGTTTTGCCTATCCCGTATTTATCAAGCCCTCTAATGCAGGCTCTTCTAAGGGAGTGAGCAAGGCGGATAACAGGGAAGAACTGGAGGCCGGCCTTACAGAAGCAGCCCGTCATGACCGCAAAATTCTGGTAGAAGAGATGATCGTGGGCCGTGAAGTAGAGTGCGCTGTGTTCGGAGGCGGAAGCGAGGAAGTGAGGGCATCCGGTGTGGGAGAGATTCTGGCAGCAGCCGATTTTTATGATTTTGATGCAAAGTATTATAACGCAGAGTCAAAGACTGTGACAGATCCTGAGCTTCCGGGAGAAGCTGCTGAGAAGATCCGCAGGGCGGCAACAGCTATCTTTAAGGCGGTAGACGGCTATGGCCTGTCCCGCGTGGACTTCTTTGTAAAGGAAGACGGAGAGATTGTATTTAATGAAATCAATACCATGCCCGGTTTTACAGCTATCAGTATGTACCCGATGCTGTGGGAGGCCAGAGGAACCGGTAAGGAGCAGCTGGTAGACATGCTTTTGGAGCACGGCCTGAAACGGTTTGGTTAAACGATACAGCCGGTATAAAAGAAGGAGGAGCACGGCATGACAAAAGATGTACTGATTACCATCCGTGGTGTTCATACTCTGGATCATGAGGATAACGATGTGGAAATGATTGTCCGCGGAGATTATTATCAGAAAAACGGAAAGCATTATATCCTTTATGAAGAGATACTGGAAGGAGTGGAGGAGCGGGTGAAAAATGTCATTAAAATTTCCCCTTCTTCTATGGATATTATAAAAAAGGGTGTTACGAACAGCCATATGCTGTTTGAAAAGAATAAAAAAAATCTTTCCTGCTACAGTACCCCTATGGGCGACCTGGTGATCGGCATTCAGGCAAATCACTTTTATGTGGAGGAGCAGGAGGACAGCATAAAGGTCAATGTAGACTATTCCCTGGACATTAACTATGAGCATATGTCGGACTGCCGTATCCTGGTGGATGTACAGTCCTGCGCTTCATAGCTTTGTGCGGATGAGTGACAGAATTATAAAAAACAGCCGGCATCTGGTTTTTTAGATACCGGCTGTTTTCAGTATTATTGCTTATCTTTTTTGAATCTTGCAAAAAATCCCTTTTTCTTTGGAGGAGCAGGAATGGCGCCTCCCCGTACGCTTTTGATCTGGGTAATGTAGATACCGCTTAAGACTACCTTTGCCTCTGTCTTTACGGGAAGAGACTCAAATACCCCTGCGTCGGCGATCAGAGTCATCACCTTGGGACCGATCTTTGCTTTTACCACGGGAACCTTGGCCCAGCGCATATACTTGGGCGTCTGATCCACCACCATCTTGGGAAGTCCTGACTGTGTAATCTTGAGCTTCTTTTTGTCAATTACCAGGATGGATACGGTCTGCGCGGCGGCATCCAGCATCTGCTGCTGTTCGACCTGACGCTTCTGCAGCCTGCTTCCCAGAAAATAGAGAATTACAAGCACAACGGCAGCGATTGCCAGAAGTACCAGCAATACATTTAGAATGGTTTGTACCATATCGGTATACCTCCAGACTGTAAATTAATTTCCTTCTCCTTTGCAGTGAAAAAACTGTCCTACCTGCCAGAAGACATTCTATAACAGTATATCATTTTTGTAAGAAAAAAGCAAGAAAAAATTCTTGACACCTTGACATTCCTATGTTATTATGGAGTGTGCACTATTGTGGCGACGTGGGCTTTTTGCGCCCATTCCGCGGCGCCCGATTACCGAGAACGACAGTAATGGCCCGGAGTGCTGGAAGAGATGCGTATTCTCCAGCCGGACGGGATATTGCAACCAAATTAGAAAACAGGGGTGAAACGTCAATGGAGAAAAGCAGAATACGTCCGGTACCGGCCGGGAAAAGCGTAAGAATGAGCTATTCAAGGCAGAAGGAAGTCCTTCAGATGCCAAACCTGATCGAGATTCAAAAAGACTCCTATCAGTGGTTCTTAGATGAAGGACTGAAGGAAGCGTTTGATGATATCTCTCCGATCACTGACTTCGCAGGACATCTGAGCCTGGAATTCGTTGACTTTACATTATGTAAGGATGATGTTAAGTACACCATCGAAGAGTGTAAAGAACGCGATGCCACTTACGCGGCACCACTTAAGGTAAAGGTTAGACTGTACAATAAAGATAAAGATGAAATGAACGAACATGAGATATTCATGGGCGATCTGCCGCTGATGACAGACACGGGTTCTTTTGTTATCAATGGTGCAGAGCGTGTTATCGTCAGCCAGCTTGTGCGTTCCCCTGGTATCTACTATGGCATTGGTCACGATAAGGTAGGTAAGGAGCTGTTTACCGCTACCGTGATCCCCAACCGCGGCGCATGGCTGGAGTACGAGACAGACTCCAATGATGTATTTTATGTCCGCGTGGACAGAACACGTAAGGTTCCCGTTACGGTTCTGATCCGTGCTCTGGGCTTTGGTACTAATGCAGAGATCCTGGAGCTGTTTGGCGAGGAGCCGAAGCTTCTTGCCAGCTTTGGAAAGGATACTTCTGACAACTATCAGGATGGTCTGTTAGAACTGTATAAGAAGATCCGTCCCGGCGAGCCTTTATCAGTTGACAGCGCAGAGAGCCTGCTCAACAGTATGTTCTTTGATCCCAGAAGATATGATCTGGCAAAGGTAGGCCGCTATAAGTTTAATAAAAAGCTGTCCTTTAAGTTCCGCCTCAATGGCCAGGTTCTGGCTGAGGATGTGGTAAATGAGGAAACAGGTGAGATTTTAGCTGAGGCAGGCACAAAGCTTGACAAAGAGTCCGCTATGCGCCTTCAGAACTCCGGCGTTCCCTTTGTATGGGTAGAGGGACCAAACAGAAAGCAGAAGGTTCTCTCCAACATGATGGTTGAGCTGGGCGCCCATGTTTCCTTTGATCCGGAAGAGGTTGGCGTTACAGAGTTAGTATACTATCCTGTACTGTCCGCTATTCTGGAAAAAGCAGGTTCTGACGAGGAGCTGTTAAAAGAAGAAATCCGCAGAAACATCCATGATCTGATTCCGAAGCATATTACAAAGGAAGATATTATTGCTTCCATTAACTATAATATGCATCTGGAAGAGGAAGTGGGAACTGCTGACGATATCGACCATCTGGGCAACCGCCGTATCCGTGCGGTGGGTGAGCTGCTTCAGAATCAGTACCGCATCGGTCTGTCCCGTATGGAGCGTGTGGTAAGAGAGCGCATGACCACTCAGGATGTAGATGGCATTACGCCTCAGTCCTTAATCAATATCAAGCCTGTTACAGCTGCTGTAAAGGAGTTCTTCGGAAGCTCCCAGCTGTCCCAGTTTATGGATCAGAACAATCCTCTGGCTGAGCTGACACATAAGAGACGTCTTTCCGCTCTGGGTCCCGGCGGTCTGTCAAGAGACCGTGCCGGATTCGAGGTGCGAGACGTTCACTATACACACTATGGCCGTATGTGTCCTATCGAGACGCCTGAGGGTCCCAACATCGGTCTGATCAACTCCCTGGCAAGCTATGCCAGAGTAAATCAGTATGGTTTTATCGAAGCGCCTTACCGGGTGGTAGATAAGACTACAGATCCTTCCAATCCAAGAGTTACCGACGAGGTAGTATACCTGACGGCAGATGAAGAGGACAACTTTATCGTAGCGCAGGCGAACGAGGCTCTGGATGAAGATGGACATTTTGTTCACAACAACGTATCCGGACGTTTCCAGACAGAAACCTCCGAGTTCCAGAAGCGCACCATTGACCTGATGGACGTATCCCCGAAGATGGTATTCTCCGTGGCTACTGCCATGATTCCTTTCCTCCAGAACGACGACGCAAACCGAGCTCTGATGGGATCGAACATGCAGCGTCAGGCTGTGCCGCTGTTAAGCACAGAGGCTCCTGTAGTAGGTACCGGTATTGAGGCAAAGGCTGCTGTTGACTCCGGTGTCTGTGTGGTTGCAAAGAATGCCGGCGTGGTAGAGCGTTCTGCTTCCAACGAAATTATCATTAAGAGAGATTCTGACGGAAACAGAGATGTATACCATCTGACAAAGTTCAAGAGAAGCAACCAGAGCAACTGCTATAATCAGAAGCCTATTGTATATAAGAACGATCATGTAGAGGCCGGCGAGGTAATCGCAGACGGTCCTTCTACCTCTAACGGTGAGATCGCCCTTGGAAAGAATCCGCTGATCGGTTTTATGACCTGGGAAGGCTATAACTACGAGGATGCGGTTCTGCTTTCCGAGCGTCTGGTTCAGGACGATGTATACACCTCCATTCATATCGAGGAGTATGAGGCTGAGGCCCGTGATACCAAGCTGGGGCCGGAAGAGATCACAAGAGATGTTCCCGGCGTAGGCGAGGATGCATTAAAGGATCTGGATGAGCGCGGTATTATCCGTATCGGCGCTGAGGTCCGTGCCGGAGATATTCTGGTAGGAAAGGTTACTCCAAAGGGAGAGACTGAGCTGACAGCAGAAGAGCGCCTCCTGCGTGCAATCTTCGGCGAGAAGGCAAGAGAGGTTCGCGATACGTCCTTAAAGGTGCCTCACGGCGCTTACGGCATCATCGTGGACGCAAAGGTATTCACAAGAGAAAACGGCGACGAGCTTTCACCTGGTGTAAATCAGACCGTACGTATCTATATCGCTCAGAAGCGTAAGATTTCCGTAGGTGATAAGATGGCCGGACGTCATGGTAACAAGGGTGTTGTTTCCCGCGTGCTTCCTGTAGAGGATATGCCGTTCCTGCCAAATGGCCGTCCCCTTGATATCGTACTGAATCCTCTGGGCGTGCCTTCACGTATGAACATCGGACAGGTGCTTGAGATCCACTTAAGCCTTGCTGCCAGAGCACTTGGCTTTAATGTTTCCACCCCGATTTTCGACGGTGCAAACGAGAACGATATTCAGGATACCTTGGAGCTGGCAAACGATTATGTAAACAGCACCTGGGAGGACTTTGAAGCAAAATACAAAGATACATTGAGACCGGATGTAATGGAATATCTGGGTTCCCATCTGGAGCACAGAGAGCTGTGGAAGGGCGTGCCTATCAGCAGAGACGGAAAGGTTCGTTTAAGAGACGGACGTACCGGAGAATATTTCGACGGAGCCGTTACCATTGGACACATGCATTACCTGAAGCTGCATCATCTGGTAGACGATAAGATCCATGCCCGTTCTACCGGCCCATACTCCCTGGTTACCCAGCAGCCTCTGGGCGGTAAAGCTCAGTTCGGCGGCCAGCGTTTCGGAGAGATGGAGGTTTGGGCCCTGGAGGCATACGGCGCTTCCTACACCCTGCAGGAGATCATGACTGTGAAGTCAGATGATGTGGTGGGCCGTGTGAAGACCTACGAAGCCATTATTAAGGGCGAGAACATTCCTGAGCCGGGTATTCCCGAATCCTTTAAGGTACTTCTTAAGGAGATGCAGTCTCTGGGTCTGGATGTACAGGTACAGAGAGAGGATGGAACCGAAGTTGAGATGACCGAAAATATCGACTACGGCGATACCGAGCTGCGCGCCATGTTAGAGGGCGACCGCCGCTTTAACGATCAGGAATCCCTTGCTTCCTACGGTTATCAGGAGCAGGAGATCAAGGATAATGAATTTGTAAGCGTAGAATCGGCTTCCGAGTCTGCTGGAAATGACACAGATGATCTGTATGACGCTTATACAGATGACGGTGAAGACGAATAATAGAAGGGAGTAAGAGCTCATGCCGGAAACAAATGAAACTTATCATCCAATGACATTTGATGCCATTAAGATTGGTCTGGCTTCCCCTGAAAAGATTAGATCCTGGACCCACAGGACACCTGAACCTGCTGACAAGCCCAGCAAGCAGTGGAGAGAATGGTGGGAGCAGGGCGCCATGCGCAACCGTATGCCTGAGCCTTCAGGCGCTCCCTCCAGAGAGTGGAGAGAGTGGTGGGAGCACGGCGTTGTAAAGAAGCCGGAGACCATCAACTATAGAACTTTAAAGCCGGAGAAGGACGGTCTGTTCTGCGAGAGGATTTTTGGTCCGAGCAAGGACTGGGAGTGCCACTGCGGCAAGTACAAGAAGATCCGCTATAAGGGCGTAATCTGCGACCGCTGCGGCGTTGAGGTAACAAAGGCCAGTGTAAGAAGAGAGCGTATGGGACGTATCGAGCTTGCAGCTCCCGTTTCCCATATCTGGTACTTTAAGGGAATTCCCAGCCGTATGGGGCTGATTCTGGACATTTCCCCCAGAACTCTGGAGAAGGTGCTCTACTTTGCTTCCTATGTTGTACTGGACCCGGGTGTTACCAGCCTTCAGTACAAGCAGGTTCTGTCTGAGAAGGAGTACCGTGAGGAAGTAGAGAAGTACGGCGGCTCTACTGCCTTCCGTGTGGGAATGGGTGCTGAGGCGATTCAGGAGCTTCTGATGTCCATTGATCTGGAGAAGGATTCAGCTGATTTAAGAAAGCAGCTGGTAGACGCTACCGGACAGAAGCGCGCAAGAATCATCAAGCGCCTGGAAGTGGTAGAGGCATTTTTAAGCTCCGGAAACCGTCCAGAGTGGATGATCATGGACGTAATCCCCGTGATCCCGCCGGATATCCGTCCTATGGTACAGCTGGACGGCGGACGTTTTGCTACCTCTGACTTAAATGACCTGTACAGAAGAATTATCAACCGCAACAACCGTCTTGCCAGACTTCTGGAACTGGGCGCTCCGGATATTATTGTCCGCAACGAGAAGCGTATGCTCCAGGAGGCAGTAGACGCCCTGATCGACAATGGCCGCCGGGGCCGCCCTGTAACAGGACCTGGAAACCGTGCGCTTAAGTCCCTTTCCGATATGTTAAAGGGTAAGCAGGGCCGCTTCCGTCAGAACCTGTTAGGTAAGCGAGTTGACTACTCCGGACGTTCCGTTATCGTAGTAGGACCTGAATTAAAGATTTATCAGTGCGGTCTGCCAAAGGAAATGGCTATTGAGCTGTTTAAGCCTTTCGTTATGAAGGAGCTTGTATCCAATGGCACCGCTCACAATATCAAGAACGCAAAGAAGATGGTGGAGAAGCTCCAGACTGAGGTTTGGGATGTACTGGAGGATGTAATTAAAGAGCATCCTGTTATGCTGAACCGTGCTCCTACGCTGCACAGACTGGGTATTCAGGCTTTTGAGCCTATTCTGGTAGAGGGTAAGGCGATTAAGCTTCATCCTCTTGTGTGTACCGCGTTCAACGCCGACTTTGACGGCGACCAGATGGCTGTTCATCTGCCCCTGTCTGTAGAAGCACAGGCTGAGTGCCGCTTCCTGCTTTTAAGCCCGAACAATCTGTTAAAGCCTTCTGACGGCGGTCCTGTGGCTGTTCCGTCTCAGGATATGGTTCTTGGTATTTACTACCTGACCCAGGAGCGTCCCGGTGCAAAGGGCGAGGGAATGATTTTCAAGAGTGTAAATGAGGCAATTCTGGCTTATGAAAACCATGAGGCTACTCTGCACTCCAAGGTAAAGGTAAGAGTATCAAAGACTCTGCCTGACGGTACTGTAAAGACCGGTATCATCGAGTCTACTATTGGCCGTCTGATCTTCAACGAGATTATCCCTCAGGATCTTGGCTTTGTAGACCGTTCCATTCCTGAAAATGAGTTAAAGCTGGAGGTTGACTTCCTGGTAGCTAAGAAGCAGTTAAAGCAGATTCTTGAAAAGGTTATCAATGTACACGGCGCTACCCAGACTGCCGTTACTCTGGATGATATCAAGGCAATCGGTTACAAGTTTTCTACCAGAGCAGCCATGACCGTATCCGTTTCCGATATGACCGTGCCTGCAAGCAAGCCTGAACTGATTGCAAACGCACAGGCTACCGTAGACCACATTGCAAAGAACTACCGCCGCGGTCTGATTACCGAGGAGGAGCGTTATAAAGAAGTAATTGAAACCTGGAAGACCACCGATGATCAGCTGACCCACGATCTGCTGACCGGCCTGGATAAGTATAACAACATCT
>CAUCBQ010000059.1 GCA_958441075.1 uncultured Clostridiaceae bacterium | reverse complement strand
TGAAACCTGGAAGACCACCGATGATCAGCTGACCCACGATCTGCTGACCGGACTGGATAAGTATAACAACATCTTCATGATGGCTGACTCCGGTGCGCGAGGATCTGATAAGCAGATCAAACAGCTGGCAGGTATGCGAGGACTGATGGCGGATACAACCGGTCATACCATCGAGCTTCCTATTAAGTCTAACTTCCGTGAAGGTCTTGACGTACTGGAGTACTTCATTTCTGCTCATGGAGCGCGTAAGGGTCTGTCTGATACGGCTCTTCGTACGGCTGACTCCGGTTATCTGACCAGACGTCTGGTAGACGTTTCTCAGGATCTGATCATCCGTGAGGTAGACTGCTGTGAGGGCAAAGAGATTCCGTTTATGGAAATCAAGGCATTCACAGATGGAAATGAAGTGATCGAGGACCTGCAGGAGAGAATCACAGGCCGTTATATTGCCGAAGATATCGTTGATCCCGATACGGGAGAACTGGTAATGAAGGCAAACCATATGTGTACGCCAAAGCGGGCCGCAGCTGTTATGAAGGTATTGGATAAGCAGGGCCGCAAATCCGTGAAGATCCGTACTGTTTTAAGCTGTAAATCCCATATCGGCGTGTGCGCTAAGTGCTATGGAGCCAACATGGCTACCGGACAGCCGGTGCAGGTAGGTGAAGCAGTCGGAATCATCGCTGCACAGTCCATCGGTGAGCCTGGTACACAGCTGACCATGCGTACCTTCCATACGGGCGGCGTTGCCGGCGGCGATATTACACAGGGTCTTCCTCGAGTTGAGGAGCTTTTTGAGGCCCGTAAGCCAAAGGGTCTTGCCATTATCACTGAGTTTGGCGGCGTTGTAACTATCAAGGATACAAAGAAGAAGCGTGAGATCACAGTTACTGACAATGAAACCGGAAATTCCAAGACCTATCTGATTCCTTACGGTTCCAGAATCAAGGTTATGGACGGACAGGTTCTTGAGGCCGGTGATGAGCTGACCGAAGGTAGCGTAAATCCTCACGATATCTTAAAGATCAAGGGCGTTCGTGCCGTACAGGATTATATGATCCAGGAAGTACAGCGTGTATACCGTCTTCAGGGTGTAGAAATCAACGATAAGCACGTTGAAATGATCGTTCATCAGATGTTAAAGAAGATCCGCATTGAGGAAAGCGGCGACAGTGATGTACTGCCGGGCGTATCCATGGATGTTCTGGACTTCAATGAGATGAATGAGGCTCTGATTGCAGAGGGCAAGCGTCCGGCAGAGGGCAAGCAGGTTATGCTGGGTATTACAAAGGCATCTCTTGCTACAGATTCCTTCCTGTCAGCCGCATCCTTCCAGGAGACCACCAAGGTTCTGACTGAGGCCGCTATCAACGGTAAGGTAGACCACCTGATCGGTCTGAAGGAAAATGTTATTATCGGTAAGCCAATCCCGGCAGGTACCGGTATGAAGCGCTACAGAACTGTAAAGCTGGATACGGATGATAAGATTGCTGCAGCAGCTGAGGAAGAGATCCTTCTTTCTGAAGAAGAGGACACAGCGGCAGACGATACTGCTAATCTTACAGAGGATAATGTAGCAGAAGAGGTTCTGGATCTGGATGATACTGTAATCGAGGACGAAGATGCAGAAGAAAGCTCTGAGGATGCAGAAGAATAAAAGACCGGCCTGAATTACAGGTCAGACTATAAAACGCACCGGGCCATCGGAGAAATCTGATGGCCCGGTGCGTTTGGCATATTTTGTTATAGAAATCCTATACATTCTGTGTTCTGAGCCATTGAGCCCAGACCGTATAATATTTTCCCATAATGTGGGCATTGTCTACGGAATATTTAGAATCCAGATTTCCCTGTCCGTCGTCAAAAAGGCTGTTTACATCCACATAGCCGCAGCCTTTTTCCACAGCCATCTGGTAGATGGCGAGATTTAAAGCGTCGATTTTTCCGTTTCCATAGACTGGATCAGAATCGGATTTCTTTTTTGTTACATGAAGGTTGGCTTCCAGAATGATTCTGGCCTGAGGCTGGAGCTGGCGGATACGGTCCACAACAGAGGAATACTGCTTTGTAACGGCAGAAGGGCTGTATCCCAGTTCATTGATTCCAAGCATAAGATAAATCCGTTCATAGCTGTGTCCGGAGAGAAGCTCTTCCAGAGAAAGCCTGCTTTTGTCCTTTACGGTCAGGCGGGCTGAGAGAAGGTTAAAGCTGCTCATGCCGGAATTGGCGAAAAATTCTGCCTCCGTCAGGCCTCCATACTCCTTTAAGCCTTCTGTCCGTGAATCACCGATAAAAAGGGTAGAGCTGAAATCAATCGGTTCAGAAGCTTCGGCAGATGTCTGGGAGGCGTCGGCAGGAGTTGCAGCAGGAGTTTTGGGGAAGGAATCCTCAGCAGGAGTCTTAGTAGCAGGATTTACCGTATCAGAGGAGCCTGACTGGTTTGCACAAATCCCGTTTTCAGGAATGGAGGGGAGAAATGGGGGAGCATTGAGCTCTGATTTATCTCCGGCTTCAATTGTATTCTGGACGGAAGAAGGTGCGGCCTCGTTTTCGGAAGCCAGACGTTCAGCAGCTTTGCCGGAAAAAACCTCTGCTTCCGGCAGCCGGGAGACAAGAATACTGCCTTTTACGGTAATCAGGCTTCCAATAAGCATCATAGTATACCAGTATTTTTTCATTTTATTCGCACAATATCCCTTTCTAAATATTTCTCAGAACCGGAAGTATAAAAACGGATCATTCATTCCCATTTTAATGCAGTAAACACAGATCCAGAACAGAATCGTAAGTACAAGGGCAGTCAGAAGACTGTGGCGGTACCGATTGTAGAGCCGCCTTGGAAGATCAGTTGTAAAGATCAGTCCAACAAGGAGGGACAGGCCGTAGATACGTCCGTATTTCAGATAGTCGCCCTCAAACCAGGTATAGGCGCCGGATGCTGCTGTGAACGGGAAAAGCCGCTGAAGATAAATCAGGATCTGGGAGGGCTGCGCAACTGCAAATACCAGCCAGTTTAAAGGGATAACCAGAGCCATATACAGGTGCCCTGCTGCGGGAAAACGGTTTAAAATACGTCCAAGTCCCATTTTTTCAATTGAAATCAATACAAAAAGCAACAGGCCCCAGAGGAGAAAATTCCAGTCAGCTCCATGCCAGAAGCCGGTCAGCAGCCATACAGCTAACAGATTGCGAACCATAACCGTAAAGCCTTTTCGGTTGCCGCCAAGGGGGATATATACATAGTCGCGGAACCATTTTCCAAGAGTCATATGCCAGCGCCGCCAAAACTCAGTCATGGTCAGAGACTGATAGGGATAGGCAAAGTTTCTGGGAATCTGAAATCCCAGAATCCAGCCAATTCCCTGCGCCATAAGAGAGTAGCCGTAAAAGTCAAAGTAAAGCTGGAGGCTGAACGCAATAATTCCCATCCAGGCTAAGGGGGTGGAGATGCTTTCATATCCAATGGCTCCTACCTGGCTCCACAGTCTGCCGAGCTGATTCGCAAGGAGTACCTTAAGGCTTAATCCAATAGTAAATTCCCGAAGGCCGGTTTCCAGACGATCCATGGAAAAATGACGTTTCAGAAGCTGGGGCCGAATTTCCTGATAGCGGGTAATAGGGCCTGAGGTTACCTGGGTAAACATGGAAAACCAGGTACAGTAGCGCAGAAGGGAAGGCTCGCTGCGGATTTCTTTCTTATATACATCCACCAGAAAGGCGATGGCCTGGAAGGTATAGAAGCTGATGCCCAGTGGAAGGGGAAAGCTGACCGTCGGAAGGCGGAAACCTGATCCCAGATGTGTTAACAGCAGATTCAGATTTTCTGCTATAAATGCGCTGTATTTAAAGAGAAGCAGCCAGAAGAGATTATAGCATATTCCGGCAGTCAGCCAGTACCCACGTTCTGTTCCGTTCCATTTTCTCCCAATTCTCCGTCCGATAAAAAAGTTTACGAGCATGGAAGTAAGAAAGAGAATAAAATAGACAGGCATATGCCTTGCACCGTAAAAATAAAAGCACAGATTTCCCACCAGAAGGCACAGATTCCTCCATTTTACCGGGCATACAAAATAAAAGAGCAGAAATATGGGGAGAAAATGAAATAAAAATTCAAAGCTGCTGAATATCATTGGTAATCCATCCTGTCTAATCGTAGTGTCTGTTTGTGGTACGATTCATTATTATGATATCAGGGGAAATGCTTTTTCCCCAGCATCGTATTATACAGTTAAGACGGATAAAATGGAATAAAAGTTTCAAAAAATAAGAAAAATTTGCAGATGGCAGAAAAGGATGAAAGAAGCCGCAGGCCCATGCGTCAGCATCTGGCCAGCGGCTTTGAAGTTAATGATGCGTATCACTGTTGTCAGACAACGGATCAGTCGTCAAATCTGTCGTCATCGTCGTCAAATCTGTCGTCATCGTCGTCAAATCTGTCATCGTCGTCGTCAAATCTGTCATCGTCATCGAATCTGTCGTCATCGTCATCGTCGAATCTGTCATCGTCGTCGAATCTGTCATCGTCATCAAATCTGTCATCGTCATCGTCCCAGCGGTCATCATCCCAACCGTTATCACGGTCATTATCCCAACGGTCATCCCGCAGATCATCCCAGTCCCGGTTGTTTTCGTAATCCGCCTTGGTTACTTTGCCGGTATAGGCATTTACTTCCACATCGTATTCAAGCTTTCCGGAAGTAAATTCCAGTTCATATACTCCATCATCCAGTTCACATTCCTGCTCCGTAAATACAGCGTCGGATTTTTTTATGTCCATGGCTTTCAGGGCAGCTTCCTTTGCCTTTTCAATACCGATTATTTTTTTTGCGGATCTTGGGGCTGCTGCTGCGGTAATGCCGCTGCCGATTACGGTTGTAAGTGCCATTGCTGTAACAACTGCTGCCATCATGGTTTTTCTGAGATTCATCTTTTTCATTATAAATACCTCCTTAAATAGATCCCTTTTATTCGGGTTGTTTTTTCTTTACATAGAAAGAATACGGAACATATTTAAGAAAAACGGGGTCTGAATGAAAAAAATTATATTTTTTTATCCTTTTATAATTGAATCGTCATTCTGGATGCAAAACCTAATTGCCGCTGAGATCGTCGTCAGAATCATCATCGGAATCGTTGTCAGAATCATCGCTGAGATCGTCGTCAGAATCATCGTCAGAATTATCGTCAGAATCATTATCAGGATCACTGTCAGAATCATCATAGAGATCGTCGGAGTCATGGCCAGGAGTATCATCCCCATCATCAGGAACATCATCAGAATCTCTTTGAAATGTACGGGAGGGCCGGAAATCCGCAGTATCTGAATTAGAGGGGGCGGTTCCGGAAATCGCGTCGTCAGAATCTGCGGGGACAGAAACAGGCTCAGTTTCCAGTATGGATGAAGGTATGGTTTCAGCAGAATTCTCTGGCGTTTGATCTTTCTCATCAGATCTTGGTGCGGCAGTGACATGGATGTCTGAACCCAGGCGGCTGCCAAGCTCCCAGGTAAGATCCCTCTTCATATGATCCGCCCAATCTCCATGGACGGAGGAAGCGCCTACATAAATGATTCCTCCCGGATTCAGGTAATCCATATCTCTGGCCCGTTGGGCCAGATCTACAGCAACCTCATCAATCTTCTTCTTTTTATAGTCATAGCCCCGGATCAGATCTTCACCATCCAGGTTGATGCCGGATAATGAAAGAACATAATCCAATCGGTTTACAGACAGTTCTACTTCCGGATTGATGGACAGGCGCACTGTACCGTAAGGGCTCATGATAAAATAATGACCTCCGGAAAGCAGGATACAAAGGGCTGCCGCTGCAGGCAGAGCGGGCTTTAGCCAACGGGACAATCTGCGGGGCTTTTTCGATACAGCCTGTGATGTGTCCGTTTCTTCCCAAATTGTATCGTAAATAATATCAGATTGATCATCTGCTTCGGAATACGCCGCTCCGGGCTCTACGATTTCCATAATAGTGTCTACAGTCTGCCCTACCTCATAATCCATATTGGCAGCCTTAAGAAAGCGTCCGTCTTCATCCAGTACTACGGCATAAGCCATATGGCATTCCATAACCAGATATTTCATTATATTATGCCTCCTTTTTTCATTTGGGACAGATGTCCCCGTATGATTTCAAAGCCATTTGTAAAAGCCAGGAGAATGGCAACCAGATATTTCCGGTGGCGTTCCAGTGTTTTTTTCTCTACACCGGAGCCCAAGGCAAGCTGGCTCAGCGGCAGCTTGCAGCTGCGGATCATCTGTTCCAGAAGCTGCGGATGTTTTTTTGCATAATCCAGAACCTTCATGCAGGCATCCAGCGTGCGCTCCTGCCGGGGACAGCTGTCTGCCACATCTGTAAGCGTAAGTCCGAAAAGAGCAAGGTCTGCGGAAAATTTTTTGATTTCTTCCTGGGCGCCGGCCAGATCCGTATAATCGGATATTTCGTCAACGCCGGAATCGGTCTTTTCCAGCAGCGTATCTCCGTCCTCGTCTACAGGCTCATCAAGAGACAGCTGTCCGCTGTATTTTTGTTCCCTGCGGAAATAGTCAATGAGACGGTTGCGGATTCCGGCTGATGCAAGAGGCAGGAAGGCGCCTCTGTCCGGATTATAGACTGTCATTGTTTCATAAAATGCGAACATTGCCACAGACAGCTCCTCATCCTGTCCTTCAATTGGAGGACGGTGGAGAAAGCGGGCGGTTTCCGCCTTGATAAAGGGCATATAGGACCGGATAAACTGATCCGCCGCTTCCGGATTCTGTCTGGAACGTATGACCTGCTGAACGATTTTGTGTTCCTCGTATTTCATACTGACCCTCCCATGATATGAGGATTGTGTGCATACATTATGCAAAGCAATCCGGTATTCAGGGAAACAAAAGCTGTTTGTCCCCGACACCATAATAGTAGAATACGCAGACCGGAAATGCAAAGCGGGGTTGAGGCTGCGTAGTTTGATTATCCATGAAAATAACCGCTGACGCAATATATTTTTGCAAATATTTCAGCATAAGCGGAAAGAAAATAAACCCGAAATGAGGGCATAAAAAAATACTTGACAGATTTACGCCTTATGCTATAATGAAAAAGTGTGTTCAAAACACTTATGTTTTGGTGCACAAAAGCTGAAAGACACAGCAACCAACAGTCAATATCACAGGAGGTGAAAAGGATGCCAACATTTAACCAGTTAGTTAGAAAGGGAAGACAGACCAGCGCAAAGAAGTCTACTGCACCAGCTCTGCAGAAGGGTTACAACTCTTTACAGAAGAAGGCAACAGACGTATCTGCACCACAGAAGCGTGGCGTATGTACCGCTGTTAAGACTGCTACCCCTAAGAAGCCTAACTCTGCACTTAGAAAGATCGCCAGAGTACGTCTTTCCAATGGTATCGAAGTAACAAGCTACATCCCAGGAGAGGGACACAACCTTCAGGAGCACAGCGTTGTTCTGATCCGTGGAGGAAGAGTTAAGGACCTGCCAGGTACCAGATATCATATCGTTAGAGGTACACTGGATACAGCAGGCGTAGCAAACAGAAAGCAGGCTCGTTCCAAGTACGGCGCTAAGAGACCGAAAGACAAGAAGTAATTTCAAAGCAGTTTGGAACAAACCAGATTAGTACCACTAACAGCAGTAAAGTGACTGCGGAATTTATTTCCGCAATTGTTAGTGCCGGATCAGTGATATTGTACCTGTGGTTGCAGGAAATATATAGACCGAGCACGAACACATTTTATGGAAACATGTGAGTACCGTTGAGTTAATGGAAACTGCCTGTATCATTTCAGATGAAAGGCAGCATATTAAGGAGGGAAGTAACGTGCCACGTAAAGGACATACTCAGAAAAGAGACGTTCTGGCAGACCCGATCTACAACAATAAGGTTGTAACAAAGCTGATCAACAATATCATGTTAGACGGCAAGAAGGGTGTTGCACAGAAAATCGTATACGGCGCATTCAATCGTGTAGCTGAGAGCACCGGTAAGGATGCAATCGAAGTATTTGAAGAAGCAATGAACAACATCATGCCTGTACTTGAGGTTAAGGCAAAGCGTATCGGCGGCGCTACCTATCAGGTGCCCATCGAGGTTAAGCCTGAGAGAAGACAGGCTCTGGCTCTGCGCTGGATCACTCTGTACTCCCGTAAGAGAGGCGAGAAGACTCAGGAAGAGAGACTGGCAAACGAGATTATGGACGCAGCCAACAACACTGGCGCATCTGTAAAGAAGAAAGAGGATATGCACAAGATGGCAGAGGCAAACAAGGCGTTTGCTCACTACCGTTTCTAATTGCAGACCGGCTTTTTTCGTTAAATTAAGGAGGAAAATCCCTTGGCTGGAAGAGAATATCCGTTGGAAAGAACCAGAAATATCGGAATCATGGCTCATATCGATGCTGGTAAGACTACCACAACCGAGCGTATTCTGTATTACACTGGTGTAAATTATAAGATCGGTGATACTCACGAAGGTACTGCTACCATGGACTGGATGGCTCAGGAGCAGGAAAGAGGTATTACCATTACTTCCGCTGCTACAACCTGCCACTGGACTCTGCAGGAAAACTGCAAGCCGAAGCCAGGCGCATTAGAGCATCGTATCAACATCATCGATACACCAGGACACGTAGACTTCACTGTTGAGGTTGAGCGTTCCCTGCGTGTACTGGATGGCGCTGTAGGCGTGTTCTGTGCAAAGGGCGGCGTTGAGCCACAGTCTGAGAACGTATGGCGTCAGGCTGACACCTACAATGTACCCCGTATGGCATTCATCAACAAGATGGATATCCTGGGTGCAAACTTCTATGGCGCTGTAGAGCAGATCAAAACCCGTCTGGGCAAGAACGCAATCTGCATTCAGCTGCCAATCGGCAAGGAAGAGGATTTCAAGGGAATCATCGACCTGTTTGAGATGAAGGCCTATATCTATAATGATGATAAGGGCGACGATATCTCCATCGTTGACATTCCTGAGGATATGCAGGATGATGCAGAGTTATACCGTACCGAGCTGGTAGAGAAGATCTGCGAGCTGGACGATGACCTGATGATGATGTATCTTGAGGGCGAGGAGCCTTCCAATGATGAGCTGAAGAAGGTATTAAGAAAGGCTACCTGCGAGTGTACAGCAGTTCCTGTATGCTGCGGTACTGCTTACAGAAACAAGGGCGTTCAGAAGCTTCTGGATGCTGTTATCGAATTCATGCCATCTCCATTAGACATCCCTGCTATCAAGGGTGTTGATCTGGATGGAAATGAGATCGTTCGTCATTCTTCTGATGAAGAGCCATTTGCAGCTCTTGCATTCAAGATTATGACTGACCCATTCGTGGGCAAGCTTGCATTCTTCCGTGTATATTCCGGTACTCTGAACTCCGGTTCTTATGTACTGAATGCTACAAAGGGCAAGAAGGAGCGTGTAGGACGTATCCTTCAGATGCATGCTAACAAGAGACAGGAGCTTGATAAGGTTTACTCCGGCGATATCGCCGCTGCAGTAGGCTTTAAGACAACCGGTACAGGCGATACCATCTGTGATGAGAAGAACCCTGTTATCCTGGAGTCTATGGAGTTCCCGGAGCCGGTTATCGATATCGCTATCGAGCCAAAGACAAAGGCAAGCCAGGACAAGATGGGCGACGCTTTAGTCAAGCTGGCAGAAGAAGATCCTACATTCAAGGTTCGTACAGACGAAGAAACCGGTCAGACCATTATTTCCGGTATGGGCGAGCTTCATCTGGATATTATCGTAGACCGTCTGCTGCGTGAGTTCAACGTAGAGGCTAACGTAGGCGCTCCTCAGGTTGCTTACAAGGAGACCTTCACCAAGGCCGTTGACGTTGACAGCAAATATGCAAAGCAGTCCGGTGGTCGTGGACAGTACGGTCACTGTAAGGTTCACTTCACACCAATGGAGGCAAATGCAGAAGAGACCTTCAAGTTTACTTCATCCGTTGTCGGCGGTGCTATTCCTAAGGAGTATATCCCGGCAGTTGGCGCAGGTATTGAGGAAGCAGCTAAGACAGGTGTTCTGGGCGGATTCCCTGTATTGGGCGTTTGGGCAGATGTATACGACGGTTCTTACCATGAGGTTGACTCTTCTGAGATGGCATTCCATATCGCAGGTTCCATGGCATTCAAGGATGCTATGCACAAGGGCAACCCGATCCTGCTTGAGCCAATCATGAAGGTAGAGGTTACAATGCCTGAGGAGTACATGGGTGATGTTATCGGTGATATTAACTCACGCCGTGGACGTATCGAGGGTATGGAGGACATCGGCGGCGGTAAGATGGTTAAGGCTTACGTTCCGCTGTCTGAGATGTTTGGTTACTCTACAGATCTTCGTTCCAGAACACAGGGACGCGGCAACTACTCTATGTTCTTCGAGAAGTATGAGCCAGTTCCAAAGAACGTTCAGGAGAAGGTTCTTGCTGACCACAAAAAGTAAAAAAGGCTTGTAAATCAAAGTAAAATAGAATATAATGATTGATAGCCTGACTAACTATATCAGCCCTGAAAAAGGGCGCAAATTAAGGAGGACGTTATAAAATGGCTAAAGCTAAGTTTGACAGAACTAAACCACATTGTAACATCGGTACCATTGGACACGTTGACCACGGTAAAACTACTCTGACCGCAGCTATCACAAAGGTTCTTTCAGAGAGAGTTGAAGGCAACGCAAAGGTAGATTTCGAGAACATCGATAAGGCTCCAGAGGAGAGAGAGCGTGGTATCACCATTTCTACTTCTCACGTTGAGTACCAGACTGATAAGAGACACTATGCACACGTTGACTGCCCAGGACATGCTGACTACGTTAAGAACATGATCACTGGTGCTGCTCAGATGGACGGCGCTATCCTGGTTGTAGCTGCAACTGATGGTGTTATGGCTCAGACAAGAGAGCACATCCTTCTGTCCCGTCAGGTAGGCGTTCCTTATATCGTAGTATTCATGAACAAGTGCGATATGGTAGACGACGCTGAGCTGCTTGAGCTGGTTGACATGGAGATCCGTGAGCTGTTAAATGAGTACGAGTTCCCAGGTGATGATACACCTATCATCCAGGGTTCTGCTCTGAAGGCTCTTGAGGATCCAATGGGCCCATGGGGCGACAAGGTTATGGAGCTGATGGAGGCTGTTGACAGCTACATTCCAGATCCTGTACGTGAGACAGAGAAGCCATTCCTTATGCCTGTAGAGGACGTATTCACCATTACTGGTCGTGGTACTGTTGCTACTGGTAGAGTAGAGCGTGGTACTCTGAACCTGAACGACGAAGTTGAGATCATCGGTATCCATGAGGACGTTCGTAAGACCGTTGTAACTGGTATCGAGATGTTCCGTAAGCTCCTTGACAGCGCTGAGGCTGGTGATAACATCGGTGCTCTGCTGCGTGGTGTTCAGAGAACAGAGATCGAGCGTGGACAGTGTCTGTGCAAGCCAGGTTCTGTAAAGTGCCACAACAAGTTTACCGCTCAGGTTTACGTTCTGACCAAAGACGAGGGTGGCCGTCATACAC
>CAUCBQ010000058.1 GCA_958441075.1 uncultured Clostridiaceae bacterium | reverse complement strand
CGGCCTGATTGCGGGCATGATCCTTTTAGCGGTAGTGCTGACTGTTATTTTCAGCATAAACGGGGGATACCGGGTGACCTTCGATACTCAGGGCGGAGGAGAAATTCCCTATCAGAAGCTGCGTTACGGCAGACTGGTGGAAAAACCTGAGAATCCCCTGAAGCCGGGATATGAGTTTGTGTGCTGGAAAAGGGAGGAGGCAGAGGGAGAGTGGTCTTTTGACCATGATCAGGTAAAGGGAGATATGACGCTGACTGCCCAGTGGAAGCCTGCCTCTGTTCTGGTAAAGTTTGATCTGGATGGGGGAATGGCAGACGGGAAAACAGAGGCAGAGCCGGTTTTTGTGACATATGGGGAAACGTATGGGGAGCTGCCGGAGCCTGAAAAACCGGGAGCCTCCTTTAAGGGGTGGATTTACAGCGGTCAGATGATAGAAGCCGATACAAGGGTAACCATGACCGGTGAACATATTCTTACGGCTGTGTATGAGGAGGATTAGACAGCCGGCTGTTCTGATACAGTCCCGAGAAGGTGACGTCCTCTCCGAACCAGTCCGGCGGCGTAAAGGAATCTGCTTCTGCCAAAGTAGGAAATTCTACCTCAGCTAAAATCAGTCCCTGGTAGTATCCCTGGAAGATGTCCAGTTCGATGGTAAGATCGGTTCGTCCCTCCAGGGGAAGAAGCCAGCGGGTCTTGGTGAGAACCAGGCCGTCAGCCTTTTTTAAAAGATGTTCATAGGACTCCTTTGTGAGCGGAAGATTATACTCTTCCCTTGCAAGGAGTCCTTTTCCCTTGTAGGTGAGATAATAGGAATCATCCTCCCGGCGTATGCGCACGACGGGATCGGTGCACAGATAAGCCTGCTCAATGGCATGGCAGGGAAAGGTCCGGTAGTTTTTCGGAAGATCCTGTAACCGGGCGATTTTGTATTTGCGTTCGATTTCCATTCAATAACCTCCTTTGTGAGATTTACCTATTTTTCATTTTATTTTACGCAGACTATCATACCATTTATCTCTTTTCAGGAAAAGGGATAAATGATAAAATAATGTCAATATAAAATAAAGGGAGAATATACTATGTCAAAGGTTTTTGCATTTGTGGCAGACGGACTGGAAGAAGTAGAGTGTCTTGCAGTGGTGGATGTTTTGAGGCGTTCCGGCGTGGATACAGCGCTGGTATCGGTGATGGGCCGGAAAGAGGTCACCGGCGCTCACGGAATCCGCTTTCAGGCAGATGCTCTTTTTGAAGAGGTAAATACGGATGAGGCAGACGTACTGTTTCTTCCGGGAGGAATGCCCGGAACCAGCAACTTAAAAGCGCATGAGGGACTGTCTGAAGCTATCTGCCGGGCCAATAAGCAGGGCAGGCGGCTGGCGGCTATCTGTGCTGCTCCCAGTATCCTGGGAGAAATGAATCTATTAAAAGGACGGACTGCCACCTGTTATCCCGGATTTGAGGATATGCTCCACGGCGCTTCCTATACGCTTCAGGGCGTGGTTACGGATGGAAATATCACTACAGCCAGAGGTCTGGGTTATGCTCTGGATCTGGGACTGGAGCTGGTACGCCTTCTTCGGGGCTCTCAGCATGCTGCCGGCCTTAAGTCTGCGATTCAGTACGATTCGGTAAAATAGGCTGATTTGCTTAACTTTTTCAAAAAATACTAGCCTTTTTCCCGTCTCCATGATATAATGCTACATTGAAGTGTAGCGCCCTCATGGTTATGGGCGAATCACATATATTTTAAGGAGGAACCCGTAGTAATGAGTGTACAGGTAGAAAAGTTAGAGAAAAATATGGCTAAGCTGACTGTTGAAGTCAGCGCAGAGGATTTTAAGGCTGCAATCAAGAAGGCTTACAACAAGACAAAGAACCGCTTTGCAATCCCCGGCTTCCGTAAGGGCAAGGCTTCTCAGGCTGTAATCGAGAAGATGTACGGTGAGGCTGTATTCTATGAGGATGCTGCTGACGAGGCAATCAACTCCACCTATGCTGAGGCTATGAAGGAGAGCGGACTGGATATCGTTTCCAGACCTGAGGTTACAGTAGAGCAGATTGGCAAGGATCAGGCGTTCATCTACAGCGCATTAGTTGCTGTTAAGCCGGAAGTTACCCTGGGCGAGTACAAGGGCGTTGAGGTTGAGAAGGCAGATGCAGCTGTAACGGCTGAGGATGTTGAGGCAGAGCTTAAGAGAGTACAGGAGCAGAATGCAAGACTGCTGACTGTTGAAGATCGTCCGGTAGCTGACGGTGACCAGACTGTAATCGACTTTGAGGGCTTTGTAGACGGCAAGGGCTTTGAGGGCGGAAAGGCTGAGGATTATCCATTAACCATCGGTTCCCATTCCTTCATTGATACCTTTGAAGAGCAGCTTATCGGAAAGAACATCGGAGAAGAGTGTGAAGTAAACGTTACCTTCCCAACAGAGTACCATGCAGCAGAGCTGGCTGGAAAGCCTGCTATGTTCAAGGTAACTGTAAAGGAGATCAAGGTAAAGGAGCTTCCTGCCCTGGATGATGAGTTTGCATCTGAGGTTTCCGAGTTTGATACTCTGGACGAGTACAAGCAGGATATCGAGAAGAAGCTTCAGGAGAGAAAAGAGAAGGCCGCAGCTTCCCAGAATGAAGACCGCGTAGTGGCAAAAGTAGTTGAGAATGCTTCCATGGAGATTCCGGAGAGAATGATCGACGCTCAGGTTGACAATATGCTTCGGGAAACTGCACAGCGTATGCAGAGCCAGGGTCTGTCCATGGATCTGTATATGAAGTATACAGGCATGACAGCAGATCAGATGAAGGATCAGATGCGTCCAGAGGCTGTAAAGCGCATCCAGACCAGACTGGTTCTTGAGGCAGTTGTAAAGGCTGAGAACATCGAGACTTCTGAGGAGAAATTAGACGAGGAGATCGCAAAGATGGCTGAAGCCTACAAGATGGAGGCTGACAAACTTAAGAGCTACATGACGGACAGCGATAAGGACCAGATGAAGCAGGATCTTGCAGTTCAGGCAGCAGTTGATCTGTTAGTATCTGAGGCTAAGCTGGTTTAATCCACACAGGATGGCAGGGGGGTCCCTTCTTTCGTGTGTCTGAAAGGCGCAGGAAAGGGAGGATCTCCCTGGTTTCATTTTGAAAATAAGTGTTTAATTATACAGAATTACAGGAGGATGGTTACATGAGTTTAGTACCCTATGTCATTGAACAGACCAGCAGGGGAGAGCGTTCCTACGATATCTACTCCAGGCTGTTAAAGGAGCGTATCATATTCCTGGGAGAAGAGGTAAATGATACTTCCGCAAGCATTATTGTGGCTCAGCTTCTGTTTCTGGAGGCGGAAGATCCTTCCAAGGATATCCACCTTTATATCAACAGCCCAGGCGGTTCTGTATCCGCAGGCTTTGCTATTTATGACACTATGAAATACATCAAATGCGATGTGTCTACGATCTGCATCGGCATGGCAGCCAGCATGGGAGCATTCCTTTTAGCAGGCGGTGCAAAGGGCAAGCGCTTTGCTCTTCCAAATTCCGAAATCATGATCCATCAGCCCTCCGGCGGAGCCAGGGGTCAGGCTACAGAGATTAAGATTGTGGCTGAGAACATTTTAAAGACCAAGAAAAAGTTAAATGAAATTCTGGCCGCCAATACAGGCAGATCCATTGAGGAGATTGAGCGGGATACGGAGCGCGACAATTATATGTCTGCAAAAGAAGCAAAGGCATACGGCCTGATCGATGAGATCCTCACACGTCATTGAGAAGATATAGGAGATAGGAAAGGGTAGGTATAGTAAGTATGCCAATTAGACCAGATGACACGATCCGCTGTTCTTTTTGCGGAAGAACCCAGGATCAGGTACGGAAGATGATTGCCGGAACAGGCGACAGCAATGTATTTATCTGTGATGAGTGTATTGAGCTGTGCTCTGAGATTCTGGAGGAGGAATTAGCGGGAGACACAGAGGAGGATTCTGCCTTAAATGACATCCATCTGTTAAAACCAAAGGAGATTAAGGCATTTCTGGACGAGTATGTAATCGGACAGGAGGCGGCAAAGAAGGTTCTTTCTGTTGCTGTGTACAATCATTATAAGCGGGTTACCTCCTGCAGACATATGGATGTGGATGTACAGAAAAGCAATATTCTGATGATCGGTCCTACGGGCTCCGGTAAAACCTATCTTGCCCAGACCCTTGCGAAGATCCTTAACGTCCCCTTTGCCATTGCAGACGCTACGGCTCTTACGGAGGCGGGATATGTAGGCGAGGATGTGGAAAATATCCTCCTGAAGCTGATTCAGGCAGCAGATTACGATGTAAACCGGGCGGAGTACGGAATTATCTACATTGATGAGATTGACAAGATTACCAAGAAGGCGGAGAATGTTTCCATTACCAGAGACGTATCCGGCGAAGGCGTACAGCAGGCTCTGCTTAAGATTTTGGAGGGAACCGTTGCCAGTGTTCCGCCTCAGGGCGGCAGAAAGCATCCTCATCAGGAGCTGATTCAGATTGACACTACCAATATTCTCTTTATCTGCGGAGGCGCCTTTGACGGTCTGGAAAAGATCGTGGAGCAGCGCATCAGTGCCGGTTCTATCGGTTTTAATGCAGAGGTGGTAAATCGCAATGAGATGAACATTGATGAGCTTCTGCGCAAGGTTGAGCCCCAGGACCTGACAAAATTCGGTCTGATCCCTGAGTTTATCGGTCGTGTGCCAGTAGAGGTATCCTTAGAACAGCTTACGAAGGAGGCTATGGTGCGTATTCTGTCTGAGCCGAAAAATGCTCTGACAAAGCAGTACCAGAAGCTGTTTGAGCTGGATAATGTAAAGCTTGAGTTTACGAAAGAGGCTTTGGAGGAGATTGCCAGACTGGCAGTAGAGCGTAAGATCGGAGCCAGAGGACTGCGTTCCATTTTGGAGAGCGCAATTATGGATCTGATGTATGAGATTCCTTCTGATGATTCTATCGGTATCTGTACGATTACAAAGGCTGTGATCGACAGAACGGGCGAGCCGGAGCTTGTATACAGAGATATGCAGCCGACAGCAAGAAAACCTTTATCTGAAAGGATCAGAGGGGGAAGAAACGGAGAGATCGCCTGAGGCGTTTATTTAAAATAAGCAAGAACATTTCAGACCGCTGCAAACCAGATTCCTGCATTTGCAGCGGCCTTTTTAAAGATACGAGGTGACAAACAGATGGAAGAACGAGTGATAACCATGCCGGTAGTAGCCTTGAGAGGGCTTACCATTCTTCCGGGAATGGTGCAGCATTTTGATGTAAACAGGCCCAGGTCTGTAGCTGCGGTAGAAAAAGCTATGATAGGGGATCAGAAGCTGTTTTTGATCAGCCAAAAGCATCCGGAAATTCCTGATCCTGAGCTCAAGGACTTATATCAGGTGGGTACCATCGGAGTGGTAAAGCAGCTGGTAAAGCTGCCGGGGAAGACAGTGCGTGTGCTGGTAGAAGGGCTTGAGAGAGCGGAGCTTCTTGATTTTGATTCAGAGGAGCCCTGTCTGATCGGAGAGATTGGCGCTATGGACCCGGAGCAGGAGGATGTGGAGGATCTGGCAAAAGAGGCCATGGTGCGGATTATCCGGGAAAAGCTGGAGGAGTACGGAACCGTAAACTTAAGGGCAGCCAAGGAAAATCTGCCCTCCCTTTTGCTGATAAATGATTTGTCTGAACTTTTGGATCAGATTGCTATTCAGCTTCCCTGGGATTATACCGTACGTCAGAGCGTGCTGGAATGCACTCTTTTGTCAGCCCGGTATGAAACCGTGCTTCAGACGCTGCTGACTGAGATGGAGGTATACCGCATTAAAAAGGATTTTCAGGAAAAGGTAAAGGCAGATATTGACCAGAATCAGAAGGAATACATCCTCAGAGAGCAGATGAAGATCATCCGTCAGGAGCTGGGAGAGGATACGTCCCTGTCAGATGCGGATGACTACCAGAAAAAAGCAGAGGATTTAAAAGCGGAAAAGGAAGTGAAGGAAAAGCTTTTAAAGGAGATCGGGCGTTTCCGCACTATGCCTATGGGAAGCCAGGAGGCAAATGTGCTGAGAACCTATATTGAAACTCTGTTGGAGCTTCCCTGGAAAAAGACTTCAAAGGACAATGATGATATCCTTCATGCCCAGGAGGTGTTAAATGAAGATCATTACGGTCTGGAAAAGGTAAAGGAGCGTATCCTGGAATATCTGGCTGTGCGCAGTCTTACAAAGAAGGGCACCAGCCCTATTATCTGTCTGGTAGGCCCTCCTGGAACGGGAAAAACCTCCATTGCCAGATCGGTAGCAAGGGCTCTGAATAAAAAATATGTGCGCATCAGCCTGGGAGGTGTCAGAGATGAGGCTGAAATCCGGGGCCATCGCAAAACCTATGTGGGAGCTATGCCCGGCCGTCTGGCAGAAGGGCTTCGTCAGGCGGGAGTGAGCAATCCCCTGATGCTTCTGGATGAAATTGACAAGGTGAGCAGCGACTATAAGGGAGATACCTCATCCGCTCTTTTAGAGGTTCTGGACGGTGAACAAAATGTCCGGTTCAGGGATCACTATGTGGAGGTGCCCATTGATTTATCTCAGGTTCTGTTTATTGCCACAGCTAACACAACACAGACGATTCCAGGGCCTCTTCTTGACCGTATGGAGGTTATCGAGGTAAACAGCTATACGGAAAATGAGAAATTCCATATTGCAAAGGATTATCTGATAGGAAAGCAGCGGGAGAGAAGCGGGCTTACAAAAGAGCAGATTGTATTTTCTGATAAGAGTCTGGAAAAGATCATTCATAATTACACCAGAGAAGCAGGAGTGAGAAATCTGGAGCGCCGGATCGGCGACGTATGCCGCAAGGCTGCAAGAAACTATCTGGAGAATAAAAAACGGGGATGCATCCGCATCACGGAGAGCAACTTGGAAAAATATCTGGGGAAAGAAAGAATTACCTTTGAGGACGCCAATGAGGAGGATGAGGTAGGAATCGTAAGGGGACTGGCATGGACCAGCGCAGGAGGCGATACTCTTCAGATTGAGGTCAATGTAATGCCGGGAAAGGGAAATCTGCTTATGACCGGACAGCTTGGCGATGTAATGAAGGAATCTGCTCAGACAGCTCTCACCTATGTACGTTCTATTTGCCCGGAATATGGTCTGGCAGACGATTACTTTGAAAAGCATGATCTTCACATTCACATTCCGGAAGGGGCTGTGCCAAAGGATGGCCCGTCTGCGGGTATTACCATGGCTACAGCCATGCTGTCTGCGGTAACGGGAAGGAAGGTTCTGGCAAAGGTTGCTATGACCGGAGAGATTACCCTGAGAGGCCGGGTTCTGCCTATCGGCGGATTAAAGGAGAAGATTCTGGCGGCAAGGATGGCTCATATTAAGAAAGTGCTTGTGCCGGAAAAGAACCGGCCGGATATAGGCGAGCTTTCAAAAGAGATTACAAAGGGACTGGAAATCGTATTTGTTAAAAGCATGAAAGAAGTGGTAAAGGAGGCATTCGCATGATCATTAAAACCGTAGATCTGGAAACCGTATGCGGCGTCACCAGCCGTCTGCCGGAAAACACTCTGCCGGAATTTGCCTTTGCAGGCAAATCAAATGTGGGCAAATCGTCCCTGATTAATGCCCTGATGAACCGGAAAGCTTATGCCAGAACTTCTTCCCAGCCGGGAAAGACCCAGACCATCAACTTTTACAATATCAATCAGGAGCTGTATTATGTGGATCTGCCGGGCTACGGCTATGCTAAGGTTTCTCTGGAGGCCAAGGCCAAGTGGGGAAAGATGATTGAACGGTACCTGCAGAAATCACCCATGCTCAGGCTGGTATTTCTGTTGGTAGATATCCGCCATGAGCCCTCTGCCAATGATAAAATGATGTATGACTGGGTGGTGAGCAACGGCTACCATCCGGTAATCATTGCCACCAAGCTGGACAAGCTCAAACGCAGTCAGGTGCCAAAGGCTGTAAAGACCATCCGCACAGGACTGGAGATGGAAAAAGATGATATTCTGATTCCCTTTTCTGCTGAAACAAAGCAGGGAAGAGAGGAAATATGGGAATTGATTGAGAAAACGGCGTCAGAAACGGAAGAATAAAGAAAAAGGGATTCCCCGGCTATATACATTCAGCCGGGGAGTCCTTTTTACAACAGCTTACTGATATTAATACAAAGATCCGAATAAATCCCAACCCTGATATCGCTCTCAAAGGGAAAGATAACAGGAGCAAATTCGGAGGGGTCCTGGTCGTAGAGATGAACGGTTGTACATTTTTTGACCGGGTCAACGATCCAGTATTCACGGACACCGGAATTTAAATACAGGACGGGTTTTTGGACATAATCCATCTTCCGGCTGCCGGGAGATACGATCTCGATGATAAGATCCGGAGCACCGCAGCATCCCCGATCTGTCAGCTTGCCGGAGTCACAGATGACAGAAAGATCCGGTTCTACCCAGTTTTTATCCTCGCAGTCCAGATTAACAGCAAAGGGGGCGGCATAGATCTGGCAGTCACCTTTGTGTTTCTCAATATATGATCCAATGGTAAGATACAGCTGTCCGGATATTCTCTGATGTATCCGGCTGGGAGGAGCCATGTTATAGAGCTGTCCGTCAATTAACTCTGCCCGGATATTTTCAGGCAGATTCCAGTAATCATCCGATGTATAAAGCCTGGGTTTTAACAAAGGCATAAAATGCCTCCTTTCTGAAAATGAAATCTTTGTCCCTTTTATGACAGAAGCGTATGCATAATATGGGAATAGATTTCCTGACTTTTGGAGCGCCAGGCGCTGCACATATCCTCGGCCTGATCTTTATCCGGGACGGACAGATCCAGGCGGATCAGTACGGCTTTGTTTTCCCGTACCTCGCAGTGAACGATATAGTCCTGATTGGTACCCTTATAAAAATCAGCAGTGGTTCCCACTTCCTCCCGGAGACGGAATTTATTTTCTTTTAAATATTGATCCATGTCCTCCACAATAGCCGGGGATATGTTTTTTCCGAAAAAGTTTAAGGTTTCTTCCCCTTCCCGTGTGATTTCGTAGCGTGTGCTGCTGTGGCTGGCTTCCTTGTGGATCAGCCCGGCTTCCTCCAGCTCGTTTAAAGCCTGTTGGAGGGTAAAATAAGTGGTATATTCATGTTCTGTAAAAAAGCTGGTCAGCTGGGCATTGCTTAAAGGGAAGTTCACCTGCTTTAACATATACAGATTCATCAGTTTATATAGGGTCATAGGCTCAGTCAGCATATCGCGCACTCCATTGAATAAAATTGTTGCAATTCTTACCGTATATCATACCAAGTTTAAAGGGCTAAATCAAGCTGTAGCGCAGATTTCTCTTTTAAATTGTATGAAAATGTGTTATCATGAAACGTAAGCAAAAAGCATAAGAGGAAGACACAGGTGGTAGGTGTATGAGAGAACGGATCAACCGTTTAGCCAGAGGCATCGTTGACGGCGGTGTTCCGGGGCTGATGATAAAGCCTGAGCGCCTGGAAGGCTCCTTGGGGGCAGTCCAGTCGGTAAAAGGCTCAGTTCTTGTGCAGAGTACAAATGATCTGTACATAAAGGGACTGGTTTATTCCAGTAATGAGAGAGTACGGGCTGTAAATGATGCCTTTGGAGGTCTTCGCAGCCATATTATATATGAAGTTGACACCCGTTATATGGAAGATGGAGACGAAATCAAGGGATCTTTTTATCTGGTCACCAATGGAGGTGAGAGGGAGATTCCTTATTCTTTGCGTATTCAGACGGGAACCGGAGGAGAAGAACTGGCGCCCTTAAAAACAGCCAGAGATTTTGCAAACCTTGCGCGGAAGAATACAGAGATGGCGCTGCGCCTGTTTGAGTATCAGGATTTTATACAGGCGCCTTTTATGCAGGATACAGAGGCCAGAACTGTTTATGAAGGACTGCGTGGAAGAAACGACCGAAGAAATCTTCTGGAGGAATTTCTGGTGGCTCTTCATGTAAAGGAGCCGGTGCGTATTAATACAGATACCTCGCCCAGATATTACAGGAATCTGGAGGAGGAGGCAGAGGATTTCATTGAGCTGGCTGTCAGCGGCTGGGGCTACAAAGAGACCCGGCTTAAGGCAGAGGGAGATTTTATTTCTCTGGAAACAGCCTCTGTGACAGACAGGGATTTTACGGAGAACCGCTGCAGGATTCCGTATCGGATTTTGCCAGGCGCCCTTCACGGAGGAAAGAATATGGGGCGGATTGTGATCCGTACACTGCGCCAGGAGTTTGTGATTCCCATTGAAGCAGAGAAAAAGAAGCGAAAAGATCCTTACCGGGAAACAGCAGAAGATAAGAAGGGATTTCTGGAATATATGCAGAAACGCCTGCTGTATGAACTGACAGCTTCAGCGGACAGGGAATGGGAAGAGGAGCTTCTTCAGGAGACAGAGAAGCTCCGTATCCTCTATCCCAGGGATGGGCGGGTACGCCTTCTGAGGGCGGAACATCTGATGCTTTCCGGACGTAAAGACACAGCTGAGGCGGCCCTTGAAGAAGTGCGTGAGGAAATTTTAAAGGAGCGGGAGAAGACTCCCTGGCTGTACTGTTATTATGAGTATTTGAGCCTTTTATCCCAACCGTCAGAGAGCCGGAGGGAAGGGCTGGTACGTTATATAAGGAAACTTCTGTGGGAGCAGGGCAGTTCGTCGCCCTGGCTTTTGCTTCTCTTAATACGTACAGATGAAACTTGTATTCAGAATCCTCTGGATTTGTACCGTTCCATGGAGGCACTGTTTGCCAATGGCTGCAGAAGCCCCTTCCTCTACGGAAGAGCCTGCCGTCTGCTTACGGAGCATCCGGTTCTGTTTTCAAAGCTGGGCAGTTTTGAACTCCAGATCCTTCAGCTGGGAATCAGGGAGAAACTGCTGGACAGAGAGACTGTTTTAAAGGCAGCTGGTTTTATTCTGGGACTGAAGCATTACAGGAAGTCAGTGTGGCGGCTGGCAAAGCAGCTCTATGACGTGTATCCGGAACGGGAGCTTTTAGAGGCGGTCTGCGGTTTTCTGATCCGCGGGGGACAAAAAAACAGGGATGCGTTTTTATGGTATGAAAAGGCTCTGGAGGCTCATATAAACATTACACGTTTGTATGAGTATTTCCTCTATTCTCTTCCGGATGACTATGGCCGTCTGCTGCCAAAAGAGGTGCTTTTGTATTTCTCTTACGACAAGACGCTGAACAGAGAGGACCGGTGCGTTCTTTACAGAAATATTCTGCTGTACATGAATCCTTCTTCTGAGCTTTATCAGACATACACCAGAGAGATGGAGCAGTTTGCCATGGAGCAGCTTTTTGCTTCACGGATTGACAGTCATCTGGCAGTGATCTATGAGCATATGATTTACAGAGATATGATTGATGAGCGGGCAGCCAGGGTTCTGCCTTCTATCCTCTGTTCCCGTCGGGTTATCTGTGAAGATCCCCGAATGAAGTATGTGATTGTCCGTTATGAGGAGTTAAAGGATGAAGAGACATATGTGCTGGAAAAGGGAGGAGCTTATGTTCCGGCACGTTCCGGTCATATGATTCTTATGTTCCAGGACGCCTATGGAAACCGTTATCTGGATGTAACGCACAGAAAACATTCTGTGATGGATAAAAAGGAGCT
>CAUCBQ010000057.1 GCA_958441075.1 uncultured Clostridiaceae bacterium | reverse complement strand
GATCTCGGCAGCCTCATTTTCATGAAGCATCCCCTCCTCCTTTTCCCAGACATACAGCTGATCCTTTCCCACGCTTAAAAGAACCGGAATATCCTCCTTTGTAACCACATGGCCTTTGCGAAATACCGCATCCTTTGTGACGCCCCTGATGATCTGAGTGATATCATGGCAGAGGACTGCCCCCTCTGCATCTACTGTTTTTATCAGTTTCATATTGTAACCTCCACCGTTATTGTTTTTTTGAAATAACGCTATTAAGATGATACCACGATTGGGGGGATTTGTAAATGGTTTGCGGGGGTGGAAAAAAGGAGAGAAACAGAGCCGGGAACCTGTTGTTAAGATTCCCGGCTCTGTAATCCCGCCTATGCGCTCCTATCCCAAAATAATTACTTTCCATACCCGCCCATCTGACAATGAAAGCCCGTGCTGTTTTTTAATCTTCTTTATAAGAGAACGCCTACTCCCCGTCCTCTGTACCTTCCCCCAGATGCAGACGCCCAAACACCATATCATAGCCGTCGCTTCCATAATTCAATGACCTGTTTACACGGCTGATGGTCGCAGTGGAGGCCCCGGTCTTGTCCGCAATCTCCAGATAGGTCTGGCCTTCTCTGAGCATCTTGGCTACCTCATAGCGCTGGGACAGAGATAAAAGCTCATTGATGGTACACACATCTTCAAAGAACTTATAGCACTCCTCCGGAGTTTTCAAAGTAAGAATCGCATCAAACAAATGATCCACTGCTTCTGTTTTGATTTTTTTGTTCATATCGCATAGTCTCCTTATTGCATTTTGACTTTCTGTTTCTGTTATTTATATACCATTTACAGTCCTTGTTTCTGCACTTAACTATTTTAACATATTAAAGTTTGAAAGTCCATATCTTATGCACAGATCGTGAAAATAAAGTATGATATTTTCAAACAACTTCATGTGTGATATACTATTCTCAAAAATATTACCACATACACCCAAGGAGGCTAACAAATCATGCAGTACCGTACTGAACACGATTCCATGGGAGAAATCCAGGTTCCTGCTGACCGCTACTGGGGGGCCCAGACCCAGCGAAGCTTTGAAAACTTCAAAATCGGAACGGAAAAGATCCCCATGGAGGTAATCCGGGCATTTGCGATCCTGAAAAAAGCGGCAGCCATGGCCAACCACCGTCTGGGAAGGCTGGATGAAACACGCCTTTCCCTTATATCTGCCGTCTGCGATGAGATTCTGGCGGGAAAGCTGGACGGTCATTTTCCTCTGGCTGTATGGCAGACCGGAAGCGGCACTCAGTCTAATATGAACGTAAACGAGGTTATTGCCAACCGTGGAAATGAAATTGCCGGTGAAAAGCTGCTTCACCCCAACGATCACTCCAATATGTCCCAAAGCTCCAATGATACCTTTCCCACTGCCATGCATATTGCCGCGGCAACAGAAATTCAGGACAGGCTCTTTCCTGCCCTGGAGCTTCTGATCTCTACCTTTGACCGCCTGATGAAGGAAAATGAAGGCATCATCAAAACAGGGCGCACCCATCTTCAGGACGCCACTCCCATTACCTTCTCTCAGGAGATCAGCGGTTGGAAAAATATGCTGGAAAAATCAAAGGAAATGCTTACCTTAAGCCTTAAGGGACTGCATGAACTGGCTCTGGGCGGTACTGCCGTAGGTACCGGCTTAAATGCGCCAAAGGGCTTTGATACAGAGGTTGCAAGGGCGGTTTCCGAGCTTACAGGCCGGGAATTTGTCACCGCGCCCAACAAATTCCATTCTCTCACCAGCAAGGATGAGTTGGTATTTGCCCACGGTGCTTTAAAGGGCCTGGCGGCAGATATGATGAAGATTGCAAATGATATCCGATGGCTTTCCAGCGGCCCCCGCTGCGGCCTGGGTGAGATTTTTATCCCTGAAAATGAACCCGGAAGCTCTATTATGCCGGGAAAGGTAAATCCTACTCAGTGCGAGGCTGTCACCATGGCAGCCGTTCAGGTCATGGCAAATGACACGGCGGTAGGCATTGCCGCCTCCCAGGGCAATTTTGAATTAAATGTATTCATGCCTGTATGTATTTACAACTTTCTCCAGTCCGTCCGTCTTTTAGCAGACGCACTGGTATCCTTTAATAATAACTGCGTGACCGGTATCCGGCCCAACCGGGAAAAGATGGATGAAAACCTCCGCCGTTCCCTGATGCTTGTAACCTGCCTGAATCCCCATATCGGCTATGAAAATGCAGCAAAAACCGCAAAAAAAGCCTATAAGGAAAACATTTCCCTGAAGGAAGCCTGCTTATCCCTGGGCTTTCTTACAGAAGAGAAATTCGATCAGGTGTTCAAACCGGAAGCCATGGTCTGAAATCCCCTGAGCCGACGGGATTTTGATACAGGGCCATACACATAAACACTCTGCTCCCAGAGCATATTTTATTTTACAGGAGGAAATAAATCATGGATATCAATCAGGCATCCCTGCAGATGCACTACGACCTGAAAGGAAAAATCGAAGTAGTTTCCCGTAAAAAGATCGAGACAAGAGAGGATCTTTCTCTGGCCTACACCCCCGGCGTAGCCGAACCCTGCCGGGTAATCGCAAAGGATTACGAACAGTCCTTTAAGCTGACCCGCCGCTCCAATCTGGTAGCTGTTATCACCGACGGCACCGCTGTTTTAGGTCTGGGTGATATCGGTCCTGCAGCCGGTATGCCGGTTATGGAAGGAAAGTGCGCCCTGTTTAAAGAGTTTGCCGATGTAGACGCATTTCCTCTGTGCATTGACTCCAAGGATACGGATACCATTGTGCAGACGATCCATCTTATCTCAAAAAGCTTCGGCGGCATCAATCTGGAGGATATTGCGGCTCCCAGATGCTTTGAAATCGAACGCCGTTTAAAAGAGCTCTGCGATATTCCCGTATTCCATGACGACCAGCACGGTACCGCCATCGTTGTGGCTGCCGCCCTGTTAAACGCCATCAAGGTTACGAAAAAGGAGATGGGAAAGCTGCGCGTGGTAATCAACGGCGCCGGAGCCGCCGGCATTGCCATCGGAAAGCATCTGATCAACATGGGCTTTGGAAATATTATCATGTGTGATATCAATGGCATTATCTGCGAGGGTGATGAAGGCTTAAATCCGGGTCAGGAAGAAATTTCCCATATCAGCAATCTGGACAAGGAGCACGGTACTCTGGCCGATGCCTTAAAAAATGCCGACGCCTTTATCGGCGTTTCCCGTCCGGGACTGGTAACTAAGGAAATGGTAGCATCTATGAACAACGGCATTGTTTTCGCCATGGCAAATCCTACGCCTGAGATTATGCCGGATGAGGCCCTGGCAGGCGGCGCTGCGGTAGTTGGAACCGGCCGCTCTGACTTCCCTAACCAGATCAATAATGTGCTGGTATTCCCCGGCGTATTCAAGGGTGCCCTCTCTGTCCGCGCCAGAGAGATCACCGAATCCATGAAGCAGAAGGCTTCCTATGCCATTGCAGGCATGATCTCTGATGAGGAGCTCACTGCTGAAAATATCATCCCTTCCCCGCTTAACAAGGCCGTGGCTGACGTAGTGGCAAAAGCGGTAGCCGATGTGGCTGTTGAAGAGGGAATTGCCCGGATTTAGGAAAATACCCCTCCTGACTGTCATTGAATTGTGACCACTGAAAAGGCCGCAGCCCTAAACCCCGGCTGCGGCCTTTTATCAAACCATTTTCTCCTGCTTTACCTTGTGGTCAATCACATGGCGGCTGGCAAGCTCCTCCTGAATCTCCTCCGGCCTGATCCCTGCCTCTGCCATCAACACCATCACATGATAAGCCAGATCTGCGATCTCATAAATTGTTTCCCTGCGGTCCTGCGCCTTGGCGGCGATGATAACCTCCGTGCACTCCTCTCCTATTTTTTTCAGAATCTTATCCAGCCCTTTTTCAAACAGATAGCTGGTATAGGAGCCTTCGGGCCGCGTTTCTTTTCTGTCCAGCAAAAGCTCATATAAGCTCTGAAAGCAAAACTCTTCTTTACTCTGCTCCATTTTCATATCCTCTCTTTTCTTCCTTTCATTCTCATTCCCGCTTTCTTTCACTGTCCATGGGGATCAAAACAGGATTCTGTGCCCAGATGACAGGCAGGACCGTCCTTTTTTACCTGAACTAAAACAGCGTCCCTGTCACAATCTGTCTCCATCGTCACTATATGCTGGTAATTCCCGCTGGTTTCTCCCTTCAGCCACAATGTCTGCCGGGACCGGGACCAGAAACAGCAAAGCCCCCGTTCCAGAGTGATCTCAAGAGAGGCGCGGTTCATGTATGCAAGTGTTAAGACCCTCTTGCTGTCATAATCCTGTACAATCACAGGTACCAGTCCTTTTTCATCATACCGTATGGCATCCGGATCTATGCAAAACTCTCTTTTCTTTTCTTCCATTGCCTCTTTCATTGCGATTCCTTTCCCTTATCCGCTCCGCTGCTACCGGACCAGAATGCCTTCCTTTCGCAGCCTTTCCTTTAAATCCTGAATCTGTACCTGCCCAAAATGGAAAATACTGGCAGCCAAACCTGCGGAAAGCTCCGGTATTTCCTGAAACAGCCGCACAAAATCTTCGATACAGCCGGCTCCTCCGGAGGCTATAACCGGAACTGATACCAGCTCATTGACAGCCTTCAGCATTTCCAGATCAAAGCCCTGCTTCACACCGTCCGTATCAATGGAATTCAATACGACTTCACCGGCTCCAAGCTCTACGCCCTTTCGTATCCAGGAAAGAGCCTCCAGTCCTGTATCCACACGGCCTCCGTGGGAAAATACGTGCCATTCCTCTCCCACCCGCTTTGCATCTACGGAAAGCACCACACACTGACTGCCGTAAATGCCGGCTGCTTCCCGGATCAGCTCCGGCCGGCGGATGGCACCTGAGTTAACGGATACCTTATCCGCCCCGCATTTTAAAACCCGGTCAAAATCCTCTGTGGTATTGATTCCACCTCCCACCGTCAGGGGAATAAATACGGTTTCCGCCACCTTTGTCAAAATCCCTGTAAACAGCTTTCTCCCCTCGGCAGAAGCCGTAATATCATAGAACACCAGCTCGTCTGCCCCGGCTCCGGAATAATAGGCCGCCAGCTCTACCGGATCAGACACATCCTGCAGATTCAGAAAATTCGTTCCTTTTACCACTCTTCCATCCCTGACGTCCAGACAGGGAATAATCCTCTTTGTAATCATGGCTTCTCCTCCCTGCACACATTCAGTGCCTTACGAAGATCTACCGCTCCTGTATACATGGCCTTTCCCAAAATAGCCCCGTAAAGCCCCATGCTCTTTAAACGTGCAAGATCTTCAAGAGAGGACACTCCGCCGGAAGCAATAAGCCGGATAGGATATCGTTCTGACAGTTCTTCATACAGTTTTAAATTTGCTCCCCCAAGCATCCCATCCTTAGAGATATCCGTACAGATCAGCGTTCCCACCTTCATGCGGCAAAGCTCCTCAAAAAATGTATCTGCCGGAAGCTCCGCCACTTCCTTCCATCCACGGATAGCGATCCTTCCATCCTTTAAATCCACACCTACAGCAATTTTCTCCCCAAATCTGTCAACCGCCTCTTTCAGAAAATCCCGGTCGGTTACAGCCTTTGTACCTAAAATCACACGGCTGGCCCCGGCCTTCATATATGCCTCAATGACCGCCATGCTGCGGATTCCTCCTCCAATCTCCACAGAAAGCCCGGTCTGACTGCAGATCTCACAGACTGCCTGAAAGTTCGGAGTCCCTCCATTTTCCGCGCCCTCCAGATCTACCATGTGAAGCCATCCGGCTCCCAAAGCTTCCATTTCTTTTGCCGTTTTAAGAGGATCACTGCTGTATACGGTCATTTTCCTGTAGTCGCCCTTTTCCAGACGGACAACCTTTTTTTCATATAGATCAATGGCTGGCAGTAAAATCATAGTTTTCTTCCTTTCTGCGGCAGGTTTCCCCCGCCCTGTCCTTCTCTTCTGGCTTACAGTACGGCAAAATCCTTCAAAATCTGAAGCCCTGTTTTCCCGCTTTTTTCCGGATGGAACTGAGTGCCGTAAACATTTTCCCGCTGAACCGCTGCCGTAAGGGGAATCCCATAATCAGTTGTAGCCGTACAGCTTTCCCTGCAGTCAAAGCCTGCATAGGAATGGACAAAATACACAAAATCCCCTTCTGAAAGGCTGCGAAAAATCGGGCTGCGCGGTGCGTTCTCAGTGAAATGCAGGCGATTCCATCCCATATGAGGCACATCAAGGCCTTCCGGAATTACCGGGGCAATGGGCCGGACCTCTCCCTTTATCAGTCCCAGTCCCTCATGAATTCCATACTCCAGAGAACGTTCAAACAAAAGCTGCATTCCAAGACAGATTCCAAGAATAGGCTTTCCCTCTCTGGCTTCCTTCTTCACCAGTTCAGACATCCCTGTGAGCTTTAGTTTATCTGCCGCATCTCCAAAGGCGCCCACACCGGGAAGAATGAGCTTCCCCGCCCTACGGATCTGTTTCTCATCCCCGGTCACTACCGCCTCTTCCCCAATGGCCTTCAGAGAGGACTGCAGGGAAAACAGATTTCCAACTCCATAATCAATAATTGCGATCATACATCCTCCGAATCAAAACGAATCTCTGCCGCTCTGGCGTGTGCGGTCAGTCCTTCCCTCTGTGCGAAATAGCTGACCTTTTTATAGTCCTTCAAAAGCGCTTCCCTGGTATAATAGCTGAACTGCATTTTCTTTACAAAATCATCTACTGACAGGGGACTGTAAAACCGGGCGGTTCCCGATGTGGGAAGGGTGTGATTGGGGCCTGCAAAATAATCTCCCATAGGCTCCGGATTGTACCTTCCCAAAAATACAGAGCCTGCATTCTTAATTTCACCCAGATAGTCAAAGGGGTTATCTGTACAGATCTCCAGATGCTCCGGAGCAATCCGATTGGCTGCCTCCACGCCTTCCTTAAGATTCTGTACCAGAATAATCTTTCCGTTCCTGTCAATGGACTCTCTTGCAATATCCTGGCGGCTCAGGCCTGAAAGCTGTTTTTCAATCTCTGCCTGCACAGAAACAGCAAGTGAATGAGAGTCCGTCACAAGTACCGCTGAGGCCATCCGGTCATGCTCTGCCTGAGAGAGAAGATCTGCCGCCACGAAAGCAGGATTGGAATTTTCATCTGCCAGCACCAGAATCTCGGAAGGGCCGGCTACCATATCGATATTCACCTGTCCAAATACCTGTTTTTTTGCCTCTGCCACATAGGCATTTCCGGGGCCTACGATTTTATCTACTCTGGGGATGCTCTCTGTTCCGTAGGCCAGAGCCGCAATCGCCTGGGCGCCGCCTACCTTAAAGATTTTTGTAACTCCCGCTATGGCTGCAGCTGCCAGAATATGGGGATTTACTTTTCCTCCGGCCCCCGGAGGCGTCACCATGATAATTTCACCCACACCCGCAATTTTGGCAGGAACTGCGTTCATGAGGACAGAGGACGGATATGCGGCTGTTCCTCCCGGCACATAAATTCCCACCCTCTCAAGGGGAAGGATTTTCTGTCCCAGAATTACTCCCTCTCTGTCGCTGACCACAAAGCTCTGGCGAAGCTGGTTTTTGTGGTATGCCTCAATATTTACAGCCGCCTCCCTTAAAATATCCAGAAATTCCGGCTCCACTGCCTCCAAAGCCTCTTTTACTTCCTCTTCACTGACCGACAGCTCCTCTAATTCCACATGATCAAAGCGCCGGCTGTATTCTCTCAGGGCCTGATCCCTGTTAAGACGTACCTGACGTATAATTTCCGCTACCGGCTCTGCCACCAGCGCCTCCGGCGCATCCCGTTTGAAAATTTCCTCATCACGGATGGTTCCCATTTCATAAATTCGTATCATAGCTGTTCCTCCAGACCATTTCTAAGCTTCATAAGCTCCTCATGACGAAACTGATAGCTGACCTTATTGCAGATCAGTCTGGCGCTGATATCCACAATATCTGCCAGAGGGGCCAGATGATTTTCCCTCAGGGTATTTCCCGTTTCCACAATGTCCACAATCACATCCGACAGTCCCAGAATGGGAGCAATTTCAATGGAGCCGTTGAGACGGATAATATCAATATCTCTTCCCAGCTCCTCATAATAGCTGCCTGCAATCCTTGGAAACTTGGTTGCCACCCGCAGGGTTCGCTCCTGGGTATCATAAAAATCCTCCGGTCCTGCCACGCACATCCGGCAGCGCCCCAGCTTCAGGTCCAAAAGCTCATACACATCGGGCTGATACTCTAAAAGAATATCCTTTCCCGCAATTCCCGCATCTGCCGCTCCCCGCTCTACATAGATGCTGACGTCGCTGGGCTTTACCCAGAAATATCGGATTCCCTTTTCCTCATTTTCAAAGGTCAGCTTCCGGTTCTTCTCCAGAATGGAGGGACATTCATATCCGGCTGCTGCCAGAAGAGAGTATACCTTTTCCCCAAGCCTTCCTTTAGGCAGTGCAATGTTAATCATGGGCCTCCCCTCCCTTTCCTGTAAATTGGATGGTTTCATGAAAACGGGGAACCCGCTTCATCTCCGCCAGCTGATCCTTTCGGATACACCGCACGGATTTTTCCCTCTGCCGCATCTGGTTTGCCAGTTCCATAACCTCTTTAAAGCTGTCATTCTCTCCATAGATAAGCAGGCAGTCCCCGTCATATTTTCTGTCCTCTGTCAGATAAGCCGCAATCCGGTCCAGATAAACTGCAAAGCCTACGGCTCCCAGCTCCTTTCCCATTTTCTCAGGCAGCCGGTCATAGCGTCCTCCGGAAAGAACGGAAAAGGGAATTCCTTCAATAAATCCCTGAAAAATCACATCATCATAATAATCCATACTGTTTACAAGGGAAAAATCCAGATATACCTGCTCTTTCATTCCTCCCGCTTCAAGCACCTCACAAAGACGGCCAAGCTCCTCCAATACCCGATCCCCTTCTTTGTTGGGAGAAATACTCCGAATCTTCTCAATCCCCTCCCTCAGAGGCAGATGAAGCTCAATCAGCTCGGAAAGCGCATTGGCATTGCCCTCTGTGATCCTTTTCTGCGCAGCCAGAAGCCGGATTCCTGCTGTGTTTTTAGATGCAATACAGGACAGAATCTCTTTTCTGGTATCCAGATCCGGCTGCATGGTGTTAAGAAGAAGGCCCACAAAGGCTGCATCTGAAAGATTCAGACGGAAGCTTTTGGACACGGCTTCCAGAGATTTAAGGGCGAGAAGCAGAACCTCCGCTACCGCCAGAGTATCAATTCTTCCCACGCACTCCACGCCTGCCTGCATGATTTCCTTGTAGGTATCTCCCTGAGCCCGGTAAACATTCTCATTATAATAGACCTTTTCTTCATCTCCACTGTTATTTTTTATGATAGAAAGGGTGATATCGGGTTTTAATGCCAGAAGCGTCCCATTCAAATCGGTAAAGGTAATAATTTTTCCGCTTTTAAGAAAATCCCGGTTCTGGGCATACAGATCATAGGATTCAAACTTGGACATTTTGAATTTACGGTATCCGAAGCTTTCATAGATCCGGTTCAGTCTGGTTTCCATTGTCTCTATCATCGTTTCTTCTCCCCCTGTCTCATGTCACCGCCCTGTTAAAAGCCTTTCGCTACAAAATCCCCTTGGTAGAGGGAATACGGTCTCTGAACCGCTCGTCTGCCTGAACTCCTTCCCGCAGGGCTCTCGCCAGGGCCTTAAAGCAGCCTTCCGCAATATGATGGGAATTGCGTCCTGCAAGCTGTCTCATATGAAGGGTAATCCCTCCATGAACGGCAAAGGCTGTCATAAATTCCTCCACCAGCTCGGTGTCAAAGCTTCCGATCTTCTGAGAGGGAAAAGAAAGCTCCGGATAGAATCCGCCCCGGCCTGAGATATCCAATGCACAGAGGATCAGCGCTTCATCCATGGGAAGGGCCAGGGATGCATACCTTTGTATCCCTCTCTTATCTCCCAGAGCCTCCCTGACCGCTTCTCCCAGAGCAATGCCGATATCCTCTACACTGTGATGGTCATCCACCCTGGTGTCTCCCTCACAGGTAAGTGTAAGATCCATACCGGAATGTCTGGCCAAAAGCTCCAGCATATGGTCTAAAAATCCCACGCCGCTTTGGATCTGTGCCTTTCCTTCACCATCCAGACAGACCGTTAAGCGAATCTCTGTTTCATTTGTTTTTCTGAATCTGTCAGCTTTTCTCATATGGCTTCCTTCCTTATTATATATCTGCCAGAATTTCTGCCGTCATCTGCAGAAATACCTCCATCTCCTCCCGGCTTCCAATGGTAATCCGTACAAAGGAGCGGATACGGGGGCTGTCAAAATACCGCACCAGAATCCCCCGGGCCTTCAGCCTCTCATACAGCGTGCCTCCCGATATGGCAGGGTGCTCTGCAAAGAGAAAATTGGTTCTGGAATCCAGACAGCGAAATCCCAGACGGTCCAGTTCCTTTCGGGTATATTCCCTGGTTTCTATAATACGCCGGCAGTTTTCATCGTAGTACGCCTGATCCTCCAGCGCCTTACAGCCCATTTTAAGAGTCAGCCGGTTCACATTGTAGGGGTTGGTGGAAAAACGAAGCGTCTCCAGATCCTGTATCAGAGCCCTGCAGCCCACTGCATACCCCAGTCTGGCGCCTGCCAGGGAACGTGATTTGGAACAGGTCTGAATCACTAAAAGATTATCATAGCGCTTTGTCAGCGGAATGGCTGTGGTCCCTCCGAAATCAATATAGGCCTCGTCAATGATAACCAGACGGTCCGGATCAGCCTGAAGAAGCCGCTCAATCTCTGAAAGAGGAAGCAAAAGCCCTGTAGGCGCATTTGGATTGGCAATCACGCACGAACATCCTGTGCTTTCATAATCCTCCGCCGACAATGAAAAATCTTCCCGAAGGGGAATTATCTCTGTCTGCAGTCCGTAAAGCTCTGAAAATACCTGATAAAATCCATAGGTAATATCCGCAAATGCAATCCGGTCCGGCGCAAAGGCCATAAACGCAAAATTCAGGGCCTCGTCAGAGCCATTGGATACAAACACATTCTCCGTTCCTACTCCATAATAAGCCGCCAGCTTCTGTTTCAGCTCCCCTGCCTCCGGATCAGAGTAAAGGCGCAGATTCTCTCCCTCCTGCCGGTTCAGCACAGCCAGAACGCCTTCTGAAGGCGGATAGGGAGATTCATTGGTATTCAGCTTGATATAACGCCTGTCCTGGGGCTGCTCCCCCGGAGTATAGGGTGTCAGCTTTTCATATCTGGGGTTTAAAAATCTGGACATTTCCTCTTCTCCTGTTTATTTTCTTATCTTTCTTTGTTTTTACTATATCATCGTTGTACCACATTACTTTGATAAAGTGTTTTCTATATCATAAAAAAAAGCCCGCAATTTGTCAAGCATTTTTACATTTAATTTGCAAAATTACAGTAAACATCCCTTTCCTGCCGGCGAACCAAAACTGCAAAAAAGGCCGCAGCCATGAGATTAGTCACGGCTGCGGCCTTTTTTGCAGTTTATTTAGTTCTCCTTTACGGACGGAAGAATGGTCTCTACCTCTGCATGTGGACGTGGGATTACATGTACGGAAACCAGCTCGCCTACTCTCTGAGCTGCTGCTGCGCCTGCATCTGTAGCTGCTTTTACTGCGCCTACATCGCCGCGTACCATAACAGTTACAAGGCCGCCGCCTACAAACTCCTTACCGATCAGGGTAACATTTGCTGCCTTTAC
>CAUCBQ010000056.1 GCA_958441075.1 uncultured Clostridiaceae bacterium | reverse complement strand
AGTATCTGGGCGTGACCAATGACGAATACGCCATCGTTAAGCTTACGGAGAAGTCGAAGGCGGTACTGGAAGAGGAAGAGCCGGTTATGATGAAGATGGCAAAGGAGCAGGAGCACACAAAGACCGATACGGGAAGCAGAAAGAAGAAGGCCAAAGGTGTTTCGGCAGGTATGGCAGAGGCAGATATGCCCTTATTTGAGCGGCTCAGGGAGCTCCGCGCCCAGACGGCAAGGGAGGAAAAGGTACCGCCCTATATTGTATTTTCTGATAAGACTCTGGCTCATATGTGCGTTTTAAAGCCTGAGGACAGGGAGGAAATGCTGTCTGTTTCCGGCGTGGGCGAATTTAAGTATGAAAAGTATGGAGAGCGTTTTCTGGCCTGCATCAGAGAGTGGAAGGAGAAAGAAGCATAAAATGGATCAGGATAAGAGAAAAGAGATCATAAACAGTTCAGAGACACAGGGGGATTTGGGTGTACGGGAGGATGGCGTACAGGTGACAGGTGTACAGGAGTCCGGTATACAGAGTGAATCCGCCGTTCCTCACAAACGCCGTGTCCGCTACAAGGGTACCCACCCGAGGAAATTTGAGGAAAAGTATAAGGAACATCAGCCGGAAAAGTACCGGGATACCATTGAAAAGGTCATCAGTAAGGGCAGCACTCCTGCAGGTATGCACATTTCCATTATGGTAAATGAAATCCTGGATTTCCTTCAGATCCAGCCGGGACAGACCGGGCTGGACGCTACTTTAGGCTACGGAGGCCATACGGGCCATATGCTGGAGAAGTTAAAGGGACAGGGCCATATGTGGGCTCTGGATGTAGATACCATCGAGATGGAAAAAACCAGAAAGCGGCTGGCAGAAAGGGGATTCGGGCCGGATATTTTAACCATAAAGCATTTAAACTTTGCAAATATTGACCAGGTGGCAGAGGAAGAAGGAGGCTTTGATTTTATACTGGCAGATCTGGGAGTTTCTTCCATGCAGATTGACAACCCGGAGCGGGGCTTCTCCTATAAAACAGACGGTCCTCTGGATCTGCGCCTGGATTCTTCCAGAGGGATGACGGCAGCGGAACGGTTAAAGGAGCTGGACGAGGAGGAGCTTGCGGGGATGCTTGTGGAAAACTCGGATGAACCTTATGCGAAAGAAATTGCCAGAAAGGTGATGCGTGAGCTGCGAAATGGAAATGCCGTTGACACAACTACCCGCCTTCGGGAACTGATTGAGGAAGCGCTGGTATTTCTACCGGTGGCTGATCGGAAGGAGGCAGTGAAAAAGTCCTGCCAGAGATGCTTTCAGGCACTGCGTATTGATATTAACAGTGAATTTGAGGTGCTGTATTCCTTTTTGGATAAACTGCCGGGAGCCTTAAAGCCCGGAGGAAGGGCCGCGATTTTAACCTTCCATTCCGGAGAAGACAGACTGGTAAAAAGGGCATTTAAAGACGGAAAGAAAGCAGGGGTTTACAGTGAGATTTCCTCTGATGTGATCCGCCCATCGGCAGAGGAGTGCATAAAGAACGGACGGGCCCGCTCTACCAAGCTCCGCTGGGCGATCCGGGGATAAGGTTTTATACGGATCGATCGACAGTGGGAGGTTTTTGCAGAAGGAGAAGGGAGGCATGCAAAATGGATATGGAACAGCTGTCGCTGTTTGATACGGAACATGTTTACGATCCGCTGGCAAGCCGGATGCGTCCGGAAAATCTGGATGAGTTTGCAGGCCAGACGAATCTTTTGGGAAAAGGGAAGCTTTTGCGCCAGCTCATTGAGCAGGACCGCATCCCGTCCATGATTTTCTGGGGGCCTCCGGGGGTGGGAAAAACCACGCTGGCAGGGATTATTGCAAAGAGAACCCATGCAGAATTTGTGAATTTCAGCGCTGTTACCAGCGGCATCAAGGAAATCCGTGAAGTGATGGCCCAGGCAGAGGGCAGACGGCGCATGGGCAGGAAAACCGTGCTCTTTGTAGACGAGATCCACCGTTTCAACAAGGCGCAGCAGGATGCCTTTCTTCCTTTTGTGGAGAAGGGAAGCATTATCCTGATCGGCGCGACTACAGAAAATCCTTCCTTTGAGATTAACAGCGCTCTTTTATCCAGATGCCGTGTTTTTGTCCTTCACAGCCTTTCAAATGAAGAACTGGTGCAGTTGATCCGAAGGGCTCTCACGTCCCCAAAGGGGCTTGGATACCTGAAGGTGGATATAAGCAGTGAGATGATCGAGAAAATTGCTGCCTTTGCAAACGGGGATGCAAGAACTGCCTTAAATGTTCTGGAGATGGCAGTGGCAAATGGGGAAATCACCGGAGAAAAGACCATTGTAACCATGGATACTCTGATGCAGTGTATCGGAAAAAAGAGCCTGCTTTATGATAAAAAGGGAGAAGAGCATTATAACCTGATTTCGGCTCTTCACAAATCCATGCGAAATTCCGACCCGGATGCCGCGGTATACTGGCTGGCCAGGATGCTAGAGGCAGGAGAGGATCCCCTTTACGTGGCAAGAAGGCTGGTTCGGTTTGCCAGCGAGGATATCGGGATGGCAGACAGCAGCGCCCTTCCTCTGGCAGTGGCTGCCTATCAGGCCTGCCATTTTCTGGGAATGCCGGAGTGCAATGTCCATTTAAGCCATGCGGTCATCTATCTTTCCACCGCACCCAAGAGCAATTCTGCCTATATGGCCTATGAGGCAGCTAAAGAGGATGCAAAGGAGATGCTGGCAGAGCCGGTTCCTCTTGTGATCCGCAATGCGCCTACGGAGCTGATGAAGGAGCTGCATTACGGAGACGGCTATGTGTATGCCCATGATACAGAGGAAAAAATCGTGCGGATGCAGTGCCTGCCAGACAGCGTAAAGAACCGCATCTACTACAGGCCGGGGATTCAGGGGGATGAAAAGGTCATAAAGGACAGAATGGAACGGATCAAACAGTGGAGAAATAAAGGAGTGCCGGAGCATTAAAGCCCCGGACACTCCTTTAAATTTTTCAGGATACGTTCCAGATTTTTTTTAAGAAGTTCTCGTTCTTCCGGATCCATTCCCTCACAGATTACATCATTAAGACGGTCAAAGCCCTGATGAACCTGGGCCGCCTCTTCACGTCCTGCCTTGGTGAGGCAGATGAGAAAGGATCTGCGGCAGTCAGGATCACGTTCCCGTAGCAGATAGCCAGCGTTCTCCAGCTTATCCAGACTCCGGGACATAGTGGTTGTATCCATACGGCAGCGCCCCGCCAGCTCTGTCTGGGTCAGATGGTCTTCCTCCAGAAGACAGTTTAAAATCCTGGCATGTCCCTGGCCCAGAGTAAGTCCCAGATTCTGTAAAAATGGCTGCACCAGCTGTTTTCGGGCCTTTTCAATCTGTATCATCAGATCTCTTATATCTGTATTTCCATTCATAATAGGGGTTCCTTTCTGTTAATCCAGTTCAAATTGTCCGGTATAAAGCTGATAGTACCGTCCCTTCTGTTCCAGCAGCTCGTCGTGGTCTCCCCGTTCCATGATTTCTCCGTGCTCTAATACAATGATCGCCTCGCTGCGGCGCACCGTTGAGAGACGGTGGGCGATTACAAATACAGTTCTGCCCTCCATCAGGGCGTCCATACCCTGTTCGATGAGCTTTTCTGTACGGGTGTCAATGGAGCTGGTAGCTTCATCCAGAATCAGAACCGGAGGCCGTGAGATAGCAGCCCTGGCAATAGCTAAAAGTTGTCTCTGCCCCTGGGACAGATTAGCTCCGTCGCTGTGGAGCACCGCGTCATAGCCCTGGGGCAGACGGCGGATAAAGGAGTGGGCGTTCGCCACCTGGGCAGCGATCCGTATATCCTCGTCGCTGGCATCCAGACGTCCATAGCGAATGTTGTCGGCGATGGTGCCTGTAAATAAATGGGTATCCTGAATGACCATGGACATGGAACGGCGCAGATCATCCTTTCGGATTTCTCTTATATCAATACCGTCATAGGTGATAGAACCGCCATTTACTTCATAAAAACGGTTTACCAGGTTAATAATGGTAGTTTTTCCTGCTCCTGTAGACCCCACAAAGGCAATTTTCTGTCCCGGTTTGGCATACAGGCTGATGCCGTTTAAGATGGTCTTTTCAGGCACATATCCAAAGACAACATCATTGAAACGGACATCTCCTTTCAGGGGAATAAAGGCAAAGCCGCCGGAAACAGGAGCATCCAGTCTGGCTCGTTTCACCGTTTCCTCAGGAACCTTCCAGGCAAAGCGGCCGGTAAATTCGCTGCATTCTTTAAGCTGTCCCATCGGATTTTCCCGAACCTGGCATAAGCGTACGTTTCCCTCGTCGATTTCCGGCATTTCATCCATCATGTCAAAAATCCGTTCTGCACCCGAAAGGGCAGACAAAAGAAAGTTAATCTGCTGGGTAAACTGGTTCATGGGCATGGCACTCTGGCGCACATAGACCAGATAGGAGGCCAGTGTTCCCAGATCCGTCAGGCCGGCCAGTGCAAAGAGGCCTCCCACACAGGCGGAAACCGCATAATTAAAATAGGAAAGGGAAACAATGGTGGGGATCGTCATGCCGGAATAGGCTAAAGCTTTTGTTCCGGCATCCCGGAGAGCTTCATTTCTGCGGCAGAATTCTTCAAAATCCTGCGGCTCATGGTTAAAGACCTTTTCCACCTTCTGTCCTGCCACCATTTCCTCTACAAAGCCGTTGATGCTTCCAAGACACTGCTGCTGCCGGATAAAATATTTCCGGTTGCGGCGGCTGTTGTACCGGATGAACAGGGTCATGCAGGCAAGGAAGAAAATGACGATCAAAGAAAGACGCCAGCTTAAAATGAGGAGCATGGTAATGGTACCGGTAATGGTAATAAAGCTCTGGATCATCATGGCAAAGCTGCCGTTTAAGGCCTCTGTCAGAGTGTCCACGTCATTGGTAAAGCGGCTCATGAGTTCGCCGTGGGTATGGGCGTCAAAGTAGGACAGGGGAAGCTTTTGGGTATGTTCAAACAGATCAGAACGGATTTCGCTTACCACCTGCTGGGACATATGGACCATGAGCTGGTTATAGGCCAGACAGGCTGAGGCGCCGAGTGCATACATAAACCCCATGAGGGCGATCATGCGGATGAGCCCCGGAATATCTCCGGGCAGAATGTAGTTGTTGATCACAGGCTTTAGAAGATAGGTACCCATGATATTTGCCATGGCGCTTGCTGATACTAAAAAGGCAATGGCAAACATATGCCATTTGTGGCGTCCCAGATATCCAAACATCTGCCTGATTGCCCGTCTGGTGTTTTTTGGACGGCTGAAATTTGCTATTCTTGCCATTACAGATTCGCTCCTTCCTGCTGTGAATAATAGATTTCCTGATAAATGGAGTTGCGTTCCAAAAGCTCCTCATGGGTTCCGCACCCGGCCAGACGGCCGTCCTCCAGAATAAAGATCTGGTCTGCATGGAGTACCGAGGAGATGCGCTGGGCAATGATGATCTTGGTGGTGTCAGGAAGGCTTTTTGCCAGACCTTCCCGGATCTTTGCTTCAGTGGCAGTATCCACAGCGCTGGTGGAATCGTCCAGGATCAGAACCTTGGGTTTTTTTAAAATAGCTCTGGCAATGCACAGACGCTGTTTCTGTCCGCCGGACACATTGACGCCGCCCTGGCCCAGCTCGGTTTCGTAGCCCTTTGCCAGCCGTCCGATAAATTCATCCGCGCAGGCGATCCGGCAGGCCGCATCAATTTCATCATCAGTGGCCGTTTCCTTTCCCCAGCGCAGATTATCCTTTACAGTACCTGAAAAAAGCGTGTTTTTCTGCAGCACCACAGCAATGGAGTCACGAAGCTCTCTGAGAGGATATTCCCATACGGGATGGCCGTCTACCAGCACCGTTCCCTTTGTAGCCTCATAAAGCCTTGGGATCAGCTGTACCAGTGTGCTTTTGGCAGCTCCGGTCTGTCCGATGATGCCTACGGTCTGTCCCGCCTTAATATGCAGGGAAATGTCAGAACGCACATCCTCAGAGCTCTCCTTATTGTATTTAAATGATACATGGTTAAATTCAATTTCTCCCCGTTCTACCCGGATGTCTGTTGCCCGGTCTTCTTTGATATCAATGTCTTCATGCATCACTTCCATGATCCGGTGCCAGGACGCCATGGCTCTCGTAATCATTAAAAACACATTGGAAAACATCATCAGGGAATTTAAAACCTGAAGCACGTAGCTTAAAAACCCGGTCAGTTCGCCAACGCCGATGCCTCCGATGGTAAGGATATTTCCACCGAACCACAGGATGGAAAGAATGGTGCCGTACATTACAAACTGCATGGCAGGCATATTTAAGGCTGCCAGCCGGAAGGCCTGTTCAGAGGCGGTCCGGAGCTCGGTGTTTACCTGCTCGAATTTGGCGGTTTCGTAATCTCCGCGTACATAGGATTTTACTACCCGGATGGCAGTCAGATTTTCCTGGATGATCCGGTTGACCTGATCCATGGCACCCTGCATTCGGGAGTAGAGCGGCCGTACATGGCTGATGATGAAAAACAGCATAACACCCAAAATAGGGGCAGCCACTAAAAAGACCATAGCCAGCCTGGGATTGATCAGAAAGGAAGCGGTCATGGCTGTGAGCATCATGATAGGGGAGCGCAGTCCCGGCCTCAGTCCTGTAGCGACCGAGTTCTGGATGGCAGTCACATCGCCCGTAAGGCGGGTCACCAGAGAAGAGGTGGTAAAATGGTCGGTGTTTGCAAAGGAAAATTCCTGCAGACGGGCAAACTCCGCCCGGCGCAGTTCTGCTCCTAGCCCATGGCCGAACCGGGCGGAAAAAATGGCAGAACCCTGGCCCAGGATCAGGGCGATCAGAGCAAAAAGGATCATCTGTGCGCCTTTTGCCAGAATATAACGCCGGTCTCCGTTCACCACGCCTACATCCACGATCGAAGCCATTACAAGAGGGATCACCAGCTCAAAAATGGTTTCTGTGACAATGCAGAACGCAGCCAGAATCCCATCCCGGCGGTAAGGGCGCAGATAAGACATAAATTCTTTCATAAATCGTAAGCCTCCTGATTATGGGTAATAGCAATAGTTGCATATACAACTATTGTAAGGCTGAGGATGGGAAAGGTCAAGATTATTTGGGAAAGTAAGGAAATATATGAAAGCATAAATGAAATCTAATGTGAAAAAGACAGGGGATATGGTATACTTTTATAAAAGACAGGTGTACAAAGGGCGATAGTGACAGCATAAATTACAGAAGTGGAGAGTTCCAATATGAAAGACAAGATCATTCATCTGATTGCATCAGAAGACAGCAGAAATCCCATGACAGATGAGGAAATAGCGGAGACTTTGGGAATTTTTAGAGAAACAGTTACAAATATAAGAAAAGAAGCAGGACTGGGAGATTCAAGGGAACGAAGAAAAGCGGCAGTGTTTCAGGATATGAAGGAGCTTCTCAATATGGATCCGGATCTTACAGAGCGGGGATTAACACGATGTTTGGCTGAACGGGGGTATGTAATTGGAAAATACGCAGTGGGAAAATTAAAGGAAGAGCTTTTAAAGGAGTGGCAGCCTGAACCGGAATATGGGAAAACAGGAGAAGAAATTCAGGATGGGAGCCGCTTTTTTTCAAAGGTGATCGGTTATGCGGGAAGTATGAAAAGCCAGATCAAGCAGGTACAGGCAGCAATCTTGTATCCGCCTAAAGGTCTTCATTGTCTTCTTTACGGTCCTTCCGGCGTAGGAAAGAGCTATCTGGCAGAAATCATGCATGAATATGCAGTGACAACGGACAATTTTGCTTCGGATGCCCCATATTTTGCATTTAACTGTGCAGATTATGCAGACAATCCCCAGCTTCTTTTGTCACAGCTGTTCGGTTATTCCAAAGGTGCCTTTACAGGTGCATCTGAGAATAAAAAAGGAATCGTGGAACAGTGTGACGGGGGAATCCTCTTTTTGGATGAGGTTCACCGGCTTCCCCCAGAAGGACAGGAAATTTTGTTTTATTTGATGGATAAGGGGAAATTCCGCCGCCTGGGAGAGACAGAGGCACAGCGGGAAAGTCATCTGATGATTATTGCAGCAACAACGGAAGATCCAAGAAGCTCCCTGCTTCTTACATTCAGGAGACGTATTCCCATGATGATTGAAATTCCATCCCTGAAAGAACGGCCATTAAAGGAAAAGCTGCAGTTTATCCGTCTGTTTTTCTGGATGGAATCGAGACGTTTGAATGCGCCTGTGCTGGTTCGGGCAGAAGTGATCCGCTATATGGCAGATGAGGAATACCAGGGAAATGTGGGGCAGTTAAAGGCAGATATACAAGTCTGCTGTGCAAGAGCCTTTCTGGATGGCAGAACAAAAAGAAGATCAAAGATGATTGTGGGAATGGAGGCTCTTTCTGGAAACAAAACGGAGCCTATATCTTCTGGAGAACATTCCCGTCTGGCGGAGCTGGTACCGGAAGATGAGATATTTACACCGGATATGCCGGCAGTTACGACAGCTGAAACGGATAATGGCTGGGATATTTACCGTGATCTGGAGGAACGCTACAGTGCTTTGACAAAAGAGGGATTAAAAGAAAATGAAATTGAAGAAAAGCTTTTGAGAGAAATTGAGAGCAGTTTTCAGCTCCATATCCGCCAGGTGGAGGAAGCGAGCTTAAGCCTGGAAGAACTTTCTCACATTACAGGAAGCGACGTAATGGAGATGGCAAAAGAAGTGTATGAACTGGCCAGTCAAAGGCTTCCGTATCTGAAGCGGGAGATGATTATTCCGCTGGCAATCCATCTGAAAATGGCCTGTGAACGGTTAAAACAGCAGGAGCGGATCGTAGAGAAGGGAATTAAGAATCTGGGAGAACTTTACAGGGATGAATATGAGGCTGCAAAAGAAATCCTGAATTATATCTGCAAAAAATACTATGTTTGTTTTTACAAAGAAGAAGCCGGATTTTTAGCAATGTATTTTCACCGCTTTCAGGAAAAGCACAGGAAGGAAGGCTGTGTGGGTGTTGCGGTAGTTTCCCATGGGCCTGTAGCCAGCGCCATGGCAGAGGTAGCCAACTCTATTATGGGAGTCAGTCATGCGGTAGGAGTGGATATGGGGATCAAAGATACGCCGGTTCAGATGGCGGAACGAACAATGGAAGCCGTGCGCCGGATCGACCAGGGAAAAGGCGTTTTGATTCTGGCGGATATGGGTTCCCTTTTAGATATGGAAGAAAAGGTGAAAAAGGAAACAGGAATTACTGTAAAAATTGTAGGAAGAACGGATACAATGATGGTTATTGAAGCAATCCGAAGAACCTACTGGACAGATGAAAGCCTGGAAACAATTGCAAAGGTACTTGACTGGAAGCAGCTCTCACCTGCAAAGCGTCAGACGCGTAAACCCAGAGAAAAAGCAGTCCTCTGTTTGTGTATTACGGGCGAGGGAGCTGCCAGAATGTTAAAGAGCTATCTGGAAGAGCGTTTAAAAAGCACTCTGGGGAACGTGAGGATCATTACAAAAGGATATATTGAAAATACGGATATTACAGAGCTGATCCGCGCATCCGAAGAAGAATATGAAATTTTAGCCATTGCGGGAACCATTGACCCAAAGCAGACGCAGTACCCGTTTTTATCGGTTTCAGAAATGTATGCAAAAGAGGGAATCAGGACACTGCGTCAGATTTTGAAACGCCATTTCTTCAAAGAGCAGAATTGCCTTCAGGATGTGATTTTTAGAGATCTCATTTTTATACAGGAAGATTTTGCTTACAAGGAGCAGATTTTAGATCAGTGTGTGGAAGCAATGGCTGAAAAGGGATTGGTTCAGTCGGAGTTTCTTTTAAGCGTTTATAAAAGAGAGGGCATGATGCCTACATTTTTGAAGGGAGGGATCGCAATTCCCCACGGTGCGGGAAATCTGGTTACAAAACCAGTCATATGCATTACGAAATTGGACAAACCCATTGTCTGGGATGGATTTAATACGGTAGATCTTGTATGTGTTCTGGCTTTAAATGAAAAATCGACAAAATATTTTGAGCAATTTTATCAGGTTATTTCTGATGAAATCATGGTTTCCAGAATACGCTCATGCCATACCCCAGATGAGATATATGGAATTTTGTGTAATTATACAGAAACAGTCAAATAAGTTGGCATCATTCTTGCTCATATATAAGGTATAACGAGCAGGAAAGGAGCTGATTAAATGAAAGTAAATGATTTTCCCAAAGTAACTGTTATCTTAAGAGGCTATACCTACGATCAAATACATACTGTTGTAAAAAATCTGATAGGGACAGAGCTTAAGGCGGTTGAAATTACCATGAACACGCCTGGAGCTTTGGAAACGATTCGGAAAATCCGTGAGGAATTTGGAGATTCCATTCTGGCAGGAGCTGGAACGGTTCTTACATACACGGAAGCGCAGCAGGCAATTGATGCAGGTGCAGCCTTTTTACTTTCTCCAACTGTATTTGATAAGGAAATACTGGATTTGTGCAGAGAAAGAGGTGTTATATCAGTTCCGGGAGCATTCTCACCATCGGAAATATGGAAAAGCATTCAGGATGGAGCAGATATCGTAAAGGTATTCCCGGCAGGACGACTGGGAAGCAGGTTCTTTTCAGATATCCAGGCGCCTCTTGGCAGACTGCCTCTGATGGCAGTAGGAGGAGTAAATGTGGAAAATCTGGAAGAATTTTTTAATGCAGGAGCATCATTTGCGGGAATCGCTTCCGGTATTTTTAACCGTCAGGATATCATTGAGCAGAGAGAAGAACACTTAAGAACATCAATCAGGGAAGCAGAAAAGAAAATCAGGCAGTTAAGGGAAGCACAGGAGGAATGAAATGAGTGCAATTATATTTGATGAATCGTTTATTTTAAGATTCGACACCCATTTAACGAATACAGAGGTATTATCGGCTATGGCCGATAATCTCTGCAAAAGGGGAATTGTAAAAGAAACATATAAAAAGGCAATTTTAGACCGGGAACAGGAGTTTCCAACAGGGCTTAATACAGGGGGAATTAACGTGGCAATTCCTCATGCAGATATCAGCCATGTAAATAAAGCGGCAATCTGCGTCGGTATTTTAAAGGAGCCCGCAGCCTTTCATGCAATGGATGAGCCGGATTATGATGTTCCGGTAAAGCTGGTTATTATGCTGGCTCTTACAGAAGCTCACGGACATATTGAAATGCTTCAGAAGATCGTTGGCCTGATTCAGGATCAGGCAGCAGTAAAAGAGATTACAGAAACAGATGATTCAGAAAAAGCAGGAGAGTTGATCAGCAGATTTTTATTAGAGGAAAAGGAGAATTAAGAGATGAAGAGAATATTAGTGGCATGTGGAAATGGGATCGCAACATCAACCGTAGTAGCAACAAAGATCCGTGAGAAATGTGAGGAAAACGGCATTGCTGTTACAGTCACACAGTGTAAGCTTTTAGAGGTAAATGCCAAGGCAGATAATTTTGACCTTTTAGTAACAACAGGAAAGTTCACAGGAGGAAATGTAAATATTCCCGTTGTAGGCGCTATTTCTTTATTAACGGGAATCGGAGAAGAGGAAACTCTGGATCAAATTCTTGACTATGTTCGATAAAAAACATACTGGGGAGTATTACAGATAGAAAAAGGGGAATGCAGTTATGCAGATTATTTACAATATATTTAATGTGATTCTGGATGCAGGGGCGGTTGTAATGCTGCCGATTATCATCACAATCGTAGGACTGATTTTTCAGGTAAAATTATCAAAAGCGTTCCGTTCCGGTCTGACAATCGGAATTGGTTTTGCA
>CAUCBQ010000055.1 GCA_958441075.1 uncultured Clostridiaceae bacterium | reverse complement strand
AAAGACAGGCGAGGAAGCCAGAGTAGAAGAAAAGCTTTACCGGACAGATGCTGTTTATATCTGCGATCACAAGATCGGACAGCCTTCCGTATTTATTCCCGTATTCCCGGGTACCAACTGCGAATATGACAGCACAAAGGCATTTGAACGTGCCGGAGCAAAGGTAGTGACGCGCGTATTTAAAAACCTGAGTGCAGAGGATATCCGTCAGTCTGTAGAAGAATATAAAAAGGAAATTAAAAAGGCTCAGATCGTTATGTTCCCAGGCGGTTTTTCTGCCGGTGATGAACCGGAGGGTTCTGCCAAATTCTTTGCTACTGTATTCCGCAATGCAGTGATCAGAGAAGAAATTGAGAAGCTTTTAAATGAGAGAGACGGCCTGATGTTAGGTATCTGCAACGGCTTCCAGGCATTGATTAAGCTTGGCCTTGTTCCAGAGGGAAAGATCACAGAGCAGAAGGCAGATTCTCCTACTCTGGCTATGAATACCATTGGACGCCATATTTCCAAGATGGTTTACACAAAGGTTGTTACAAACAAATCCCCATGGCTGGCAGGAGCCGAGCTTGGCGGCGTGTACTGCAATCCTGCTTCCCACGGAGAGGGACGTTTTGTGGCAAATGACGCATGGCTTCACCGCCTGATTGCAAACGGGCAGGTTGCCACCCAGTATGTGGATGATAAGGGCAACGTAACTATGGATGAGTACTGGAATCCAAACGGTTCCTATATGGCAATCGAGGGTATCACCAGCCCGGATGGCCGTATCCTCGGTAAGATGGCTCATTCCGAGAGAAGGGGCGAGGCAGTAGCTGTAAATATTTACGGCGAACAGGATATGAAGATCTTTGAGTCCGGAGTGAAGTATTTTAAGATCTGATAGAGAAGTGAATAAGGAAAGATAGAATTTGAGCGAAAAGACGGCGCCAGGGAGTGATTCACGGATCACCCTCAGGGGCCGTCTTTTTGCATGGGGGTATATGGAACAGGTAATTCAGGAAGTCCAGAACTTGTCCCCCCAATATGGAGTCATGAAAGTGATTTTATTCGGATCTAGGGGCAGGGGAGATTTTAGAGAAAAGCGATATTGATTTGGCAGTCAAAGGCGGTGACTTTACTCGATTTTTTATTGATGTAAATGAAGACACATCAATTCTTTTAAAATTTGATATAATTAATCTGGATGAAAAAATCTGAGCATTTTAAATCAGATTTAAGAGTATTAGCTTTGGAAGAGAAAGAGGATCTGTCCAATGAGTTTATCATTGGCGGGATTATTGCCAGGTTTTTTATTCAGTTTGGGGATGCTGAAGTCAAGAAATTATTAAAATAGTTTTGAAATGCGTGAGCTTTTAAAAGATGGTTTTTCAGAAGTGGCAACCCATTTTCTGTCCGGTATGCAGGCTTTGATTCTCGCAGATGTAAGAATCAGAATGGAGCTTGCATACCGGGCAAAAAGCGGGACAGGGGTGTGCTGAGTTGGGCCCCTATTTCAAACATAACTCCTGCAGGTATACCGCCATATCCTTCGGCGTCTGTACCCTGTGATCCCACAGCCCTGCATCTGCGGCCTCCCAGGGAGAAACAAGGAGGGTAGAAGCACCTGCCTGTTTTCCGGCATACAGGTCAAAGTACCCCTGATCTCCTACAAAGAGCATTTCCTCAGGCAGGATGCCAAGCTTCCTGCTCCATTCTTCCATCCGCTGGGGAAAAGTATGCGGCTTATCTGCATCAAAGCACAGCTCATCAAAGCAGGAGTCGTCAAAGCCCAGATAATCTAAAAGCTCGATGCAGTTGGCTTCCTGGGCATTGGAACAGAGAACCGCATGGATTCCCTGTTTTTTTAAATCTTTAAGCAGACGGGGGAGGGAAGGATCCGGTACAGGCCCCCAGGCCGGATCAATCAGATCCTTTCGTACCAGACGGAATCTTTGCCAGAAGTCTTCTCCTTCCCAACCGATCCGGCGGGCCAGATACATTCCAAGGGTCCAGCCATCGGAAATATAGGAATAAAGCCGCCGATCCAGCCAGGGAGAGGGATCGGACAGAGTAAGAGCCGCTATTCCCGGCACATCAAACAGATCGTCAGGAGTTTGGGGATGATCTGCCTTCTGTTTTGGGACAAACTGACCGCATCTTAATGCGCTCTGGCCTGAAAGAACCCGTTTCATTTGCTTCTGAACAGGGAGAATCCAATTTTTATAAGGTGTGTCATGAAAAAAATGTGTGATCATCCGCAGGTATACGCAGGAATCCAGATAAAGTGTTCCGTCAAGATCAAAACAGATGAAACGTGGTGTCATAGGCCTTCTCCTTACTTTACAGTTTTGTCATCCAGCTAAATGCTGTTCCATCCATATCGTGATCTGTAATTCCCAAAAGACGCAGGATGGTAGGCGCTTCATCGACTAAGCGGCCGCCTTTTTGGGTTTTTCCGGGAATTACATCAGGACCGCTTAAAATAAAGGGCGGTTTGTCTCCTTTTTCCGGAAGATGGCCATGGGTGGAAACGGAAAGCTTATACTCTCGGATTTCGTCTACAGAGGTAAAATACTCAGTTGCATTTGCCACCTTGTCAAAGGCAGTCCGTTCTCCGGCTTCCACTACAAAGTCGAAATCTCCGGTCAGATGCAGGGCTGCCGCCTGATCCTTTGTAAAGATCCGGGAAATACTTCTGGGATACTGGTCGCGAATCCGGCAGAGAACCTCGTATACCTGTTTGGGGTCCACATCAGGCTGACGGTAGATCTGAGCGCTGAAGGCACACTGGGCGGCATAGATTTTCCAGGAGGTTACGGTTCCGTTTTCCTCTGTCAGGAAACCCATATCCCGCAGTACAGTATTTAAGTGGAACATCCGGTCGCAGTAGAGCTGCCCGTGGTCGCCCAAAACAGCGATATTGGTATTTTCAAGACCTCCTGTTTCCTCCAGAGCATCAAAAACCTTTCCAAGCTGTTCATCTACGAAGGCAAAGGCATGATCCAGCTGTTCGCTTCTTACTCCCAGCTTGTGACGCTGATGGTCTACATAGGAAAGATGCAGGAACATAAGATCGGGCCGGTGCTCCTTTATGATATCTACAGCGCACTGAGCGGCAAATTCGTCCATCTGAGGTGTTTTCATCCAGCGGAGCATATGTTTGTTTCGCTCAAATATTTCTTTTGCTTTAGGGCTGTTTGCCAGGTCAAAATAAGGGGTAGGGTCATCCTCCTCATGAGGAGCCCAGATTTCAGCAATGTTATAATCTGCACCAGAGTCTCCCATAACAGGCCAGGTAACAGTGGCGGTAGTAAGACCTGCCTCTTTTGCATAGTCGATGAGAGTGGGTGTTTTGATATCTTTTCGGAACCAGTACCATTCCGGCCGCTCTTTTGAAAGCGGCTGGAATTTTTCATTGTTGCAGATCTGGTGCCGGTCCGGCCAGCAGCCGGTGGAAATGGTTACATGGCAGGGATAGGTCAGTGTAGGATAACAGCACAGGATATCTTCAGCCCAGGAAGCCCGTTTCATAATACGGCTCAGATTTGGAAGCTTTTTTAAGCGCTCAATATCGGCACTGATCAGTGCATCTATAGAAATGACCAGGGTTCTGTTCATTCGGTTTATTCTCCTTTCCTTCGTGTGGCAAGCTCTGCATCCCAGCATTCGGTTTGTCCGCTGATTTCTTCGTTTAAGGATGCCTTTGGAAAAACAATGGCTGCCTGAGAAATAAAATGCTCATAGGAACGGCCGCGGTTCTGTCCTTCAATGGTATGCATATCAAATACATAATCCGGCATGGGGAAGGGAGCGTGATCCCTGATCCGCCGTTTGGTTAGGCTGGATAAAATGCTGGAACCTCTTTCTTTGGGGCAGCTGCACAGATAACGGGCAGCATGAACAAAAAAGAGAGGATAATCTGGACTGTCCGGCCCAAGCTTTTGGCTGGCATGATAGAGAGAAAGCACAATATCTGTAGAATGGGGCTGTCCAAGGCCGATATCCTCCGCACTGATGACAAGCAGCCGCTGCCACAGATAGTCATCAAGCTCCTCGTCTGCCAGATAAAGCTCATATGCTGCCCGTACCGCCTCCTCTGTTTTGCCCCGGCGGATAAATTTCTGTAAAGCCGAAATCATAACGTCAGCCGGTTCACCGCAGGGGGTAAGAATATGATGATAGAGAATCTCCATGAATTTGTTCCTTTCCGACAGAAGGATCACAGGATCAGTTCAGTCCTACTGTCTGTTTTAAGTTATCCAGTGCTGTCTGCGGGTCTACTCCATTTTCTGCAACTTCCTGCATCATGGTACGCACTGCACTGGTAACGGCGCTGGAGGTTGTCGTATCATTGGTGAAGGCTGGCTCATAGAAATAACAGCTGTTCTGTTCTACCGCAGCAGTAAGGAAATCGTGACCGTCAGCCACATAATTTTTATATTCCTCGCTGTCGGCTACAGACTGACGGATCGGAAGATAGCCGGTACCGGCTGTTACAACAGCAAGATTTGCCTCCTTGGAGGTAAGGAATTTTATCAGTTCATAGGAAGCATAGGCTTTTTCAGGATCTCCGGACTGATTTAAGGCTGTAATTACATGACCGGCGCTTAAATTGGCAGCTGTGTCCGCACCAACCTGAGGAACAGGGGCGGTAGCCCACTTGAGCTCCGGATTCTTAGCAGGGATATAGCTGGCTTCCACACTGTCGCCTACATACATGGGAATCTGCTCGTTTGCAAAGGGGCCGGAGAAAAACATATCTTCACCTGCTGTTCTCCAGATGCCGGCTTCTACATTTTCTTTCCAGAGATTTAACACTTTTAAGGCTGTTTCGGAGTCCTCTCCGGCAAAATAGATATTTCCCTCCGGATCGGTATAGCGTCCGCCGTACTGTTTTACAAGTGTCATAAAGCTTCCTGCCAGGTTATCCCATCCAAAGGCGGGAGCGCCTGTGATTTCATGGATTGTTTTGCTGGTTTCAATCAGCTCATCCCAGGTTGCAGGTACGGTTAAGCCATTTTCCTCAAAAAAGGCAGTGTTATAGTAAAGAACCTCGGAGTAGGAATGGATGGGGAGAGAATAGGTTCCTTCCTTGGCATAGGTTGTTCCGCCTTCTCTCAGGCCCTCGAAGATATCCTTATAGTCAGAGATTCCAACGGTTTCATCCTTGATATATGGAGTGAGGTCTACGACCATGTCAGTCTGCAGATAATCTGCAACATAGGGCCGGAGAGCCAGTGTCACGTCAGGAGCGCTTTCCGCCTTGATAGCTGCGATTACATTGGAGTACAGATCCGAACTGCTTCCGTTAAAGGTAGGTGTTACGGTAATCTGTTTCTCCTTCCCTACGGTGCTGTTAAATTCAGTAATAAGATTTTCCAGAACCTCTGCGTGGACTGGGTTGGAAATGGAGTGCCAGAACTGAAGCTCTACCGGTTTGGTAATTTTTGTGACAACACCGCCATCACCTGTCTGAGCCGGGGCAGCTTTGGAGCCGCAGGCGGAAAGAGACATAACAGCAGTACCTGCTAACAGCAGACCGAATATTTTTTTCATTTTATAATCCTCCTTGGTGGTTTGATAAGAAATGGAAATCAGCCCTTGATTCCTCCGCGGGATACGCCTTCAATGATCTGTTTGCGGAAAATCAGGTAAAAGATCAGCATTGGCAGGAGTACAATGGTAGATCCGGCCATCTGCAGGTTGATCTGGGAGCTGACAGCATCTTTAAAATGTAAAAGTCCGATTGCCATAACGCGGTGAGCGTCGTCCTTGGATACCATCAAAGGCCAGATGAAGGAATTCCACTGGCTGATAAAGGTAAGAATACCAATCGTGGCAATGGCGTTTTTATTAATAGGCATCATGATGCGCCACAGATAACGCCAGTCCGTACAGCCGTCGATCTTTGCGGCTTTATAGAGGACGGAGGGTGTCTGAAGAAAATATTCACGCATCATATAGATGTAAAATCCGCTGGCTATCGTAGGGATAATAATACCCTGAAACGTATTGACCCAGTGAAGCTTGGAAACAGTAATAAAGTTCTGAATGATTAAAAGCTCTGCCGGGATCATCATTGTAGCAAGGCAGCAAAAGAAAAGTGCAGATTTACCGGGAAATTCAAAGACGGTAAACGCATATGCAGCCAATACGGTAATTACAAGAGTAAGAAACGTGCCCAGACCGGCTACCAGAATGGAGTTAAACAGATATCTTCCAAAGGGAGCCATAGTAAATGCTTCTTTATAATTTGCAAAAATGGCTTTTGCCGGAAAGAGGGTAGGCGGAATAGCAGTTGCTTCCGGCAGTGTCTTTAAGGAGGTAGCTAACATCCAGATGAAAGGAAACATCATAATCAATGCTCCGGCTGTTAAAAGAATCCAGAGAGCTGCTTTTTTCAGTTTTTCTGTCATGAAGATCCTCCTTTCTTATACGTAGTGAACGAATTTTTTCGATACCCATTTCTGCAGTGCAGTCAGCGCCAGTATAATCACGAAAAATATGATTGCGGCAGCAGATGCATAATGAACCTGAGAACGGTTGAAAAACATATCGTAAATATAGTAAACAATGGTGATTGCGCTGTTTCCGGGACCGGCGCCGTTTCCCCCAAACATTGAATAGACTTCATTGTAGGTTTTAAATGCATGAATTACAGATACAATGGTCACCATCCAGAAGGTAGAGGATAAAAGAGGCATGGTGATTCGGAAAAATACCCGGTGAGGAGGCGTTTCATCCATACGGGCTGCCTGATAGTACTGAGGATCGATTTTCTGCAGTCCAGCCAGAAATAAAACGATTTTAAAGGCCATTCCATTCCAGATTGTAAAAATCGTTACGGAAATAGTTGTCAGATTGGGATCTGTGAGCCATTTTTGAGGTGCAAATCCCAAAAAGCTTAACACATGGTTGATGTATCCGTAGTCAGAATGGAAGAGCCACCGGAAAACCAGGCCAATTGCAATCGTAGAGGTTACATAGGGCAGAAAATAAATGGTCTGAAAAATGCCCTTTCCTTTTCCGAGGGAATTGATAAACAGAGCGCTTCCCAGAGACAGGATGATCGTAACAGGGACTCCCACAAAGGTGATAATCAGCGTATTGGAGACAGCTGACCGGAAGGCAGGGTCCCTTAATACATAGCGAAAGGAAGCCAGTCCAAATCCTTTTCCCACATCGGTCAGATAAACATAGCTTTCATAAAATCCCATCCGCAGTGTCATAATAATTGGAAAAAATACAAACACAGCCAGAATAAGGGCAGCCGGAAGAAGATAAAAATAGGCTTTCAGACTGTATTCTGTATTTCCCAGAGGATTTTCCGGGCGGGACTGTTTGCCAAAACCTTTAACTTTCATAAGACACCTCTGCATCAATTCGTGTTTCATCTGCTTCATTAAATAAGTATAAAAGGTCTTTTCGTTTCAGAGAAAGAGACAGCATGTCTCCGGTACGGACACGGTCGGTGATGCTTAAAAGGGCCTTGCCTTTTGAGCCTGCCAGTGTAAAGCCTGCCAGTACATCCCGGCCTCTCTGTTCCAGGGTTTCGATTTTTACCTGAACTCCCGGTCCCGGTTCCCAGGCTTCCGGCCGGATTCCGGTCAGCACCGTTCCAGAAGCCTGTGTGCGGATTGGAAGTGCATAGTCTTCTGAGAGAACCAGACGTCCGTCTTTGATGGGGAAATGGAAAAAGTCAATAGGAGGATTTCCCATAAAGGAGGCTACAAAACGGTTTACCGGCTGCAGATACATATCAATAGGGGCGCACTGCTGCTGGATCACACCTTTTTTCATCAGCACGATCTCGTCGGTGATGCTCATGGCCTCTTCCTGATCATGGGTAACGAAAATGGTGGTAACTCCGGTTTCCAGCTGAATTCTGCGGATCTCTTCACGCATTTCCAGACGCAGTCTTGCATCCAGATTGGAAAGAGGTTCATCCAGAAGAAGAATATCCGGTTCCTTAATTAAGGCACGGGCAATGGCAACACGCTGCTGCTGGCCTCCGGAGAGCTGTCCCGGCTTTCTGGACAAAAGCTCCTCTACCTGTACCAATCTTGCCATCTGTTCTGTTTTCTGTTGGATCAATTCTCTGTTTTCCTTTCGGTTTACCAGAGGAAAGGCAATATTCTGGGCAACTGTCATGTGGGGATAGAGAGCATAATTCTGAAAAACAAGGCCAATGCCTCTTTTTTCCGGGGGAAGCTCCGTTACATCCCGGTCTCCGAAAAAGATTTTTCCGGAGGTGGGTTTTAATAAACCGGAGATAAGATAAAGAAGGGTAGATTTGCCGCAGCCGCTGGGGCCAAGAAGTCCGGTGAGTTTTCCGTCTGCGATTGAAAAGCTGCCCGTATTAACAGCCTTTGTTCCGGAAAAATCTTTGACCAGGTCTACAAGTCGCAGTTCCATTTTGTACTCCTCTCTGTTTGAAAATGGTAGAATGTTGTATAAGAATATTGTAACTTTTATCATCTTTTTTGTCAATATTGCGAAATAAAATTGATAAAATGATAAAATACTATCAAAAAATATGAAAAAATGTTATATTTATGATGAATCAAATCATGTTAAGAGATGGAATTGGGTATTTTGATCATTTTATATCAATGACATAAAAAATTTTTAGTACAATACAAAAAATGTGTTATGATAAAATATAAAAAAACACAGATTGATAAGGGGGAAAAGTATGAGTGACAAGAAAACAGATCGTCTGGATAAGATGAAAAAAATGCTGATGACGGAAAACGGTATTACCATCCGGGAGTTTGCAAAAAAACTGGATGTGTCGGAGATTACCGTTCGGAGGGATCTGAAGCTTTTGGAAAATCAGGGCTGTCTGAGGCTGGTCAACGGAGTTGCCATTTATCATGCGGCAGAAAAAACGGCTATGTATCCGGAGTATAATTTAAGCGACGAGTGCCGGGTATTTCCTCAGAAAAAAGAACGGATTGGAAAGAGAGCCGCCTCTTTTATTGAAGCCAATGATGTGGTTGCCATTGACAGCGGCTCCACAGCAGCCTATCTTGCCAGAGCGCTGCCCTATGATATCCATATGACGGTTCTGGCCTCCAGCCTGAATGTGCTTCTGGATTTAAACGACCACTATAACTGCGATATCATCTGTTCCGGAGGCTATCTCTATTCCAATACAAAAACCTTTTACTGTCCCGAGGGGATTTCAATGATTAACCGCACCTGCATCAACAAGACCTTTATTACGGCGGCGGGAATCAGCGAAAAGATGAATGTGACCTGTATTGCTCCCCACGAAATGGATTTAAAGAGAGCGTTGATGGAAAGTGCACAGACAAAAATACTTCTGGCAGATTCGTCCAAGTTCGGCAGGATTTTTCCCACTGCCTTTTCTCATCTGAAGGATTTTGATGTAGTAATTACAGATGATGAGCTTTCGCCGGAGTGGAGAAATCTGATCGAAGCGCAGGGAATCCGCCTGTACTGCGAATAAAAAGTCCTTGCTGCGCGGACAAGTGTCCTCTTAGGGCAAATTTTTTGATTAAAAAGTATTGACATTTCTATAGAAGTGGGATATCATTGCCAAAAAAGAATTACCTTAGAAAATGTGGCAGGAGGAGATCATGGGATTATGAAAAAAGTGGTTAAATTCGGAGGCAGCTCACTGGCCAGTGCAAAGCAGTTTAAGAAGGTGGGAGATATTATCCGGGCGGATAAGTCCAGACGGTATGTAGTTCCCTCCGCACCGGGAAAGCGCAATGATAAAGATGAAAAAGTAACAGATATGCTCTATGCCTGTTATGCTGCGGCTGCGGAAGGGCGCTCCTATAAAAAGATTCTGGAGAAGATCCGGGGCCGGTATGAGGAGATTATCGAGGGTCTGGGACTGAATTTGAATCTGGATCATGAGTTTGCCAGACTGGAGGAGAATTTTCTTGCAAAGGCGGGCAAAGATTACGCGGCCTCCAGAGGAGAGTATTTAAACGGTATTGTGATGGCAAATTATCTGGGGTATGAATTTATTGACGCGGCCGAGGTGATTTTCTTTGACGAGCATGGAAATTTCGAGGCAGACCTTACCGATAAGGAGCTTTCCGAGCGTCTGTCCCATGTGGAGCGGGCTGTAATTCCCGGATTTTACGGTTCCTGTCCGGATGGAAGCGTAAAGACATTTTCCAGAGGCGGATCGGATGTGACCGGTTCTATTGTGGCAAAAGCAGTCCATGCAGATTTGTATGAGAACTGGACCGACGTATCCGGTTTTCTGGTGGCAGATCCCAGAATCGTGGCAGATCCTGAGGTGATTGAAACCATTACATACAGAGAGCTTCGGGAACTGTCCTATATGGGCGCCAGCGTGCTTCATGAGGACGCCATTTTCCCCGTGAGAAAGGAAGGTATTCCTATCAATATCCGCAACACCAACCGCCCGGAGGATAAGGGGACTCTGATCGTGGAAACCACCTGCCGCAAGCCCCGCCATACAATTACAGGTGTAGCGGGAAAAAAGGGATTCTGTGCCATCAATATTGAAAAAGCCATGATGAATGCGGAAGTAGGCTTTGGGAGAAAGGTTCTGAGCGTATTTGAAAAATCAGGCATCTCCTTTGAGCATATGCCCTCCGGTATTGATACTATGACAATTTTCGTCCATCAGTCTGAGTTTGAGGATCATGAACAGTCCGTAATTGCAGGTATTCACCGGGCTGTTGAACCGGATGTGGTAGAGCTGGAAGCAGATCTGGCTCTGATTGCTGTTGTTGGGAGAGGAATGCGTTCCAACCGGGGAACTGCAGGCCGCGTATTCTCTGCCCTGGCTCACGCAAGAGTCAATGTAAAGATGATCGATCAGGGCTCCAGTGAGTGGAATATTATCATCGGCGTAAAAAATGATGATTTTGAAAAGGCGATTCGGGCGATTTATGATATTTTTGTGCTGACAGATCTGTAGAGATCAGCAGGAACGGTAAGTTAGAGTTTGTGATACAGAGAAAACGGTCCGGGCGGGATTTTTTAGCCGGGCCGTTTTATTTGCGGGGAAAATGTGTTATACTTACTTCCAACACAGAAAATGCGCTGCAGCAGAGAGGAGCGTACCGTTATGCTGGAAAAGATCGATTTAAACAAAACCGCAGATAAGACCATATATAAGACAGCCATGAAAGCGGCAGGGGAGCGTCTGGGGCTTTTGCAGAGGGCGTGCAAGGAGGCCAAAATCCCGGTGATTCTTGTCTTTGAAGGTATGGGAGCGGCAGGAAAGGGTATCCAGATCAACCGCCTGATTCAGAATCTGGACCCAAGAGGCTTTGACGTATATGCCTGCAACCGTCCTTCGGAGGAGGAGCAGCTGCGTCCGTTTTTGTGGCGTTACTGGACCAGGACTCCCGCCAGAGGGAGGATTGCAGTATTTGACCGGAGCTGGTACCGCAGCGTTCAGATTGACCGCTTTGACGGCCTTGTGGCAGAGGATGAGCTGGCGGACGCTTATGAAGATATCCTGTCCTTTGAGAAGCAGCTTACAGATGACGGGACAGTGATCATCAAATGTTTTCTGTATATTGACAGAAAAGAACAGGAAAAGAGGTTTAAGAGGCTGGAGGCTTCTGAGGATACAGCCTGGAGGGTCACAAAGGAGGACTGGAAGCGCAACCGGGAGTTTGACCGGTATCTGAGGATCAATGAGGAGATGCTGGAGCGGACGGATACGGATGCTGCTCCCTGGGCTATCATCGAGGCAACGGATAAGGATTATGCAGCTTTAAAAATTGCAGACACTGTGATCGGACGTTTGAGCCGGGAACTGGAGGCCAGAAGGGAAAATACAAAATTAAAGGAAGAAGGGCACAGCCTGGAAAATGCCTTTTCAAACGGTGTTCTTTCCGGCGTGGATCTTTCAAAAACTATTTCTGAAGAAGAGTATAAGAAAAAACTGAAGGAATTGAAAAAACGCCTCGCCCGTCTCCACAGTCAGATCTATCGGCTGCGTATTCCGGTGGTGATCGGCTTTGAGGGCTGGGATGCCGCCGGAAAGGGCGGCGCAATCCGCAGGCTGACAAGCCGTCTGGATCCCCGGGGCTATCAGGTGAATCCCACGGCTGCGCCAAATGATGCAGAGAAGGTTCACCATTATCTGTGGCGGTTCTGGAACCATATGCCAAAGGCCGGACATATTGCTAT
>CAUCBQ010000054.1 GCA_958441075.1 uncultured Clostridiaceae bacterium | reverse complement strand
CCACTATGCCCCAGAAGATCAATCCCAAGCTGGCAAAGGGAATCATAGCCAATTCCCAGAAGCTGTATTCCCTGCCGGCAGCGGGCCTGTACTCTGCTGTGCGGATGTTTGAGGGAGACAGCAGCTCCTATATGCTCTTTGACGGTCTTATGGAGGAAGCCATGGAACTTACTGCGGAGGTGCTGATCCGGGCGGAGGAACTTACCAGAACGCTGAATGTCAATAAGGAGCAGATGCTTAAAAATGCCAATATAAATCATGGGCTGGATAACAGTGAGTATGTGATGATGAAGGCGGCAGAGAGACTGGGAAAAGATAAGGCCCATGAACTTCTCTATGATAAGGCAATGAAAGCGGAGCTGGAGGGAAAGGATTATTTTACCGTTTTATCAGAGGATGAAACTCTGGCATCCATGTTTAATAAGGAAGAATTAAAAAAACTGATTGATCCGGCCAGCTATACGGGCCTGTGCAGTGTTCTGGCTGAGGAAATGGCGGATAAGGCCGAAAAAATGGCGGCAATTATAAAAGAGAAACTCAAAAAAGAGTTTGCTTAGGAGGAATTGAAATGAGAGAAGCACATATTATTACCATTGCAGGAGCAGGAAGCGGACGTGTTCCTGCTCTGGTAGGTACACTGGTGCAGTATAAGGAACGATTTCCATTAAAAAAGATTATTTTTTACGATATAGATGAAGAGCGCATGGGAAAGATGGAGGCATATGACCGTCTGGTGTTAAAGTGCTATTATCCGGAGTGTGAGGTGGTATTTACCACAGATGCAGATGTGGCTTACAGGGAAACGGATTTTGTATTTTGTCAGATGCGGGTAGGGAAAACCCAGATGCGTTCCTTTGATGAGAAGCTTCCTTTAAAATATGGCCTGGTAGGCCAGGAAACCTGTGGGCCGGGCGGATTTGCCTATGGTATGCGGTCTCTTGGAGCCATGAAGGAGATGGTGGAAAAGGTTCGTTCCTACTCAAAAGATACATGGATTTTAAATTATACGAATCCCGCTGCCATTGTAGCTTTGGGACTGGATCAGATGTTCCCGGATGATAAGCGGATCTTAAATCTCTGCGATCAGCCATTTTCCATGATGAAGAGCTTTGCAAAGATTCTGGGAGTTCCTCAGGAGAGCCTGAGAGCCAGATATTTCGGCCTGAATCATTTCGGCTGGTTTACAGAATTAAAGGATACGGAGGGGAAGGATCATTTTGAAGAACTCCGTACCTATTTAAGAGATCACGATTTTAAGCCCTTTAATGCAGAGCAGCGTTCCAAGTCATGGCTGGATACCTATATGCGTGTGAACCAGTATATGAAGTATTTTGATGAATACATACCTACTACCTATATGCAGTATTATATGTTCCCTCAGGAGATTGCTGCTGAGAGTGATCCGAATTATACAAGGGCAGACGAGGCCAGAGATTCCAGAGAAAAGCAGGTATTTGATGCGTGCGCTCTGGCTGAGGGACGGGAAAATATGGACGGAATGGAAATGCTGACCAACAGTGTGTTTGGAAATCTGATGGTAGAGGTGGCAGAGTCCATTGCCTATGATCTGAACCGGGAATTTATTGTTCTTGTACGAAATGAAGGAATTATTTCTAATTTTGAAAAAAATGCTATTGTTGAAGTGGCGGGAACCATTGGAAAGGATGGGGCAAAAGGATATCCCTATGGGGAGATTCCGCTGTTTTACAAGGGATTGATGGAAGGGCAGTACGCTTATGAGCAGCTGACCGTGGATGCATTCAGGGAAAAGAACTATGAGAAGGCTCTGATGGCTCTTACTGTAAACCGCACTGTGGTGGACCCGGGTAAGGCTAAGGCTGTTTTGGATGATCTCATGGAGGTTAACCGGGAATACTGGTATCTGAAGTAACAGGAGGAAGCACAGATGGTTCTGTACTCAAAACACATTATTTTGGAAAATGAGGAATTTGACGGATTTTTAGAACTGGAACAGGGGAAGATTAAGGGACTTTACAAAAGCTGGGAAGGACCTTACAGGGATTACAGCGACAATGTGATCCTTCCGGGATTTATTGATATCCATATCCACGGCTGGGCCACGGGATCTTTCTGGTATGAAAAAACAGAAGAATCTCTGCGGAAAATGTGCCGCACCCTTCCCTTTTCCGGGGTTACTTCCTATCTTGGAACCACAGGCGCTGACAGCATCCCGGAGATAAAACGGTGTATTCATGCAGCGGATCAGGTATATGAGGAAAATGCGGAAGGCGCAGAGCTTCTTGGAGTTCATCTGGAAGGGCCTTTTATCAATCCAAAGTACCGGGGAATGCAGAAGGAGGAATGCTGTCTTGATCCTGATATTCAGGTGATGAGGGAGCTGTATGATACCTTCAGCCATAAGGAGCTTTGCCGCCATATGACGCTGGCGGTTGAGCTTCCAGGGGCAAGAGAGGTTCTGGAATTCTGCCGGGAACACGGGATACAGACGGCTATCGGACACAGCGCAGCTACCTTTCAGGAGATCTGCGATATGAGAGATGCGGGAATCGGAGGCTTTACCCATACCTTCAGCGGAATGAAGGGCTTTCATCACAGAGAGCTGGGCGTGGCAGGAGCTGCGCTGTATTTTGACGATATGTTCTGCGAATTTGCCAAACAGACAGGCATGACGGTTGCCCATGAAGCCTTTGATATTGCTTTCCGCATCAAAGGAAGCGAGAGGATTATACTTACTACGGACTGTACCGGGCTGGCCCAGATTCAGACAGAATTTGAACATTATGTACGTAAGCTGCGTTTTGTAAAAGAGGGAAACAGGGTTCGCATTGAACATTTTGACGGACGTACAGAATGGCTGGACCCGGAGGATTACAGTGCGGTTAAACACGTGGAAATGGGATATGCGGAGTCTGTAAAGAATATGGCGGCCCATACAAAGACAGACTGGTTTGATATTATGCGGATGACCAGTTTAAATCCTGCCAGATACATCCATGTGGATGACAGAAAGGGAAAAATCGCTCCCGGAATGGACGCGGATCTTACCATTATGGATCAGGAGAAAAACCTGGTCTGCGTATACTGCCGGGGAAAGGAGATCCGGGAAGGATGAAATGTGCGGTAAGCGATTTTGACCGGACTCTTTATGTAGATGGCAGGGTAAGTGAAAGGAATTTAAGAGCTGTAAGGCAGTGGCAGAGGGATGGAAATCTGTTTTTTATTGCGACGGGGAGAAATCGCGCTTCCATTGAGGAGCAGCTGGAGCCCTTTGGACTGAAACCGGACGGGCTGATCCTGAATAACGGGGCTGCCATTACGGATCGGGAGGGAACGCTTTTGTTCTGCCGCACCATAGAGAAGGATACGGCTCTTGAAATACTCCGGTTTCTTCATGGACTGGACGGGGACGGAAGCGGTGTTTCCATGATTGACAGAAAAATCAACGTTTTGTCTGCTCTGGGAACAACGACCCAGAAGCCCTGTGACGGAGTGTGTACCATCGATCAGGCCCAAGGGCTTGAAGCGATTCTTCAAATTCACAGACGGAACAAGGATGAAGCTTATATTCGAAGTCTCTGCGAGGAAATTCGCAGGAGATTTAGCCGGGTAAATGCATTCCCGAATGTATGGAACGCAGATATTGTGGCAGAGGGAGTGGATAAAGCCGCTGCGGTTCACTGGATTTTAAACCGCAGACCGGACATAGAGGAGATTCGTGTAATGGGAGACAGCGCCAATGATACGGGAATGCTCCGTGAATTTCATGGTGCAGCGCCTGTATGGGCGTCAGAAGAAGTACGTCGGGAAGCAGCAGGAGTACTTCATGATGTGGCAGAGCTGCTTTCGGATTCCTGTCCGGCGGAAGTGCGTTTTGATTTTAGAAAAAAATAACTACCCAACCCACCCAAAATGAGTTATACTGGTAAAGAACGAATAAAGGGAAATGATCCCTGCGGGGGACAGCGTCCTTCGCGTCAGGAGATCAGGAAAGGGAGCAATATGGGATTTTTATTTGGAAAAAAGAAATCAGATTTTGTATCGCCGGCAGGAGGAACACTGATGGACATCACAGCAGTGGCAGATCCGGCGTTTTCTTCCAAGATGATGGGAGACGGTTTTGCCATTGATCTGACAGAGGGCGAGGTAGTTGCACCCTTTGACGCAGAGGTAACGGCAGCTTTCCCAACCGGTCATGCATATGGTCTCAGAAGAAAAGACGGAGTAGAATGCCTGATCCATATTGGTATGGATACAGTAGAGTTAAACGGCGAAGGCTTTGACGTAAAGGTAGAGCAGGGCGCCAAGGTAAAGCAGGGACAGACTCTGGTAGTGGTAGATTTAGAGGCAGTAAAGGCAAAGGGAAAATCTCTGGTAACACCGGTGATCTTTCCAAGCGGAGCCGCATTTACCATGAATAAAAAAGATGGTACAGTTGCAAAGGGCGAGGAGAATATCCTGAAATTCTCATAAGAAATCCAAAACAGGGCAGATGCGTTAAAACAGCGCTTTCTGCCCTGTTTTTCTGTCTGAGTCTGTACAAGCAAGTTTCATGCCAAAAAAGATTAGATTACCACAAAAAAATTTAGGATTCCAAGCCATTGAAAAACAAAATGAAATAAAGTATAATCTTTACAATTTGGGCTGACGCAGAAATGCGGCCCTTAGAGATGGATTACATCTCCAACTCCAAACACACACACATAAGAAAGGACAGGTACCCCCATATGAAAGCATACCTTATATTGGAAGACGGCACTGTGTTCACCGGCACCAGCATTGGAGCGGAGCGTGAAGTAATCAGTGAGATCGTATTCAACACTTCTATGACCGGTTATCTGGAAGTGCTCACTGACCCGTCTTACGCAGGCCAGGCAGTAGTTATGACCTATCCCCTTATTGGCAACTACGGAATCTGCCGTGAAGACATGGAATCAGAGAGAGCATGGCCGGATGCTTATATTGTCCGTGAATTATCCAGAATTCCAAGCAACTTCCGCAGTGAAGATACCATTCAGAATTTCTTAAAAGAGCAGAATATCCCCGGTATCAGCGGCATTGATACAAGAGCCCTGACAAAGCTTTTGAGAGAAAAAGGAACCATGAACGGTATGGTCACTACCAAAGAGTATACCGATCATTCCGAGGTTTTAAAGCGGATCAGAAGCTATTCCGTAGAAGGCGTTGTTTTAAAGACCACAACAAAAGAAAAATACGTTCTTCCGGGAACGGGAAAAAAAGTGGCCCTTATGGATTTTGGCGCAAAGCGCAACATTGCCCGCTCCTTAAACGAGAGAGGCTGTGAGGTTACGGTTTATCCGGCAGATACTCCCGCAGAGGAAGTACTGGCAGCAAACCCGGACGGCATTATGCTTTCCAACGGCCCCGGCGATCCAAAGGAGAATACGGCTATTATTAAGGAAGTAAAGAAGCTTTATGACTCCAATGTGCCGATTTTTGCAATCTGTCTGGGACACCAGCTTATGGCCCTTGCAAATGGAATGGACACTTACAAGCTGAAATATGGCCACAGAGGAGGAAACCATCCGGTGAAGGATCTGGAAACAGGCCGGGTGTACATTTCTTCCCAGAATCACGGTTATGCGGTTGACAATGCAACGATTTCTCCTGAGGTTGCAGGACCTGCATTTATCAATGTCAATGACGGAACAAACGAAGGCTTAAAATACACAGGAAAGAACATTTTCACCGTGCAGTATCACCCGGAAGCCTGTCCGGGCCCCTTAGACTCCGGATACCTGTTCGACCGTTTCCTGAAAATGATGGAGGTAAATGACTGATGCCAAAGAATCCTGAAATTAAAAAAGTTCTGGTACTGGGCTCCGGCCCCATTGTAATCGGCCAGGCGGCTGAGTTTGACTACGCAGGTACACAGGCCTGCCGTTCCCTGAAAGAAGAGGGCATTGAGGTTGTGCTCTTAAACTCCAATCCGGCTACTATTATGACGGATAAAGATATTGCAGACCGGGTATATATCGAGCCTCTGACGGTAGAGGTGGTAGAACAGCTGATTTTAAAGGAAAAGCCGGACAGTATTCTTCCCACTCTGGGAGGTCAGGCAGGTTTAAACCTTGCTATGGAGCTGGAGGATGCGGGCTTCCTTGAAAAGCACAATGTGCGTCTGATCGGAACCACGGCACTGACCATCAAAAAGGCCGAGGACCGTGAGATGTTTAAGGAAACCATGGAAAAGATCGGTGAACCGGTGGCGCCCTCTGATATCGTGGAGGATGTAAAGACCGGTCTTGAGATTGCGGCAAAGATAGGATATCCTGTGGTACTTCGTCCTGCCTATACCCTTGGCGGCTCCGGCGGCGGTATTGCCCACAATCCGGAGCAGTGTGCGGAAATTCTTGAAAATGGTCTCCGTCTTTCCCGCGTGGGGCAGGTTCTGGTAGAGCGCTGCATCGCAGGCTGGAAGGAAATTGAGTATGAGGTAATGCGTGATGGCGCGGGAAACGTAATTACAGTCTGCAATATGGAAAATATCGACCCGGTAGGCGTTCATACCGGAGACAGTATCGTAGTGGCTCCTTCCCAGACTCTGGGAGACAAGGAGTATCAGATGCTCAGAACCTCTGCTTTAAACATTATCAGCGAGCTGGGGATCACCGGCGGCTGCAATGTGCAGTATGCTTTAAACCCTGACAGCTTTGAATACTGTGTGATCGAGGTAAATCCCCGTGTGAGCCGTTCCTCTGCTCTGGCCTCCAAGGCTACCGGCTATCCTATCGCGAAGGTAGCAGCCAAGATCGCCCTGGGATACACTCTGGATGAAATCAAAAATGCAGTTACAAAGAAGACCTATGCAAGCTTTGAACCCATGCTGGACTACTGCGTAGTCAAGATGCCAAGGCTTCCATTTGATAAATTTATCAGTGCCAAGCGCGCTCTGGGAACCCAGATGAAGGCAACGGGCGAGGTAATGAGCATCTGTACCAATTTTGAGGGCGCTTTGATGAAGGCCATCCGTTCTCTGGAGCAGCATGTAGACTGCCTTATGTCTTATGATTTTTCAGATCTTTCCTATACAGAGCTGGTAAACGAGCTCTATAAAGTGGATGATATGCGGATCTGGCGAATTGCCGAGGCTCTGCGCCGGGGCTTTCCGTACGGCCTGATCCATGAGATCACCCGTATTGATTTCTGGTTTATTGACAAGCTGGCAATTCTGGTAGAGATGGAGAAGGAGCTTTTGGCAGTTGGAGAAGGAAAGAAGGAGCTGACTCCCGAGCTGCTTGCTGAGGCAAAGCGCATAGAGTATCCGGATAATGTAATCGCCAGACTGACAAAGATGGAGCAGAATGCTGTTAAGAAGCTGCGCTATGACAACAATATCCGTGCCGCTTATAAAATGGTAGATACCTGTGCCGCAGAATTTGCCGCAGAAACTCCGTATTACTATTCCTGCTTCGGAAGCTTTAACGAGGCTGAAAAGACTGAGGGCAGAAAAAAAGTCCTTGTTTTAGGCTCCGGCCCTATCCGTATCGGTCAGGGAATCGAGTTCGATTTCTGCTCTGTACACAGTACCTGGGCGTTCAGTAAAGAAGGGTATGAAACCATTATTATCAACAATAACCCTGAGACGGTAAGTACAGACTTTGATATTGCAGATAAGCTGTATTTTGAACCTCTGACCCCGGAAGATGTAGAGAGTATTGTTGACATTGAAAAGCCTGACGGCGCAGTAGTCCAGTTCGGCGGTCAGACAGCCATTAAGCTTACGGAAGCGCTGATGAAGATGGGAGTGCCGATTCTGGGAACAGCAGCCGAGGACGTAGACGCGGCTGAGGACAGAGAGCGCTTTGACGCCATCCTGGAGCAGTGCGGCATTCCAAGACCTGCAGGCCATACCGTCTTTACAGCAGAGGAGGCTAAGGAAGCCGCCCATAAGCTAGGGTACCCGGTTCTGGTCCGTCCTTCCTATGTACTGGGCGGACAGGGAATGCAGATTGCCATCAATGATGAGGATATTGATGAATTTATCGGTATCATCAATCAGATTGCCCAGGAACATCCGATCCTGGTGGATAAGTATATCATGGGAAAGGAAATCGAGGTAGACGCCATCTGCGACGGCACAGATATTCTGATTCCCGGTATTATGCAGCATATTGAGCGTACCGGTATTCACTCAGGAGACAGTATTTCGGTTTACCCTGCACAGGATATTACAGAGAAAAATGTGGAGACCATTGTGGATTATACAGCCAAGCTGGCAACGGCACTTCATGTAAAGGGAATGATCAACATTCAGTTTATCGTAGATGGAGACGATGTATATATCATCGAAGTAAATCCGCGCTCCTCCCGCACTGTGCCTTATATCAGCAAGGTAACGGGTATCCCCATTGTTCCTCTGGCAACCCGGATTATCTGCGGTCATACCATCAGAGAGCTGGGCTATACACCGGGCCTGCAGCCTGCGGCTGACTATATTGCCATCAAGATGCCGGTATTCTCCTTTGAGAAGATCCGCGGCGCAGATATCAGCCTTGGACCCGAGATGAAGTCTACCGGAGAATGCCTTGGTATTGCAAAGACCTTTAACGAGGCGCTGTATAAGGCATTTGAGGGTGCGGGAATCCGCCTTCCAAAGTATAAAAAGATGATTATGACAGTCCGTGAAAGCGAGCAGGAAGAGGCCGTTGATATTGCCCGCCGTTTTGCCGCTGTGGGCTATCAGATCTTTGCAACCAGAGGCACCGCCCGCACCCTGAACGCCCACGGAGTAAAGGCTTTGGAGATCCGCAAGCTGGAGCAGGAGTCTCCCAATATTCTGGATCTTGTGCTGGGCCATCAGATTGACCTGATTGTAGATATCCCGGCTCAGGGCGCAGAGCGCAGCCATGACGGATTTATCATCCGCCGCAACGCCATTGAGACAGGCGTTAATGTACTGACTGCTCTGGATACGGCAAGAGCACTGGTAACCAGTCTGGAGAACCGGGCCAAGGATCTGACATTGATTGATATTGCGACGGTAAAGAACGCTTAAAAATTTTTAGAGGATACTGTAAAACAGATTTTGTAAATTCTGTTTTACAGTATCCTCTTTTATATTTAATGCCTATTTTATGGTAGTTCCCGCCTCACCCTTCAAAGCGTCTTCCGCTTTATCCAGAGAGGTGATGATCGCCTTGCGGCCTTTTCCGCATTCCAGAAAATCAACAGACGCAGAGATCTTCGGCAGCATGGAAGCGAATTCAAACTGTCCCTGGCTGATGTAATCCTTTGCCTGGTCGATGGTCATATTTTTGATGGGTTCTTCGTGGTCGGTTCCGTAATTTAAGGTAACATTGTCCACGCTGGTAAGGATCATCATTACATCGGCATCGGTTTCCTTTGCCAGAAGGCCCGTTGCCAGATCCTTTTCAATGATTGCGCTGGCGCCCCGGAGATTGTACCCCTGTTCCATAACCGGAATACCGCCGCCGCCGCAGGCGATGACGATCTGATCAGCATCCAAAAGAGCCTTGATGGCGTCAATTTCCACAATGGCTACAGGATGGGGAGATGCTACGATACGGCGGAAGCCTCCTTCCACCTCCTTCACATGATTTCCCTTTGCTTCTTCTTCATCTGCCTCTTCACGGCTCATGACTCTTCCGATGACCTTTACAGGAGTGTAAAAGGCCTCGTCATAGGGATCAACCGTTACCTGAGTTAAAACGGTGCTTACAGGCTTATAGATGCCACGGCGGATCAGCTCTGCGCGGATACCGTTTTGCAGATCATAGCCAATATAGCCCTGGCTCATAGCGGAACAGACAGACATGGGGGCAGAGCTGTAACCGTCATGCTGGCGTCCGAATTCGTTCATTGCCGTGTGGATCATGCCTACCTGGGGAGCGTTGCTGTGCACGATGGCTACCTGCCAGCCCTCCTGGATAAAGTCGGCGATAACCTTTGCGGTGCGCTTTACTGCTTCCTTCTGTTCCGGAAGATTGGTTCCCATATCTTTGTGGCCAATGGCCATTACAATACGTTTTTTTGCCATATTCAGTCCCTCTCTTTGTATGCTGTGTTGTGCTATCCCTATTTTAATTTATTATCACTGAAAATGCAACGAAAAAAGATACTGGAAAAACAAATGCACCCGTGCTATACTGGCATCATGCAGCAAAATACAAACATATTGAGGAAATAAACAGATGACAGAAAAGAAACCATTACTCCCTTCGGGGTGGCAGAGGCTGATCCTTGGGGCAGTGCTTGCTGCGCTGGCGGGAAATATACTGATCCGCTGGATTCCCTGGCCTGAGAGCTGTCTGGTTTCTTATGGAAAAGTCCAGGCTGCGGGGGACAGGAGCTGGTCATACTATCTGGCGCTTACTCTTGCGGCGGCGCCTCTTATGGAGGAAGCGGTATTCCGGTTGGGTATCTATGGACTTTTAAGAAGAAGGCTTATGCCAAAAGCAGCTGCGTTTCTTTCTGCTCTTGCTTTTGGTTTTTACCACGGAAACATGATTCAGGGCCTTTATGCTTTTTTGCTTGGCTTTGTTTTTGCATGGGGATATGAGAAATGTCTCTGGGGGAAGTACCGGATGGCTGTGCTGATGCACGCAGCTGCCAATGGGGCGGCTCTGCTGGCGTTTGGCTGAACGGCCTGAGCCCTTATCTGCATACACGCAAGGAGGAACAAACGTGAAATTACTTTCAGTAGCAATACCCTGTTATAATTCAGAAGCTTATATGGAGCACTGTATCCGCTCGCTTCTCACGGGAGGAGATGAGGTGGAGATCCTGATTGTAGACGATGGTTCGACAAAGGACAGGACGGCGGAGATCGCAGACGAATATGAGAAGCGTTATCCGGGCATCTGCCGCGCTATCCATCAGGAAAACGGCGGTCACGGCGAGGCTGTAAACGCAGGACTGAGAAATGCCACAGGCGTATTTTTCAAGGTAGTAGACAGCGACGACTGGGTAAATGAGGAAGCGTACCAGAAGGTTCTGGAAACACTCCGCCGGTTCGTTTACCGGGGGGAAGCTCTGGATATGCTGGTGACCAATTTCGTATACGAAAAAGAGGGAGCAAGACGTAAAAAGGTGATGAAATACCATACCGCCTTTCCAAAGGACTGCGTCTTTGGATGGAAGGATGTAAAATTTTTCATGATCGGTCAGTACATACTCATGCATTCCGTAATTTACCGGACACAGCTTTTAAAGGAATGCGGACTGGAGCTTCCCAAGCATACCTTTTATGTAGACAATATTTTCGTCTACCAGCCCCTTCCCCATGTAAAAAATATGTACTATCTGGATGTGAATTTTTACCGCTATTTTATCGGAAGAACGGATCAGTCTGTCAATGAATCCGTGATGATCGGCCGCATTGACCAGCAGCTCAGGGTTACGAGGCTCATGCTCGGTTACTATGACGCCACTAAAATATCCAATCCAAAGCTGCGCCATTACATGATCCAGTATCTGGAAATTATGATGACTGTCTGCTCCGTTTTGGCGATCAAGTCAGGAACCGCGGAGAATCTGGCTAAAAAGAAGGAGCTGTGGAATGAGCTAAAAAAGCAGAATTTCCCTCTGTGGCTGCGCCTGCGCTGGGGATTTCTGGGACAGGGCTGCAACCTGCCGGGAAAGGGCGGAAGAGATCTTCTGATTTTGGGGTATAAGATTACGCAGAAGTTCTATGGATTTAATTAAGTTAAAATTTAATTTATATGATGTGATAAAAATGGGACTGTCGCACTAAGTAATTAGCGTGCAGTCTCTTTTCTTTTGTATGCAGTTTTATTTTCCGCAGGAATGGCAGCAGAAATTCCGATTTACACACCTCGTCCTTATCAGGAGGACTGTAGACAGGCAATTGAGAAAGCAGGGGAAGGAAAACACCTGATTGTTCTGGCAACCGGCATGGAAAAGACAATGGTATTTACTCATCTTGAACATATGGGCTGGACTCTGATTCTATCTCACCGGGATGAATTGGTACGGCAATCAGAGAAGTATTATAAAGGAAGAAAAATATTTAGCGTAGAAAAAGCAGAAGAACATGCGACATATGAGGAAATTGTTTCTGTCAGTGTATAGGGTTTGCAACAAGATCCAGTCCATTTCTTTTTTTAATATTGCATGTATAACAACGTCATAATATGACGAAGTTGTGTGATATAATGAGGTTAAACGAAAGGAGAAGATGATGGACAAAATAACACGATTGCTTATTTTATATTCTTCGTTGATAAACGGTGATGAAATCAATAAAATTATGTTTTGTTTTGAAAATGATTGTTCTCCTCGTTCGTTTGATAGAGATATAGGCGTTTGCGAAACGCCACAAACCGCATAAATGCGGTCTTTTTTGTTGCTC
>CAUCBQ010000053.1 GCA_958441075.1 uncultured Clostridiaceae bacterium | reverse complement strand
GAAAGGTGGTGAGATAACCGTATTTTTCATCAAAGGCATAGGAAAAACGTTCATTGATGAAATCATCCATCTGGTCCGCCCTCTTCCATAGCCCATCCAATGCAAGCCCCGGTGCAAGGAACTGGATGCGGATATGGTCATCCGCCCCCAGAAGCAGGCTGCAGCTCTCATCCTCTGACAGATACAGTCCTCCCGGTCCGGCTTTCTCCACTGCCGTGCGGTTTAAGATCCGCCGTTCCCTTAAAGCCTGTTTTTCAGCTCCGTTCATAGTTTCCAGATTATTCCATAAAAGAGTATTTTCCCCGGACTTTGCGTCCTTTAGCCCCTCTTTTAACCGTTCTGTCACCTGACGGGCCCCTTCCTCACTCAGCCGGGAGGGAAATACATATTCATCCCAGTTTCTTGCAAGGCGGATTCGGCTGTAAATGATATTGGACCTTTCCTCATGAATCCCTTCATACCACCGGCTCATCTGTTCCGCCTCCTTTCTCCTCCGGGCTCTCTGATGTCTTTGCCTTCAGAGCACGGATCTCATCCCTGTACCGGGCTGCACTTTCATAGTCCTCTCTGGAAACCGCATCTCTGAGAGCTTTTTGCAGACGCACTGCCTGAAGGCTGTCATTTTCCGGCACAGCCGCCTGCCCGTTTTCCAAAATATCTCCTTCACTGTCAGCTTTTAAAGAATTCTGCCCTTCCCGAAATCCTCCCGGGGACGCTGCCGCATCCGGGTGTTCTTTTTCGAATTTGCTTCTGAATTTGGGATGTTTCCCCTTGTGATGTTCACTGCCCTGAAGCTGCTTAATCTTATCGCTGATAAAAAGGTCAAAGACGCCATAACAGTCCGGACAGCCAAACCGGCTGTTTTCCACAAAATCGTCAAAGCTGGTTTGACAGGTAGGGCAGACCACTGCCGCCCTCTCATCTGTATCCTCCTCATCCTCTTCCAGCCCCAAAAGGCCGGAAAGCAACCTTCCAAGAGGAAATTCTCCATCAAACACTGCGCCGTACTGTCCAAAATCCATCTCTCTGGCGCAGTGGGAACATAGGTTGTGCTCTGTTTTCACTCCATTAATGATCTCTGTATATTTTATATTTGCTTCCCGTATCTTACATTTCTCACATAACATACTGCTCCTCCATCCGGGCCCCTTGCCCATTTACAGGTCTTCTTTGTCTGCGGAAGGCCTTGTATATCTGTCATAGATCTGGTCTACCAGCTCATGGACTTCACGCCGGGAAATATCCTTACAGATTCCGCAGGCCAGAACCACATCCAGATTCTGGCGCATTTCCTCAATGGCCTGAAGCTTATCAATATCCAGACAGACAACCGCTCCCTTTCTCCGGTCCAGCTTTACAAAGCCCTCCTGGCGCAAAACGGAATATGCCTTATTTACCGTATGCATATTGATGCCGATATGATCGGCCATCTGACGCACAGAAGGAAGCGTATCTCCCTCCCGTATCATATCTGTAGCGATCCCCATGATGATCTGATTGCGAAGCTGAATATAGATCGCCTCGTCACTGTTAAAATCAATCTTTAATACCATACGCACACCATCTTTCGTTCTATGACTCTAATCGGAACGGACCTGCCGCAGCCTGAGCATCAACGTTATATCTGTTCTACAGGCAATATAACACCTGTCATCTTTACTATAACAGGAAAATAAAGATCCGTCAAGAACCTCTAAAACCGGCTCCTGACGGATCATTTTAAAGCAGCTCTAAAAGCTTATCTACCATCTCCGGAGTGGTGGCCCAGCTGGTAGCAAAACGCACCGCCGTATGATTTTCATCCACCGGCTCCCAGATACTGAAGGCCACCTGTCCCTCCAGCCGCCGTATGGCGTCATTCTCCAGTACCACAAACTGCTGATTGGTGGGGGAGTCAATAAAAAACTCACATTCCTTTTCACGAAGTCCCTTCTTTAAACGCTCCGCCATCCGGATCGCATGGCGGCTGATTTCAAAGTACAGGTCGTCTGTAAACAGCGTATCAAACTGCAGACCCAGAAGACGTCCCTTGGCCAGCAGGGCCCCGTGCTGTTTAATCAAAGTAACAAACTGCTTGGGAGCATTATTCTTTGTAAATACCACCGCTTCTCCAAAAAGAGCTCCTACCTTGGTACCTCCGATGTAGAATACATCACACAGTCTGGCAATATCCTCCAGCGTCACATCCGTCTCCATGCTCATCAGGCCATAGCCCAGACGTGCTCCGTCCAGAAACAGAGGAATATCATATTCGCCGCAGATTTCCGACAGAGCCGTCAGCTCTGCCTTCGTGTAGAGGGTTCCAAGCTCTGTGGGATGGGAGATGTAGACCATTCCGGGAAATACCATATGATCGTGGGTTGTATCCTGATAAAAGCCGCTCAGATACCCCTTCAGCGTCTCCGGCTCCAGCTTTCCGTCTCTCTGGGGCAGGGCCAGCACCTTATGGCCCGTAAACTCAATGGCTCCTGCCTCGTGAACATTTACATGACCAGTCTGGGCCGCCACTACCCCCTCATAGCTCTTTAAAAGAGAATCAATCACAATCTGATTAGTCTGGGTGCCTCCTGTGAGGAAATAAATGTCAGCCTCCGGGCAGCGGCAGGCTCCGGCAATCTTTTCTTTTGCAGCTTCGCAGTAGGGGTCCGTTCCATAGCCGGAGGTCTGCTCCCGGTTTGTCTCTGCCAGACGTTTTAAAATAGCTTCATGAGCCCCTTCCGTATAATCACTTTCAAATGACAGCATATCAATCTCTCTCCCTTTTTTATAATCTTTAATCAGCAGTTACCATCAATAACCTTTACAACAAGCTCTAAAATATGATCCATATCCTGAAAAGAGTAAACCGGCGCCTCTTCCCGTCCCCCCCACAGCTTTGCTCTGTCAAAGTCAGTCACATATGCCAGCACTGTTTCGGGCCTGCATACCGGCTCTGTGGAAATAACTCCGCGCATAGTCTCAAGCTTGGGGTAGGAGGAATCCTTCTGCCCTTCTAAAAGAATCAGGTCCGCCTCCAAAAAACAGTCAAAAAAATCCTCCGCCTGCTTTGTTTCTTCTTTAACCAGACAAAACCTGTGTTTTGAATAAACTGCGGTTCCAAAGGCCCCGGCTGCTTTCATACGGTAGCTGTCCGTTCCGGGAACATCAGGAATAAAATCATGACCGTCGTGCTTGATAACAGCGGTCTTCACTCCGCGTTCTGAAAGGGCCCTTACAAGAGCTTCTGCAAGCGCTGTCTTTCCTGTATTTTTACTGCCGCTTACCGCCAATATGGCAGGTGCTCCCCTCTCTTTGAGAGCCTCATAATTCTCGGGACGGTTTATATTCATAAACCATGTATCGGGAATGTGTTCCTTTTCCGTATCCAGAATGCGCATATGGAGTCTGCTGCACAGGCTTCTCATCCGAAACTCCCCGTCTTTCAGACAGGCTTCGATAACCGGAAGAGCGCTTCTGGCGTAAAAAGCGCAGGTTGGGTGGAACCTTCCGTCCCGGGTACGCCACATAACGCCGTCGTCCCCCTCTTTAAAGGCAGCTACCAGACAGCCAGCCATTTCTTTTCTGAAAAACGGCATATCACAGGATACAAAAAACAGGCCGTCCAGAGAGGCGTCCTTTAAAAGACAGGCTTTAAGACAGCTTCCGATCCCTCCCATGGGACCTGCACGGAAAACCTGATCCGGAATAGAGCTCCACCGGACGGCTTTGCTGTCAGCTTCATGGCTGATATTACTTTTTTCTGCCTCTGAAAGAAAGCAGGGACGCCCGAGCTGTTCTAATTCCTGCCGAATCCAAAAACCAAAGGTTTTCCCTCTCCATATGAGCTCCGACTTGTCCTTATATCCCATACGGCTTCCTCTGCCGCCTTTTAAAAGAACACAGCCCCATTTCATAATCCTGTCTCCCATCATCACAGCCTGTTTATCTGTCTATAGCCTATTAAGCATATCAGTTTCCCGGCTGAAAATCAATACTTTCACGGTTTCCGTCAATTTGCAGCCCCAGGCCGCATATTATGATTACTGAATTTATTTCCTGCCCGGAGGACAGAGAATGTACAAAATTGCAGGTTTTTTCCACCCGGAGGGGGTGTACTTAAACAACAGAGACTATTTTCAGGAACGACTTAAGGCTATGGGAGGTTCTCTGCGGAAAAATAAAGAGGATCAGACAAAGCTATGGCTTTCCGCCTATATGGGACTTTCAGGAACCGGGCCTTTGCAGACAGAAAACGGGAGCAGCCCCATCTCAAAAGCCTGCGGTTCAGGCATCGTAGCTGTGTCCTTATGCGGAGAGCTTTATAATTCCGGCGAGCTTCGGACAGAGCTTAAACATCTGGGCCACTCCTTTCAAACCTCCGCGGACGAAGAAATTCTTCTGGAAGGCTATCTGGAATGGGGAGCGGATTTTGTAAAACAGCTCAATGGTATTTTCGCCTTTGCCATCTGCGATACAGGCCGTCAGACCGTCCTTCTCTTCCGTGACCGGATCGGCTCAAAACCGCTTTTTTACACGGTTCTTAAAGACGGCCAGCTTGCCTTTGCCTCCCGTATCAGATCCCTTCTTTCTCTGCCGGAGGTGAAACCGGCACTGGATGCAGCCGGAGCAAATGAAATTTTCTCCCTGGGACCTGCCAGATCTTCAGGCTGCGGTATTTTCTGCGGTATCCGCGAGATACTTCCCGGCCATATTTTAATCATTACCCCAGAGGGAAGAAGGGAAGAGCCCTACTGGAAGCTGGAAAGCCGGCCTCACACTGATTCCTGGAAAAAAACGGTAGAAAAAACGGCTTTTCTTGTAACTGACGCTGTCAACCGGCAGCTGGACTCCTCTGAACCGGTATGCACTTTTTTATCCGGAGGACTTGATTCCAGCCTGGTATCTGCTGTCTGCGCCAGAAAATTTGCAGCCAGAGGAAAAACCCTTACCACCTTTTCCTTTGATTTTATGGAAAATGACGCCTGCTTTCAATCCAATGATTTTCAACCCTCCAGAGACCGGCCCTATGCAGAACAGATGGTACGCTTCCTTCATACAGATCATCATTATCTGGAATGCAGCAGCAGGGTTTTATTCAGCCGTCTTACCGATTCTGTTTTGGCACATGATCTTCCCGCCATGGGAGATATTGACACCTCCCTTCTGCATTTCTGCTCCATGGTAAAGAATACCAGCGCCGTGGCTCTTACAGGTGAATGCGCCGATGAGATTTTCGGAGGATATCCCTGGTTTTACAGAGAAGACTGTCTGAATTTCCCGGGTTTTCCCTGGACCATGGACTTATCACCCAGAAAGGCTCTTTTAAAGGATGAAATCATTAAGCTTCTTCACATGGACGAATATGTGCAAAACGCCTGTCATTCCTCTCTGGCCCTTCTTCCTGTCTGCAAAGACGACACAAAAAAAGAAGCCAGACAACGGGAAATTGTCTGGCTGAATCTGAACTGGTTTATGCGTACTCTTTTAGAGCGGATGGACCGGGCCGCTGACTTTTCCGGCTTAAAGGCCAGAGTTCCCTTTGCAGATCATCGGATTATTGAATACCTGTGGAATGTACCCTGGGAGATAAAGGCAAAGGACCATACGGCAAAAGGACTCCTCCGCCATGCCGCAAAGGGCCTTCTTCCCGAGGAAGTATTATGGCGCAGAAAGTCCCCTTATCCCAAAACCTATGATACGCGCTATGAAGCTCTGCTCAGGAAACAGATGCAGGAAATTATACATGACCCGTCTTCCCCTGTAATGGAATTTCTGGACAGGGAAAAGGCAGAACGCTTCTTACAGATGCCCTCGGACTATGGAAAGCCCTGGTATGGTCAGCTCATGGCGGGCCCTCAAATGCTGGCTTACCTGATCCAGATCAATTTTTGGCTGAGCCGCTACTGCATAGCTTTTAAACTCTGACCGGTCACTGCAGAACAGAGGCTGCAATGGCATCTGCCATTGCCTCTATCTCTGCCTCCTGCCCCTTCTTTAAGCTGGATTTGATGCTTAAGGAAGGCTCCAGGATCTCCATATTTTTCATGGCAGAAACGATTTCCTTCATCTGCTTTGCAGCGATCAGGCCCCAGGAACCATTTTCCATCAGAGCTACCGTACGGTTCTGAAGGGCGTGAGCCTTTAAATCACCCAGAACCCGCTCCATATTGGTAAAAATACCGCCGTTATAGGTTACGGAAGCAAACACCAGATGGCTGCAGCGGAAGGCCTCGCTTACAAGCACAGACGGATGGGTGGAGGAAACATCATAAACAGCAATGTTGCGGACACCTCTGTCCGCCAGTCTGCATGCCAGAATATTCGCTGCGTTTTCCGTATTTCCGTAAATGGAGCCGTAGGCGATCATAACCGCCTTCTCCTCTGGCGCATAGCTGCTCCAGGTCAGGTATTTGTCCACATACCAGCTGATATTTTCGCGCCATACAGGACCATGAAGCGGGCAGATCATCTGGATATCCAGACCTGCGGCCTTTTTTAATAGTGTCTGTACAGAGGCTCCGTACTTTCCTACGATATTCGTATAATATCTTCTGGCGTCATCCAGCCAGTCACGCTCAAAATTCACTTCATCCGCAAAAATGTTTCCATTCATAGCGCCGAAGGTACCGAAAGCGTCTGCGGAAAACAGAATCTTATCCGTGGTATCGTAGGTAACCATAACCTCAGGCCAGTGAACCATGGGAGCCATAACAAAGGTATAGGTATGCTTTCCTGTACAGAAGGTATCATTTTCCTTTACAATCACTGCCCTGGAATCAATGTCAAAATCAAAAAACTGTTTGATAATAGCAACCGTTTTGGCGTTGCATACAATCTTTACCTCGGGATAACGTCTTACCACCTCTGCCAGAGTGGACGCATGATCCGGTTCCATATGGTTTACAATGACATAGTCCAGCGCACGGTCTTCCAGTACAGCCTCCAGATTTTCAAACAGCTGGTCGCTGACGGATTTATCTACAGTGTCAAAGAGAACTGTTTTTTCATCCTTTAAAACGTATGCATTGTAAGAAACTCCTCTGGGAATCGGAAATGCATTTTCAAATAAAGTCAGACGGCGGTCTGTCCCGCCAACCCAGAATAAATCGTCTTTAATCGTTTTAACACAGTACATCTCTAATTTTCCTTTCCAATGATCGTTAAAATACGCACAATTTTAATCCGTAGGCAGTATAACACAATTTTTTTTAAATGTCATTGTATTATTTGCCGAACAGAACGGATTTTAAACCGGATTCAGATAAAACAGCCCCAAAATCAAAGACATATCCTTGTTTTGGGGCTGAATCTTATTTAGAGATCAAAAATTTCAAAATCGTCGTTGTCTTCCTGCTTTTCTTCCACAGACGCTGCCTTCTCTTTTTCCGGCTTCTCATCTTCTTCTCCTTCCTCAAAGGAAAGATCGATCGTATCAAAGAAATCGTCCTCTTCCTCCTCGAAAGCCGTTTCAGATGTTTCATCCAAATCCTCTTCTTCAAAAACATCATCTGTATCTGCAGGCCCGTCCTCTTCATACGGCTTTGGAGCTGTCTCTTCCTGAACCTTATTCCGGCTGTCTGCTGCCGTTTCTCCCTTTCGGCGGCTGCGCTCTGCCTCATCCTTCCGTTCAGAAATCCGTTCTCTTCTTCCCCTGTCCTTCTTTCCTGTAAGGGATACAATAAGAAGAACTACCAGCACAAGGGCAATCACAATTACCGCAATCAGAAGGGTGCGGAACAGGTTATAATCCTTTCTGAGTGAATCATACTGCCCAGCCAGCAGATCATAGGTTTCTGCAGATACCGCTGCTGAGGAGCTGTCTGCAAAATAACGCTGGATTGTCCGCTCAGAGCTCTTTAAATCGTAACGGTACAGGCCCTTTTCTCCTGTCTCATTCATAGCATAAATGACGCAGTATTCATGCTCTGCCTCATCGCCCCATACCCAGCCGGTTACCTTATGGTCATCAATGGTAATGGTGGTAGGAACCAGTCCCTCCGGCACCTCTACTGTATCATCCGGCTCCATTACGGTAAAGGAACGTCTGGAAACATGCATCTCAAAGGCTTCGTTTTCAGAAGGTGCCTGGCTGTCAGCCGACGCTCCGCCCTCTTCCTTGGTAACTACAATCACATACTCTTTGGAAGTCTGTCCATCCTGTGCCGTTACCTTTACAGTCACGCGGTTTTCACCCATCTGAAGACCTTCTGCTCCTGAAACCTGTGTCGCCGCACCGCTGTCTGTGGTTTCTGCGCTGACAATCAGCTGATCCACATCCGTTCCCACAGTCACGCTGTATGTTTCCACATCCGCTGAAAACTCCGGTGAAAGCGTACCCGGAGACACCTTCAGAGACTTCAGGGAAGCATTGTCAGAGGCTCCCTCCTCTGCTGTCACTGTCACCTTTGACTGTCCCAGCTGATCCACTGTGACAAGCTTGGAATCCCCGTCGTAAACCTCCTGCTCCTTAACTGTAATCTGGGAGGTTCCGGCGGAGAGAGCCTTAAATTTCAGCTCATAAGCCAATGTGGAGGTTCCGTCTGCTCCTGCATCTCCGTGAACCCGGAGAGCTCCGTTTCCGCCGTCTGTATTGGTTCCCTCAATAAATTCCAGACTTGCCGCATCATAGGAAAGCATCACATCTGCCGTAGATAAAGGAGCACTTCCTGTTATCTTCATTTTTACTGTAAATTCACTGCCTGCAGCCGCAGACGGATCAGAAAATGCGATCCGCGCCGTCGCAGCAAGGGCTGTAATGCCGCACCAGGGCAGCAGCACAGTTATCACACACATGAGAAGCAGCGCCGCCGCTCCCTGTTTCATTCGTTTTATCATTTTCATTCCTGCTTTCTCTTATTTCATTTCCTCTGGATCACAGTTTCCTGCTCATTAAGGACTTACGCCTACAATCGTCACATTGCTGCCGCCGGGAGTATTTCCTCCTGAATTTCCCGGACCGCCGGACGAACCGGGTCCTGCCGGACCGCCGCTTCCTCCCGGACCTTCAGAAGCCCCCGGACTTACAGAAGCGCTTCCTCCGCCCGAAGAGCCGGTGGATACAGGCCCTCCGTCCTGTTTTACCACATGAAGCGTATAGGTTCTGGCGCTTCCGTTTTCAGCTGTTACCGTAATTGCTATATCCGTTGTTGATCCATTTAACGGAATGGTTCCTGCTCCGGAAACACCTGCCCTGGAATCAGCGGGAGCTGCATTGACCTGAATGCTGGAAACAGAGGTATTTACAATCAGATTATAGTTCTCCGTATCCTTTCCAAAGGAAGGCGTCAGGCTGTAGCCTTCTGCGCTCAGGCTGGAAAGCTTATTGTTAGGGCTTCCGTCTCCCACCGGAGCTGCACAGGCTGTTTCAGGCATATTGTTATAAACCGGGATCTGAAACTCAAGGGCTGAATTCTTTACGCTGCTGTATGCCTTGGACAGACGCTCCGCTTCAGAAGCGGCTCCCTGAATATTAGTCATATACTGATGCTTATAAAGATTCGATCCCTGTACATTAAACTTTTTCAGGTAAAATGTATTCTGTCCTGCTTTTACATAATTATCCCCATAATTCTGAGAGCCTCCGATAATAGATTTCTCTACCGTATTCCAGGGACGTCCGTAGGAACCGGACTGGGAAGCATAACGAAGGCCTGTCTGTATGGCTGACATGGAGCCGGACTGATAGGCTTCTACATTAAAGAAGTTATAATACCCGGTATAACCGGAATAGTTGCCGGAAATCAGCGGAGAACCGCCGTTTGTTCCCTGCTCCTGAAGGATCATTGCCGCCAGCACATAGGGACTGACGCCTGACTGAGCCGCTGCGTCCATAATAATATCCACATACATTTTACTGCCGGAGCCTGTACCGGAGGAAGGGGTGCCGGAAGCTGTTCCCGAAGAGGACGGGTCGCCGGAAGGGCCTGAGCTCTGATTTCCTGAAGGCCCTGTTTCCTGAGAAGAGCCCGCGCCCGGACCTGCCGGTGCAGAGCCTGTGCCGGATGTCTGAGTGCTGCTTCCCGGCGCCTGTCCCACACTTACACTTGAATCGCTCCCACTGTTCCCTGATGATACGCCGGGACCGCCTGCATTCTGACTGCCGGAAGCGGACGGCGCTTTCGGGCTCTCCTGCCCGGAAGGCGTCCCCGTATTTTGCGAACTGCTTCCCGGCGCCTCTCCTACTCCGATACCGGTCATAACCAGACTGCGTTTTCTGGATGTTACTGATGCATGAGGAGCCTCCAGGCTTATCTCTCCTGAGTTTTCTGCCGGACTGTCTGAACTTCCCCGGCTGATTCCCGATACACCGGGACCGTGGTTTACATCCTCATCCCTTCCCTGACTGCGTCCGGGTCCGTTTTTGGAAACACCGCCCGGACCGTTGGCAGAGCCGGAGGCATTTGAACTGCCTTTGGTATTTCCTGTCCCTGTGGAATCCGTAGTTCCGGAAAGAAAGCTGCCTTCTACCATCTTTGCCAGTCCTTCTCTGGTCTGGGTGGAGGAATTATATTCATGGGAAAGGAACTGAAATACATATGTGTCATCCAGAAAATTTCTTGGGTCCATATAGTACCTGATAATATCCTCAGAAGCTGCCACCCAGTTGCTGCCGTCAAATCCGGTCCATGTACTGTTATCCCAGTTATAAGCCCCGCTCTCTACAGATTTCCATGAGGAAATGCTTCCTGAAGAAACCAGATTTCGTCCTAAAAGAGCCTCATTTTCGATGACTGTATTCCAGTCCAGCCCGGTCTTCTTTGCCTTGAAAACCCAGTTGGGGTACTGGGCGTGAAGCTGGCGGAGACCGTTTTTATAGCTTTCCGGAAAACCTTCCGCACTCAGCTTTGCTTCAAAATCCGCATCCGTAGTATAGGATACGGGCAGACGCACATATTCAGCAGATACATATCCAGTCTGCTCTGTACCTCCGGTACCGGAAAAGCGGATCTGATACCAGGTTTTTCCATCTGTTCCTCTCTGCTCTCCCAAAACCTGAATGGATGCTCCTGCTGCCAGACGGCCTACTGCCTGATAACCGGTTCCTGCTCCGCTGCGAACATTTAAAGAGGAGGCTTTCACGGTTGCTGCCCCTGTATAAGCATAAGTATCCATCAGGCGAAGCGGAACTGTTCCCGGAAGCTGAACCGCCAGTGCCAGTCCCAGCATCACCGCAAGACCCTTTTTGTATTTTTTAACCCTCATGTGTATATGTATCTCCTGTCCTGTTTTCCATAAAAGGATGCGCAAGTAAACCCTTTTACGACATTTTCTTTATTATAATGACAAATATCGCCCTGTGTCAACTGTAACGCAAAAAGTTCACATAACCCCAACTGAATTGTAAGAAAAGCTTAAAAAATGAAAAACTCCTTCCAGATATGCTCCCAGGCAGCCAGAACCGTCAGTTCTTCTATATCACGGTCTGCATACAGCCCATACTCTCCCAGCTCCATATCTCCCAGACTGTATCGTATTTTTCCTAAAACCTCCCCCTTCTTTACAGGTGCGGATACACGTTCAGGACACGTAACCGTTCGTTTGATCTGTCCTTTTTCTTCCTTATTTAATAGTATTTTCAGACGGCTGTCCTTTTCCTCAGGCTTCATCACAACAGAAAGAATACCTCCCGGATTTTCCCCCCAGCAAATGCCTCTCTCTGTACATATCTTATGCTCCGGCTCCGGTTCAAAAATATCCGTAAGCTCATACTGCTCCAGACCATATGAAAACAGCGCTCTGGCATCCGCCCACTTATAAGTTTTATGAGGAGGCCAGCCGCAGCCCAAAAGAGAAATAATATACAGACGGCCTTCCCGAAAGAGAGCTCCTGTATAGCAATATCCTGCCCCTCCGGTAAAGCCTGTTTTTCCTGTAAGTACGCCGTCCATCATGGTAAGAAGAGCATTATGGTTCCTGCAGGAAAAGGTCCGTTTTCCTGATTCATCTGTAAAATAGTAATCCGAGGTTCCTGTGATCTTTAAAAATTCCTCTCTTTCAGGGGACTGCGTGATGCAATAGCGCAAAATGCGGGCCAGGTCGGCTGCTGTGGTAGAGTGAATCCGCTCTGTACCGGTCTCGTCCTTCTCCTTTTTATCCAAACCATTAGGGGTGATAAACCAGGTATCCGTACAGCCCAGACTCTCAGCCTTTTCATTCATCATGCGTCCAAATTCCTCTGTCGAGCCTGCTGTCTGTTCTGCAATAATAACAGCCGCATCATTATAAGATTCCAGCATCAGTGCATAGAGAAGATCTCTGATTCGATAGCATTCCCCCTTTTTTACCCCCAGTCTGACCTGAGGCTGGGAGGCGGCATTGGATGACGCCTCTGCAAATTCATCCAGACTTCCGGCTTCCAATGCCAGAATACAGGTCATAATCTTGGTTGTGCTTGCCATAGGGCGGACCTCATTCTCATTTTTTCCGTAAAGAACCCGTCCTGTGAGGCCGTCCATGAGAACAGCAGACTGGGCATGTAATGA
>CAUCBQ010000052.1 GCA_958441075.1 uncultured Clostridiaceae bacterium | reverse complement strand
GCCAGCGAGGGCTTTGAGCTTCGGGACCGGGATGTAATCTCTGTAACAGAATCCGTAGTAGCAAGAGCTCAGGGTAACTACGCTTCCATCGACGCCATTGCTGAGGATGTAAAGGAAAAGCTGGGCGGAGAGACCATCGGCGTTATTTTCCCGATCTTATCCAGAAACCGTTTCTCCATCTGCTTAAAGGGAATTGCCAGAGGGGCGAAGAAGGTCGTACTGATGCTCAGCTATCCCAGCGATGAGGTGGGAAATGCTCTGGTATCTCTGGATCAGGTAGATGAAGCCGGAATCAATCCCTACAGTGATGTTCTGGACCTGAAGCGCTACAGAGAGCTTTTCGGGGAAAACAAGCATCCGTTTACAGGTGTGGATTATGTGGATTACTACTGTCAGCTGATCAGAGAGCAGGGAGCAGAGGCAGAGGTGATCTTTGCCAATAACCCGAGAGAGATTGTAAAGCATACAAAGAACGTTCTTACCTGCGACATTCATTCCCGTATGCGTACAAAGCGTATCTTAAAGGAAGCGGGAGCAGAGAGAATCTGCGGTATGGACGATATCCTTACTGCTCCGGTTAACGGAAGCGGCTGCAATGAAAAGTACGGACTTTTAGGCTCCAACAAGTCTACCGAGGATACCATTAAGCTGTTCCCAAGAGAGTGCAGCGATCTGGTTTATGAGATCCAGAAGCAGATTCTGGACCGTACAGGAAAGCACGTTGAGGTTATGGTATACGGCGACGGAGCATTCAAAGACCCGGTTGGAAAGATCTGGGAGCTGGCTGATCCGGTTGTGGCAGTTGCAAATACCGAGGGGCTGGAGGGAACTCCAAACGAGGTTAAGTTAAAATATCTGGCTGACAACGATTTTAAGGATCTGTCCGGCGCAGCATTAAAGGAAGCAATTTCTCAGAGAATCAGAGAGAAGAAATCTGATTTGGTGGGAGATATGGCTTCTCAGGGAACAACTCCCAGAAGGCTTACGGATCTGATTGGATCTCTTTGCGATCTGACCAGCGGTTCCGGTGACAAGGGAACACCGATCATTCTGGTTCAGGGATATTTTGATAACTATACCAACTAATACAGGCTGTTTTCAGATGGATACACAAGCCTGATATTTGCATGGGATAAAATCCGGCAGATTTTCTCACAGGGGGATTTCTGCCGGATTTTTACCAGACGGTAACAGCAGAGGAATTTACATAATATGGAAAATATAACACATACAGACCAGACCCTGTCAGCCAGACTGGCTGCTTCGGAACGGATTCTCATCGGTATCGGGCCGGAGTGGGGCTTAAAGCCTGGGAAAAAAGAAATCAGGCACTGCAGCCTTTCAGATCCGGAGCAGTCAGAGATAAAGGCTGCCTATGAAGCTCTGTATCAGATGGTAAAGGATAAGGATTACTATCTGGTTACAACCCTTACAGATGGAGCAGTGTATGATACGCCGTTTGACAGGGAGCGAATCACTGCTCCCTGCGGAAATATTCACTGGCTTCAGTGCAGCAGGGCCTGTACAAAGGATATCTGGGAGGAAGGAGAGCTTCCGGAGGATTTCTGCCCTCACTGCGGCGCTCCCCTTACGGGAAATACCATTAAAGCGGAAGCCTATATTGAGGAGGGATATCTTCCGGGCTGGAAAAGATATCTGTCCTGGCAGGCAGGGACAGTGAACCGCACGCTTACCATCCTGGAGCTGGGGGAAGGCTTTGCTGCGCCTACGGTTATGCGCTGGCCCTTTGAAAAGATTATTTTCTTTAACAGGAAGGCGCTTTTATATCGGGTCAATGAAGAATTTTACCAGATTCCTCCGGAGGTACAGGAACGCAGCGTCCCTGTTCATAAAAATTCTCTGGAATGGATTCTGAGCGGGAAAAACAAAGGAGAAGGGTGATTATTATGGCGGCAATTTCCAATGACTGGCTGGGCCCTTTAAGCGGGGAATTTAAAAAGCCTTACTATAAAAAGCTGTACGAAACAGTAAAACATGAATATGAAACCAGAAAGATATTTCCTGATCCGGACGATATTTTTAATGCCTTCGCATTTACTCCTCTGGAAAAAGTAAAGGTAGTGATTCTGGGACAGGACCCCTATCATAATGACGGTCAGGCACATGGCCTCTGTTTTTCCGTAAAGCCGGAGGTGGAGGTTCCTCCGTCTCTTGTAAATATTTATCAGGAGCTTCATGACGATCTGGGCTGCTATATTCCCAATAACGGTTATCTGAAAAAATGGGCGGACCAGGGAGTTATGCTTTTGAATACCGTGCTTACAGTTCGGGCGCATCAGGCCAATTCACATCATGATATCGGCTGGGAGCAGTTTACGGACGCCGCCATACAGGTGCTCAATGAGCAGGACCGCCCCATGGTATTTATCCTGTGGGGAAGGCCGGCTCAGGCAAAGGCAGCCATGCTGGACAACAAAAAGCATCTTATTCTGAAAGCGCCCCATCCCAGTCCGCTGTCAGCCTACAGGGGATTTTTCGGCAGCCGTCCCTTCAGCCAGACCAACGATTTCCTTACTCAAAATGGTCTGACGCCTGTTGACTGGCAGATTGAAAACATCTGACCGGATATAAAGGGCATGGAAGAGAGAAGGGGCGCATAAGATATACCGTCAAAGGACGGCTGTAAAACATACGGTATAAGAAGGAGAAACTATGAGTTTGGTAGAAACATTAAAGATCATCGTACTGGGAATCGTAGAGGGATTTACAGAGTGGCTGCCCATCAGCAGCACCGGTCATATGATTCTGGTAGATGAAATCATCCGTCTGGATCAGCCGGAGGCATTTAAGAAAATGTTTCTGGTGGTGATCCAGCTGGGGGCAATTCTGGCAGTAGTTGTGATGTATTTTCAAAGGCTGAACCCCTTTGGCCCCCAAAAGAGCAGCAGACAGAGGACGGCGACCTGGGCGCTGTGGGTCAAGATCGTTATCGCCTGTATTCCGGCGGCTGTTCTGGGACTTCTGCTGGATGACTGGATGGAGGCCCATCTGTATAATCCTTATGTGGTAGCGGCTGCGCTGATTATCTATGGTATTCTGTTTATTGTATTGGAAAACAGCCCGGTTACGTCTAATCCTGAAATTCATAAGGTTGGGCAGATATCTGTAAAGACAGGTTTTTTAATCGGCGTATTTCAGGTTCTTTCCCTGATTCCCGGTACCTCACGTTCCGGTTCCACCATTCTGGGTGCCATGATTCTGGGCTGTTCCAGAACCGCTGCTGCTGAATTTTCTTTTTTTCTGGGAATTCCGGTGATGTTTGGAGCCAGTTTTTTGAAAATTGTAAAATTTTTCCTGGACGGAAATTCCTTTACCGGCCCTCAGGTTTTCTATATGCTTTTAGGAATGGCAGTGGCATTTGGAGTGTCCGTTTCCTCGATCCAGTTCCTTATGAGCTATGTCCGCAGACATAACTTCAAATTCTTTGGGTATTACAGAATTATTCTGGGCGCCATTGTGCTGGCTTACTTTGGAATTACAGCTTTGGCTGTATAAAAGAAATGCTCCGCTTCTGAAAAGCTTCTGAACAGACAGCTTTAACAGAAACGGAGCATTTTTATGCATTTACTCAACCATATCGGCGATTTCGTATATCAGACGTTCGCTTTCCTCCCAGCCCAGACAGGGGTCAGTGATGGACTGTCCATAGCAGTGCTGGCCGATCTTGTGGCTGCCCGGTTCGATATAGCTTTCGATCATCAGGCCCTTTACCAGATGGCGGATATCACCAGAATAACGGCGGCTGTGAAGGACTTCCCTGGCGATACGCACCTGCTCCCTGTACTGCTTGTTGGAATTGGAGTGGTTGGTATCTACGATGCAGGCGGGGTTTTTCAGATCTCTCTGGGAATAGAGATCATAGAGCAGCCTTAAATCTTCATAGTGGTAGTTGGGGCTGCACTGGCCTCTTTTATTCACCGCACCGCGCAGGATCACATGGGTCAGAGGATTGCCGGGACAGCTTACCTCATCTCCGCGGAAGATAAAGTCATGGGGAAGCTGGGCCGCAACAACGGAGTTTAACATAACGGTCATGTCGCCGCTGGTAGGGTTTTTCATACCTACAGGTACGTCGCAGCCGCTGGCTACCAGACGATGGTACTGGTTTTCAACAGAGCGGGCGCCTACGGCAATATAGGACATGATATCGGACAAATACTGCAGATTATCTGGATAAAGCATCTCATCTGCAGTGGACATACCGGTTTCACGGAGTACGCGCATATGCATATGGCGGATAGCAAGAATACCCTGAAGCATATCCGGCTTTTTTTCCGGGTCCGGCTGGTGGAGCATACCCATATAGCCTTCTCCGGTGGTTCTTGGCTTGTTTGTATAAACTCTGGGGATAATAATCAGCTTATCCTTTGTTGCCTCCTGAACCTTTGCCAGACGGTTGGCATAGTCGCAGACCGCATCCTCGTTGTCAGCGGAACAGGGACCAATAATTACCAGAAATTTATTGCTCTGGCCGGTAATGACCTTTTTGATTTCTTCATCTCTTTCTTTTTTTAAGGCTGCCAGATGATCCGCAAGGGGAAACTGTTCCAGAATCTCTGCGGGAGTGGGCAGCTCATTTACAAGTGTAAATCCCATCTCATATTCCTCCCGGTTTGTATCAATCTGATAATGCAACATTATAATATACAAAATCAGATTCGTAAAGCGCAAGCTTGACAAATCCTTTTTGCCTGCCTATAATAGTGATAATTTCATGAAATGGCTATGACGGGAAGAAGTAGTATTCTGCACAAGCATACAGAAAGCTGCCGGAGGATGAGAGGCGCATGGAAAGCAGTATATGAATACATCTCTGAGCTTCGTACCAAACGGACGGAATATTCAGTTTTTTCCGGCCCAGTAGGCTGCGACGGATTTGGCACACGTTATCGTGCCGGAGTATCTGCCGGGTGGAGAAAGCTGATCCATCATTTACCGGTTTGTACTTAAGGAGGCAGTCAGTGTGAGCTGGCTGTAAACATCAGGTGGTAACACGGGCTTTATGCTCCGTCCTTTTGAACAGGGGGACGGAGCTTTTTTTATGCCGGCAGCAGGCTGATGGAAGAAGCCCCGCTGTCTGGAACCGCCGAAACTGTAAGAAATCAGGCCCTTGCATGAAAGCGGAAATATGGTAAAATAAGAATAGCAAAGGAGAAAAAACAATGCAGATCTATGAAGAACTGGTTGCCAGAGGCTTAATCGCCCAGGTGACAAACGAAGAAGAAATCAAAAAAATGGTAAATGAAGGCAAGGCGGTATTTTATATTGGATTTGACCCCACCGCAGACAGCCTTCACGTAGGCCATTTTATGGCTCTCTGCCTGATGAAGCGTCTTCAGATGGCAGGCAATAAGCCAATCGCCCTGATCGGAGGCGGTACCGGTATGGTAGGAGATCCCTCCGGCCGTACGGATATGCGTACCATGATGACGCCTGAGATTATCCAGCACAACTGTGACTGCTTTAAAAAGCAGATGAGCCGTTTCATTGACTTTTCTGAGGGAAAGGCCATGATGGTAAATAATGCTGAATGGCTGATGGATTTAAACTACATTGAGTTTTTACGGGAAATCGGCCCTCATTTCTCTGTAAATAATATGTTGAGAGCCGAGTGCTACAAGCAGAGAATGGAAAAGGGCTTAAGCTTTTTGGAGTTTAACTATATGCTTATGCAGAGCTATGACTTCTATGAGCTGTTTCAGCGCTACGGCTGCAATATGCAGTTTGGCGGTGATGATCAGTGGAGCAATATGCTGGGCGGCACAGAATTAATCCGCCGCAAACTGGGAAAAGACGCCCATGCCATGACGATTACCCTGCTGTTAAATTCTGAGGGCAAAAAGATGGGCAAGACCCAGTCAGGCGCCGTATGGTTAGATCCCAATAAGACATCACCCTTCGATTTCTACCAGTATTGGAGAAATGTATCAGATGCCGACGTGCTTAAGTGCCTGCGTATGCTTACCTTCCTTCCGTTAGAGCAGATTGATGAGATGGATAAATGGGAAGGCAGCCAGTTAAATCAGGCAAAGGAGATTCTGGCGTTTGAGCTTACCAAGCTGGTGCATGGTGAGGAAGAGGCTGCAAAGGCCCAGGAGGGCGCAAGAGCCCTGTTCTCAGCCGGAGCAAGCACTGCCAATATGCCTACCAGTGAGCTGACAGAAGAGGATTTCCAGGAAAATACTATGGATATTCTGACAATTCTTACCAGATCAGGTCTTGCTTCCTCCAGGTCTGAGGCCAGAAGGAATGTGGAGCAGGGAGGCGTATCCGTAGATGGTGAGCCTGTAAAGGATATTCATGCTGTCTTTGAAAAGGATCGCTTTGCCGGAGAAGGCCTTGTAGTAAAGAGAGGCAAAAAGAATTTCAGAAAAGTAATTTTAAAGTAATGAATCAACGGGAGGAGGTGGCCGGATGAAAAAGGCAGGAATTCTGCACTGCATAAAAGCGCTGGCTGCGGCAGCAGCCTTAACCATCGCGGGCGCCTTTACCGCTCAGGCCGGTTCGGCAGGAAAGCCGCCGGTTCCGGTGACGCTTCATCTGGATGTAAATAACCGGCAGACGGCTGTCTACGACGGCTATACGTCCTATGTGATGGGAAACCGGGTATCAGATAAGGATACCTTTACCATTACGAAGGACAGAAATGATGTAAATCTGGATGATGTTATTTTAAATTACTATCTCATTACCTATGAGGGAGATACACAAAAAAGTCTGGAATGCCGGGTTTATGGCTTAAAAGAGGGAGAGCACTACCCGGTAGTCCGTCCGGAGACCATGGGAAAGGAACGTGAAGAAAAGCTTTACGATTCGTTAGAGCGGTGTTATGTGATCGAGTTTGCCAGAGGGGATGAGAGGAAGTCATATTATTTTATGCTTCTGCCTGAGGCTGATATGCCCCCATACCGGAACATCCATCTGGGAAGCTGGGAGCAGGATAAGAAGGGCTGGAGGTATCTTTATCAGGATAATTATCTCACCTCCTGGGCCATGATTAATGACAGCTGGTATTTTTTTGGCATGGACGGCTATATGAAAACCGGCTGGCAGGAGTATAAGGGAAGCTGGTATTATCTGAATACGGATAATGGCGTGATGATGACAAACTGCACCATAGACGGATATCAGCTGGACGGAAGCGGTATAAGAATCTGACAGAGTGCATTGAAAAAGCATCTGGGCGGTCCGGGAACCATGCGCGGTTCCGGAATGCTCAGATGCTTTTTTAAACCGGGCTGTTTTATCCCGGAAAGCCCAGATGCTCAAAAAGAATTTTGAGTCCCATCAGAACCAGAATCAGACCGCCGGCAAACTCCGCCTTTTTCTGATAACGGCCGCCGAATACATTTCCGATTTTAACGCCTGCGGCAGACAGTAAAAAGGTGATGATACCGATAAAGGATACGGCAGGAATGATTCTGACCTGAAGAAAGGCAAAGGTCACACCTACCGCTAAAGCGTCAATACTGGTTGCTACAGCCATCAGAGTCATGGTCCGTACATCCAGAGAAGAGTCGGCTGCTTCCTCTCCGCTCTCCAGAGCTTCCTTTATCATGTTTCCTCCGATGAGTCCCAGAAGTACAAAGGCAATCCAGTGATCATAAGCTTCGATGGTTCCGCTGAACCGGGAGCCCAGCATATATCCCAGAAAGGGCATAATACCCTGGAAGCCGCCGAAATAAAGTCCTACAATTCCGGCATTTTTCCAACTCATTTTTGTCATGGCAAGTCCCTTGCACACCGCTACAGCAAAGGCATCCATAGACAGCCCTGCCGCAATGATAAACAATTCTGTTAATGACATGGTTATTTTCCTCCTGAATAACTCCCCTGCTGGATCACTGAGCCCAGGGGATTATAAATGGCACAGTTTATGAACCAGTGTAGGAGAGGATAGGAAAAATGTCAAGAAAAATATAGGAGAACAAATAAGATGAAACAGTACAAAGCAGTGTTTTATGATATTGACGGCACTATTTTAAATACGCTGAATATGAATCTGTACCCCTTAATACGAATCATTAAGGAAGAAAGGAATGAAGACTGGAGCTTTGAGCAGGTATTGAAATTTGCAGCCTATCCGGGCATGAGGGTGATGAAGGAGCTGAATATACAGAATAAGGAAGCAGTTTATGCCAGATGGGTTAAATATGTCAATGAATACGAGGAGGAGGCAGAACCTTATGAAGGAATTGAGGCTGTATTGGAAGAATTCCGCTCTGCCGGTATGATTCAGGCCATCGTATCCTCCAAGACAAAAGAACAATATAAGGTGGATATTGTATCAAAGGGAATCCACAGATATATGGCAGAGGCAGTTCTGGCAGACGACACAAAGAAGCATAAGCCGGACCCGGAACCGCTGCTTGAATGTATGAAGCGGTTGAAGCTCCAGCCAAAACAGGTGATCTATATCGGGGATTCACCTTCGGATTATGCAGCAGCTGAAAAGGCCGGAATTGATTTTGGATATGCAAAATGGGGCAGCGTTTCCGGTGAGGGAATTATCTTCCCCCGGTATAGCTTTGAGGCTCCTAAGGATCTGTTGAGGCTTATATGTAAGGAGAAAGCTCCGGTTTAACAGGTGCTTGTAAAATGAATTTCCCTGTGCTAAAGTAAAGCTGAAACGGAGGTAAATGGGATTATGAAAAAATCGTATGAAATTGATATGTGCAGCGGTCCGCTTTTGGGAAAAATTCTGCTGTTTTCGATTCCGTTGATGCTCTCAGGCATTCTGCAGCTGCTGTTTAATGCGGCGGATATTGTTGTGGTGGGAAGGTTTTCCGGAAGCACGGCGCTGGCAGCCGTAGGTTCAACCTCATCCTTAATTAATCTTCTGATTAATATTTTTGTAGGCCTGTCTGTGGGTGTTAATGTGCTGGTAGCCAGATACTATGGCGGGCAGAAAGAACGGGATGTTCAGGAAACGATACATACCGCTGTTTTAACCGCGCTTTTAAGCGGCCTGCTTCTGGTTGCTGTGGGAGAGCTTGCCGCAGGCCCAATGCTTCGGATTATGGGAACCCCGGAGGATGTGCTGGATCAGTCTGTGCTTTATATGCGGATCTATTTTCTGGGAATGCCGGTTTTGATGCTGTATAACTTTGGCGCTGCGATTCTCAGGGCGGTAGGAGATACCAGGCGTCCCCTTTATTTTCTCTTTGCCGCAGGAGCGGTCAATGTGATTTTAAACCTGTTTTTTGTAATAGGCCTTGGAATGGGAGTAGACGGCGTGGCTTGGGCTACGGTGATTTCCGAGCATATTTCCGCATTTCTTGTATTTAAGAGCCTGATGGCGGAAGAGGGTATGATGAAGCTCCATCTAAAGAAGCTCTCCATCCATATGGATAAGCTGAAGCGGATTGTGAAAATTGGCCTTCCGGCCGGTATGCAGGGCGCTATTTTCTCCGTATCCAATGTGCTGATCCAGTCCTCGGTAAACTCCTTTGGTTCTGTGGCAATGGCGGGAAATACAGCCTCTGCCAATATCGAAGGGTTTGTCTATACAGCTATGAATGCAGTTTACCAGACCAGCTTAAGCTTCACCAGCCAGAATCTGGGCGGAGGAAAGTACAGCCGTATCAATAAGGTAAAGAATATCTGCCTTGCTGTAGTTACTGTAATCGGGCTTGTCCTGGGCCTGGCAGCTGTGGGCGCGGGGACGCAGCTTCTGGGAATTTACTCTTCTGATTCCGAGGTGCTTAAATATGGAATGCTCCGTCTGGAAATTATCTGCGGGACATATTTTATCTGCGGACTGATGGACTGCATGGTAGGAAGCTTAAGGGGGCTTGGGTATTCGGTGATTCCCATGATTGTTTCTCTTACCGGAGCCTGTGGTTTTCGGATTCTCTGGGTTTTTACAGTATTTGCTGCTTACCGTTCACTGGCAGTTCTTTACCTGTCGTATCCGGTATCCTGGCTGATTACAGCGGCCGCCCATATGGCTACATTTAAGCTGGTCCGAAGGAAATTTCCCAAAGAGGATGCAAAAACATGAATATTCTGATAATATTATAAAATTCCTCACATATAACTGGTAAATATTGTATAAAAATACAAATAATTACAATAAATATATACAATTCATAAAAAGACAAAAAATATTAAAAATTTACAAAAAGAGTCTTGACAAATAGAGACTCTTTTTGTATAATAAAGACAACAAAAGAGAAAAGAACAGAAGATACAAAAGACAATAAGGAGTTGTAGACAATCAACTCAAAGTAATAAAATCTAAGCAAAGGAGGTACGGACCGCCAGAAAGAGAACTTTCGTTTCATTTATAAGCTAAAGAGATTTAGTTATAGATGAAACAGGGAAAACACTCTGTAAGAGTAACTGCTCATACATAGTACAGACAGCTAAAGAGGAAATTGATTTAAGAAACAAAAGAAAGTCCAATCGATTGGTAAAAAGAACTGCAGTCTTAAGGAAATGAACGAAAGAGAATATCTGGAAAGAAAGATAGGAACAAGCAAAAGATCGTATTTTCAAAATGATTCATAAGAGTATCAAAGGCAGTGAGTGCCCGGTTTGGTGATATGACGAGAAAGTATTATCAGGACGGAGAAGGATACCGAATCAAAAAAGAAGTAAAAAGGAAAATAGTTCCGAAGCAAGTGAATATACAAAAGAGAGCAGAAGAAAAACAGAGTGAATACAATTAAATATAGAGTTACAAAAGAAACAATTGTTTCGAAAGAGAGGCTTGGTCCAATGGACGAAATAGTTGAAAGACGGATATCGTAATCGAGAACGTGGTTAGTCAAAGATTCGATATCCGTCTTTCGTTGTATCTAAACGCAGGGATCATAGACCTTCCAGATCAAAGGGCGGCGTATATTCTTCTTTTGCGCTGCTTTTTTCCTGCATAAACCCCTGAGTAAGTCCCAGAGACAGAGCGGCATCCACTACCTTACGGTATTCATAGGAGGTGATCCGGCGGTTGATGTCCGGATGGTCGCAGCTGTGGTAAAAAGGGGTGTACTGGCTTAAAAGGCTTAACAGATAGTGGCCCTTTGGGAGAGAGCTGCTGATCCACTCCAGCAGGGCAATGGAATCCTCCCTGTGACCGGGAAGCACCATGTGGCGAAGGATTACGCCCTTCTTCATAAGAAGAAAGGGCGGACGGGACGGATCGCCGGAAGGATGCTCCTCAAATACCGGGGCACCGGTCTGACGGATCATCTGACCGATGGCGCGGGAGGCGGCATCAAAGTAATTTCCGCATTTTGACAGACGGGCGGAAAGAGAAGAGTCATAATATTTTAAATCAGGAAGCCAGATGTCTACATAATCCTTTAAAAGCTCTACGATCTCCGTCCGCTCATAGCCTCCGCAGTTGTATACGATCGGAATGGAGAGGCGGAAGCGGACCTGGTCCAGAGCCGGAAGGATTGAGGGAAGAAACTGGGTAGGAGTGACCAGATTGATATTATACGCACCCTGATCCTCCAGCCTGAGAAAGATATCAGCCAGCTGGCCTGAGGTCAGCTCCTTCCCGAACTGCTCGCTGCTGATGGGGTAATTCTGACAGAAGCAGCATTTGAGGGTGCAGCCGGAAAAGAATACAGTGCCGCTTCCGCCCCTGGCCCATTCCGGTCCGCTCAGGCAGGGTTCTTCCCATTTATGGAGGGCTGCCCTGGCAGCTTTTAACTGGTCGGTACATCCGCAGTAGCCGGTCTGGCTGCTGCGGTCAATACGGCACATTCTGGGACAGAGGGTACAGGATTGATAAGAGAAAAGGCTGTTCATGGCAGAGGCTCCTTTGCAGAGTAAGGTGATGGCAGGCATTTCAGCCCTTGCGGTACAGATATTTTGGAAGTCCGTCTTCCAGGATATGCTGTGGCCGTCCCTGAATCAGAGGAAGGGCATAGGCGGTAAATTCAGGACCGATATCGTTGTGGTTTCCGGTGATCCAGTGAGGCGGGAAGGGCTTTTCTTTGTTGCACACATTGGAAACGTCTGTAATGCCCAGATGGATGGAATACTCCTTTCCCTCAGAGCGCTCAAAGGTGATCATCTTTGCAGTCACGCCTTCAAGGGAGAGACGGACTGCAAAGCGCCCTGCCTCACAGGCTTCATCAATATCTGTAAGAGAGGAGAGAAGGCTGCTGCAGCGCTGATTTACATTTAACTCCACAGAACGGACCTTGACTCCAAAACGGTTGCGTACATAGCTTTCCAAAAGCTTTCCGCAGCCTGTAAGCATTTTGTGTCCAAAGGTATCTACCTGAGCTTCAGTAGAGTATTCGCAGATCAGACGGCCGGAAGCGTCATGGATGCCTTCAGAAACGCAGACAACCACAGCTGTGCTTTTCTTTAAGGCGCTTTCGACGTCATTTAAAAACTCTTCCATATTAAAATCGGATTCCGGCATATAGATCAGCATGGGGTTGTCGCCGGGAAACTTCCTTGCAAGCGCGCTGGCGGCAGTGACCCATCCCGCATGACGCCCCATGAGTTCAATGATGGTAACGGCAGGCTGCTGGTATACAGAAGCGTCC
>CAUCBQ010000051.1 GCA_958441075.1 uncultured Clostridiaceae bacterium | reverse complement strand
CTTTCCCCTCAAGATTGAGGGGTAGGGGAGCTGAGATGCCGTAGGCATTTTTTTAAAATATGAGAAGTTAAAATACTGGCTGTATCAGGAAGAGGTTTTTGAAGAATTAAAAGAAGATCCATATTTTGCAGACTATACGATGGAGCAGTGCCAGCAGGATCTTACAGCCCTGACATCCTGGGGAAATCTGGTTACCATTCAGGACACCAGAAAGGCGGCTACGATTGAAGAATTCAAGAACAAAAAGTTTCGGTATCAGTTATCGGAGACAGCGGTAGAAATTGAGCGCATGATTGTACGAATCGAAAATCTGTTTATAGAGGGATCATCCCTTGAGCCCACATTATTGGAACGGATTCGGATCGATCTGGGGAAGCTGGAAGAAATATCTGTGAAAGAGGATGAGAATGTTCATGCCTGGTGGAATGATCTGAATAATGATTTCATTCGATTAAATCAGAATTATCAGGATTATATGCGGGAATTGAACAGCGTAAAAGCAGAAGAGATGATGAGAACCAGGGAGTTTCTTTTATTCAAAGATCGTTTGATGGACTATCTGCGTTCCTTTGTGAAAAGTCTGCAGGTGAATGTGACGGCGATTGAACAGGAACTGAAGAATGTACAGGAAAAGACGGTAAATAACATTTTACAGAAGGTTACAGCGTATGAGTGTTCCATCCCCCGTATGGATGTGGAAATGGATGAACAGCTGATTTATGAAAAAATCAACGGGCGCTGGGAAAGCATGGTAGAATGGTTTGCAGGAAGAGACGGACAGGAATCGGAAGCAGGCAAGGTATTTGATACAACCAATGAAATTATCAGGAAAATTACGCGTTATGCGGCCCGTATCAGCGAAATGAGCAATCAGGGCTCCAATCGCAGGGAAGAGTATAAAAAGGTAGCCCAAATGTTTGCAAAATGCAGAAATATTTCCGAGGCCCATCGATTGGCAGCGGTTGTTTTTGGGATGGAAAAACCGCTGCATTTAAAGGGGAGTATGGCCAGAGAGACGGACAGTATCAACAGCGGGGTATATGAGGAAAATCCATATGTGGTCACAGTAACGCCCAGGGTTCGTACATATCGGGAAAAGGCGAAAAGAAGCGGGATTACAGACCATTCAAAAGAGAAGGAGGCCATGCGCAGGGCTGAAATACAGCGTCTGGAAAAGGAACGGAAGCTGCTGAGAAGCTATATTAAAAACGGAAGGCTGGAGTTTGCGAATCTTCCGGTGATCGAGCCATATGTGCGGGATATGTTTCTTCTATGGCTGTCTAAGGCATTGGAGAAGAAAAATCACAGAGCCAAGACCGAGGACGGTCAGATGTATTACATTGAAGAGACAGATGCAAAGGAATACTGTACATTAAAATGTACAGACGGAGAGTTTCAGATGCCCTGTTATACGATGGTATTTGAAGAAGGGGAACAGGAAATATGAAGGTACTGGAAGTGCTGCTGAACAACAGATGGATTTTAAAATCCAGGGATCGTGAGCTGTATTATCAGATAAAAGAAGCGCTGGCATCAGGGGAGGAAAAGAAATTTTTAAGAGAAAAGCTGGGGTATCAGGTACTGATCAATCCTTATATGATTAAGGTGGAAAAGCTGCCTGCAGCTGCAGAAAACTGGATGGGAATTTCTGAGTTTTGCGATCCCATTGAGTATGTATTTTTTTGTCTGGTTCTTATGTTTCTTGAGGATAAAAAGGCAGAGGATCAGTTTGTGTTGTCAGAGCTTACAGAATATGTACAGAGCCAGTACAGGGAAGAGCAGGTTGACTGGACCATTTACCGTTACCGCCGTCATATGATCCGGGTGATGAAATACTGTGTGGCATGTGGAATTTTGAATGTAAATGACGGGACAGAAGAGGGATTTGCAAAAGATGATACCAGTGAAGTTTTGTATGAGAATACAGGGGTTTCACGGTATTTTATGAAAAATTTCACCCAGGATATTATGGGCTATACAGTGCCGAAAGATTTTGAAAAAGAAGAGTGGATTGATTTAGATGAAGACAGGGGAATTATCCGAAGACAGCGGGTGTACCGCAGGCTTCTGATGACCATGGGAATGTACAGAGATGGGGATACGGAAGAAGATTTTGCCTATGTGCGTAATTACCGCAATATGATACAGGGAGAATTATCGGAGCTGTTTCCATGTGAGCTGCAGGTACACAGCAGCAGTGCGTTTCTGATATTAGAGGAGAACTGCAGGCTTGGCCGGACCTTTCCGGAAGAAAATACACTGTCAGACATTGTGCTGCTTTTGTACCAGCTTCTGCAGGAAGAAATACGGACAGGCAGAATAGAAGTGCCTCTGGATGAACAAATCCGTCTTCCAAAAGAAAATTTTCAGAGGCTTGTGGAAAAGTGCAAAGAGCAGTTTGGGGCGGGATTTAATAAGACATATCGGGAAATGACCTTTGCAGAATTTTACCGGGAAGTATATGATTATATGGAAAATCTGATGATGATAGAGCAGGCATATGGTGATATATACATCCGATCAGCAGCAGGTAAAATCATGGGAAAATATCCGGAAGATTTTGGAAAAGAGGACAAAGGCGATGAATAGTGGAAAGTGGCAGATAAACAGGGCAGGACTGGTGGATTTTTGGTACTATGATGAGGAAACGTTTGAAGTTTCGGAAGGCCGTATGCTTTTAAGAGGTTCAAATGGTTCGGGAAAATCAGTTACCATGCAGAGCTTTATTCCTCTTTTACTGGATGGAAATATGCGTCCGGAGAGGTTGGACCCATTTGGTTCCCGTGCAAGGAAAATGGAGAATTATCTTTTGGAGGAAAACGATGACCGGGATGAGAGAACCGGATATCTTTATATGGAATTTAAGCGTCTGGGAAGTGAAGAATATCTGACTTTGGGGCTGGGAATCCGTGCAAGAAAGAATAAAAAGCTGGAATCCTGGTATTTTTGTATTACGGATAACAGACGGGTGGGATATGATATCTTTTTGTATAAAGATCTGGAAAATAAAATCACCTGTTCTAAAATTGAGTTAAAAAACAGGATTGGCGATGGTGGGAAGGTGATGGAGACTCAAAGCGAATATGCAGCCTGTGTGAATCGCCTTCTGTTTGGATTTGAAACCCAGGAAGAGTATAAGGAACTGCTGGAGCTTTTGATCCAGCTTCGTACGCCAAAGCTTTCTAAAGATTTCAAGCCTACCGTTATTAATGAAATTCTGAGCAGTTCGCTGCAGACCTTATCGGAAGATGACTTGCGGCCCATGTCTGAGGCGATTGAAAATATGGATAATTTGAAAACAAATCTGGACAGCTTAAACGAGAGCATCCGGGGGGCCAGACAGATTGAAAAAATCTACGACCAGTATAACCGGATCGTACTTTATAATAAAGCCCGTATGTTTGCAGAAGCTGGAAACGCCTATGAAGACTGTGAACGTATGGGGAAAAGACAGCTGGAAGAACTGAATGAAAAAACGGTGATGCTGGAAAAAGAAAAACAGCGGTATCAGGAGCTTGCGCGGGAGGAAGAAGTTTTAAAGAAGGAAAAAGAATCCCTCACAAAAAGCGATGCGGCAAAGTTAAAGGAACAGGAACTGAAATTAACGGGAGAACTGCGGGAAAAGGCAGAGGAAAAGTGTGTAAAAGAGAGACAGGAGCAGGAGAAAAAGGATAAGATGCAGGAAACGGAGAGACGGCTGAAAAGGGGAGAGGAAGAGAATGAACGCATCTGGGGAGAGATAGAAACCTGCATTGAGGAAATGGAGGATGAGCTGGAAGACGTACCGTTTGATGAGTTTTCCTTTTTGAAAAAAGAACTTCTGGAAGATAAAAATTCAGATTATTCGTTTGAGTCCCATGTACAGCTTTTGAAAAGGTATACGGAGCAGGCAGAACGGGGAAAAGAGGGGTTGACGGAGGAAAAAAACTGCCAGGAAAAATATGATCGTTACTTAAAGGAACTGGATTTGTGTCAGGCAGAACGAAATGGGGCAGAGCGGGAGGTGCAGCAGTATGAACGTCTTTTGCAGGAAACAAAGGCAGAGCTGACAGAACAGGTATATCTCTGGGAACGCAGCAATGAAGAGCTTTCTCTCACGCCGGATGTGATGCAGGAGATTTCCAGAAAAATTCAGGGGTATGAACAGGGGAGCGATTATTCTGAAATACGGGAGCTGGCGAAACAAACATTATATGAAAAGGAAAGCGAATTTACCAGAGAACGAATGCTGCTGGAGCAGGAGATGGAAAATGAGAGCGGTGAATTACAGAGATTAGAGGAGGAGCTGACCGAGTGGAAGACGCAGAAAGAGCCGGAACCGGAGCAGCCGGAATGCGTACAGAAAAACCGCAGTCTTTTAAAAGAAAAAGGGATTCCCTATCAGCAGTTTTATAAGACCATAGAGTTTGGAACAGGGATGGAATCACAGCAGGCAGACCGCCTGGAAGAGGCTCTTCAGCAGATGGGAATACTGGATGCATTGATCATTTCGGAAGAATACAGAGACAAAGTGTTAGAACTGGACTGCGGCGTATGCGACAGGTATATTTTTGGCGATGTTTCTCATGTGCGGGAAAATTTGACAAAGGTGCTGGATGTAGATAACGGAGAGAATGATATCCTGTTTTATCAGAAGATTTCAGGAATTTTATCTTCCATTGGATTTGGCAGAAGCAACGATCAGGGAAGAACCTGGATTGATGAACGGGGAAATTATCGTCTGGGAGTCCTGGAAGGAACGATTACCGGAGAATACCATGCCAGATTTATCGGTATCAGAGCCAGAGAACAATACAGGAAGGAAAAAATAGAAGAACTGGAAACGCTATGTCATAACAAAATGCAGCAGGTGGAAACAATAAAGGCTGCATTGGAGAAGAACGGCCTGCGTTTGGAGCTGCTTTGGAGAGAGTGGGAGAAATTTCCGAAAGATGAAGATTTAAAAACAGCGGCAAAAGAGCTTGCAGGCTGGGAATACCGTCTGGAACTCGCGGTCAGGCGGGTAGGAGAGCAGCAGGCGCTCACGGAAACAGAACGGAAAAAACTGGATGAAATTCGTATCAAAGTAAGGGAGCTGTGCGCGAAATGTTACCTTTCTCCCCGTCTGGATCTGTTTGTTTCCGTTTTGGAATCGCTGCATAAATATAAAGATCTGCTTGCCGGGCTTCAGGTGTTTTATGGCAACTATCAAAATGGAGTCCTGTATGTGAAAAGCCAGCAGGAGTACAGAGATGATATAGAGCAGGATCTGGATGATATCCGCTATGATTTGAGCAGAATCTTAATAAAGGTCAGGGAATTGGAAGAATTTCTGGTTTCTGTACGAAAACAGCTGGAGCTTACCGATTACGAACAAATCAGAGAACGTCTGGATTATTGTATGCAGAGGCTTATTCTTCTGCCCGGTGAGAGAGAAAGCTGTGTAGGAAGGCAGAATCGATTGGAAAACGAAGCAGCTGTACTGCAGGATAAAATACAGGAAAATGAAAAGAAAAAAGAACAGTTTTCAGATAAAAAAGAAAAATACGGTGCCGTGTTTAAGCTGGAATATGGTTTGGGATATACGGAAGATGTAATCGAGGAAACCGACGATATGGACGGATTGGCGAAGGCAGTCTGCGGACAGCTTTCAGGAAGCTGCGGAAATAAAAAACAGGAGGATGTTTTTGGCGGTCTTCAGGAGGTTTATCATCAGAACCGTGGATTTCTTCTGGATTATCAGATTACACTGTCCTCTCTTTTTGAAGACCTGAATGATGAAAATTCCTACCTGGATATGAGCGTAAAGAGAATTGATATTTCAGCGAAATACAGGGGAACCACGGTAAAATTTAAGGAGCTGCTGCAAAAACTCTGTGAAGATGCGGATGGGCTGGCCAAGGTTTTAAGCGAAAGAGACCGGGAACTGTTTGAGGATATTCTGGCGAATACTATCAGTAAAAAAATACGTGCCCGAATTCAGGCAAGCAAACGCTGGGTAGAGAAAATGAACGGATTGATGGAGTCCATGCAGACCTCCAGCGGATTGAGACTGAGCCTGCGGTGGAAAAATAAACGGGCAGAAAAAGAAGAACAGCTGGACACCAGAGCTTTGGTGGAATTACTGCAGAAAGATGCCGAAATCATGCGTCCGGAAGAAATAGATAAAATTTCGCTGCATTTCCGTTCCAAGATTGAGGAAGCAAGGAAGCTTGCGGGAGATACAGGAGCAGTACAGTCCTTCCATGCGACGATGCGGGAGGTTCTGGACTATCGGAAATGGTTTGAATTCCAGTTGGAGTGCCAGAAAACAGGAGAGAAGAAGAAAGAACTTACAGACCGGGTGTTCTTTACGTTCAGCGGAGGCGAAAAAGCCATGTCCATGTATGTACCGCTGTTTTCCGCAGTGGCAGCCAAATATGCGGGAGCCCGTGAAGACGCGCCGAAAATGATTTCTCTGGATGAGGCCTTTGCCGGTGTGGATGAAATGAATATCCGCGATATGTTCCGCCTTATAGTAGAGTTTGAATTTAATTTTATGATCAATTCTCAGATTTTATGGGGGGATTATGATACAGTTCCTGCATTGGCAATCTATCAGCTCATCCGGCCGGAAAATGCCAGATTTGTTTCTGTGATCCGCTATCTGTGGAATGGAAGGAAGAAGGTAATGGTAACAGATCAGATGGCGCAGGAAGGATAGAATATGGATGATACAGAACAAAAAAAGCTGAAAGAATGTCTGGAATATTTCCGGCAGCGATCTGTTTATGAAAAGCTCTTTCAAAAATTCAAAGAAAAGTATGCCAGCCTGGGACATATGGGAGGAAAAGCAGTTCTGCGCGAGCTTACTTTGGTAGAAAAACAGGACTTAAGCGGATTCTTACAAAAGGATTATACAGAAAACAAAACAGTAACCGTTTCCGCCGGATTGCTGGAAAAATGTCTCGCTGAAAGCCGGTTTTCCGGGATTTCGACGGAAATGCTCCTTGAGGCTTATTTTGGAGAAAAATTGACTGTAAAGAAAGAAGAAAAAGAGAAGGAAGAGAAAAAAAGAAAGGATTTCTTTGCCGGGCTGCTGGATGGAAAGGAAGAAGATCCGGTGGGAATGTGGCTGAAAGAGGTTCTGGAAAATCATGGAAACGGCTATGAAATTCTGATGCAGCAGTATCGGGAAAATCCGGAAGGACTGAGGGATATTCTGAAAAATATTATGAAAGCCTATCAGCAGATCTGCATTATAAGAAAAAAACAGCTTCTGGCGGTGTTTGCAGCGCAGGTAACAGGAAATCCCCATTATTTTGACGCCGGGAAAACTGCAGAAAGGCTTCTGATTTTATTTCTGAAAGACCAGTTTAAAAACAGCTTCAGTGATGAGATATCTCCGGCAGAAGAGAAGAGCTGCCTGCTGTATCAGGCAGGTATTTTAAAGGATGATCTGTCCAATGAAACACTGGCTTATGGTTTGCACGCCTGGAAACAGGATGGATGCATACATGAAGGGATCGAAGGATTTTTAAAAGAGAAGGAGCCTGTTCGCCTGACCCTGCGTACCCTTGGAGAACTGGGTAAAGTTACTGCACAGAAACGGGAAGTATATGTGGTAGAAAATCCGGCCGTATTTTCCATTTTGACAAGCCGGAATCCATCTTGTGCGGCGGTCTGCATCAATGGGCAGCCAAGACTGGCATCCTTCCTGCTGCTGGATTTTCTGAAGGAAACGCATCAATTCTTGTATGCAGGAGATTTTGATCCGGAGGGACTTCTGATTGCCCAGAGATTAAAAGAACGGTATGAAGATGCTCTGCATTTATGGAAATATGAGGCAGAGTGGTATAAAAAGTATCTGTCCGGTGTAAGGTTAAGCGGCAGCCGGATCAAAAAGCTGGATCATGTATACAGGCCTGAACTGCTGGAAATAAAAAAATGGATGCAAAAAGAGCAGAAAGCCGCTTATCAGGAGGCGATGATCGAGATTTATCTGGAGTAGAGATAAATACTAAGGCCGGAAAATGCGAACATACATTTTCCGGCCCTGTTTTTCACGGCAGCTGCATAATATTGATTAAAATAATCCAGGACAATCCATAGTAGGAAATGACAGCCACCAGATCGTTTACCGTTGTAATAAGAGGGCCGGATGCTACTGCCGGGTCTACTCCTATTTTCTGGAAGAAAATGGGTATAATTGTACCGGATAAAGAAGAAATGAGCATGGCAAGGATCATGGCTGTACCAAGGCATCCGGAAACTGCAAAGGCAAATGAAAGGGCATTTCCTTTCAGAACCAGATATCCTCCGATTATGAGGAAGGAAAGAGCGCCAAGGATTAGACCGTTAGTCAGGCCCACTCGTGATTCCTTCAGAATCAACGTTAACTTCTGTTTTCCGGAAAGCTGTTTATCCATAAGCACGCGGATGGCAACCGCAAGGGACTGGGTTCCCACATTACCGGCCATATCCAGAATGAGAGACTGAAAACACATAATAACCGGGAGCTGTGCAACGATAGATTCAAAGAGCCCTACTGTTGCCGATACGCCAAGTCCCATTCCAAGCAGGATAAAAAGCCATGGAAGACGTTTTTTTACGCTGAGAAAAATGGGTTCCTCCAGATCCTCTTCAGCAGAAAGACCGGCAAACTTTGCGTAATCCTCATTTAATTCGTCGCCGACCACTTCTACCAGATCGCTGGCAGTGATAACGCCGATCAGTTTGTTGTCATTATCCAGTACCGGGATAGAATCTTCTGAGTAATCTCTAAGCTGAGGGATACAGTCTTCGATGGATGCACGCGCATAAATGTATGGATAGGAACATGTCATGATCCCTTTCAGGTCCGTTCCTTCTCTGGCTATGACCAGATCCTTTAAATCAATGGCTCCGTAAAATATCTTATATTTATCAACAACATAGATGGTGCTGATATTGTCATTTTCCGCTGCCTGACGAACCAGCTCTGACATGGCTTCCTTGACAGATGCGTGATCCGGAACAACGATGTAGTTGGTTGACATGACGCTGCCGATTTCATCCTCATCAAAGGAACTCAGCAATTTAACATCAGAGCGTACCTCAGGATTCAGCAGGTCAATGAGAGTTTCCCGTTCCTTTTTTTCCAGATGGCGGAGAACATCTACTACATCGGAGGTTTCCATACGGGAAAATACATCCACTTTTTTCCGGATGCTCAGTTCCTGTACATATTCTGCAATGTGATCGGAATACTCCAGTATGCCGGCAAGTGTGTCAGAATCCAGAATCTGATACAGCTTTGTCCGTTCGCTCCGGTTTAAAAGCTCCAGAGCAGATGCAACATCATTTTCATGATAAGAAGATAATTGTTCCTGCATTCTCTTGGGAGTCAGGCTGCTTCGGATTAATTCCGCAATTTCCAGACTGTATCCTGCAGGTGTTGTATTTGCTGCCATTTCATTGTCCTCCTTTACAAGCTGATTTTGGGCAAAGGCGGACACAGAAGTTCTGTTCGCAGCAAAAAGGGCACAAAAAAACCACTGCCGGCTGCAAACAGAACAGACTGCATTCGCTTTTGCTTATGTAGTGCTGTGTTGGAACAGACAATGGTATTCACTCATATATACAGACGAAATCAGGCCATGGACAGTCGGAAGCTGTCTGTGTATGTAAATGGTTGGAATACCTTATCCGTACTTCGACTATCACTACCGTCCATGATCTCACCTCACTTTTAATTGTTTTATTATATGACTAAAATGACCTGTACATTATAACCTATTTTTCCGGGAAGCACAACCTTTTTTCTGTTAAATCAGAAACGCTTAAATCAGAGACGCTGCATGGAATCGTAATCATGGTGATGTAATCTGCCTGATTTTTAAGTGCCATTTCATTTAAGCCTTCTTCATAGGCATAACCGGTAAGGAGCAGATGATGCTCTCTGGCATAGGAGAGGATTGACTGGTATACCTGAGGAAGCTTATCCCATGTTCCAATACAGAAGGAGCGCAGATAGGTTCCCGCCGGCAGTATTTCGTCGTATGCCTCGGAGGTATGAGGGCAGTAAGCAAAAAAGGAACTGTAGCTGTTAAAATGCTTTCTTTGGATAGAGTCCACAGAAATACGGCTTCCGAAGCTGTCATAAAGATGAAATGTCTCTTTCAGCCTGAGAGAAAAATCGGCAGCGACTGAAAAATCCGCCTCATCATATTTTCCCGTAATGGCAGAAGAAATAAGAATTTTTTGCTGAGGAAGCGAGCACAGCTGAATGGCACTGTGTTTTGCGTTCATAGCGATTTTAAGACGTTCCGCTTTTTGTTCTAAAAATGCCTGTTCAGATAAAAGCTGCTGAATGGATGCTTCAATCCGTAATTTCTTTTTTTCCATCATCCGGGAAAAGGAATCGTCCGATGGACCGGATGTATACTCCCGGATTTCTTCAATGGACAGGCCGATTTTTCGTAGTGTCAGGATCAGTTCCAGCTGTGCGAACTGAAAGCAGGTGTAATAGTGATAGCCATTTTCTTCAATGACCTCAGGACAGAATAAGCCGATATCATTGTAGTAGTGAAGGGTCCGTTTGTTGACTCCGGCACGTTTGGCAAACTCTCCGGAGGAGTATAGATAGTGTTTTTGCTCCATAGAAACTCCTTGACTGTACAGTTACTGTACATTATATGATAGGGCATATAAGAATAATGTCAATAGGAAGAAGGAGCTTGTATGGAATTTACATCAGTTAAAAAGCAGCAGTGGTCGGAAATAAAAGAAATTTATATGGAAGCATTTCCAAAATGCGAAAGAAAGCCCTTTTTTTTGCTGCGCCAGTCAATTAAGAGAAAAAAAGCCGTGCTGGCGGCAGCAGCAGAGGGAAATCAGCTTCTGGGATTTACAGTTTTCGTTGTATATAAAGATATGGTTATGGTAGATTATCTGGCAGTGTCATCGAAAATACGGAGCAGAGGAACGGGAAGCCGGATTCTGGAACATATATGCGGGCAGTTTCCGGATAAAAAAATCGTGCTGTTAATTGAACGTGTGGACGATACGGCAGAGAACTATCAGCAGCGGACTGCCCGCCGGAGGTTTTATCTGAAAAATGGTTTCACTTCGTCCGGCATTTTTATAACGGGTGCAGGCGGAGACATGGAAGTTTTAAATTACGGAGGAACTGTTTCGCAGGAGGAATATATGGATTTACAGAGATATGCGCTTGGGAAACTGTTTTTCCGTTTGTCGCGGATTCGGCTGGCAGAGGTGTGAGTATTTATTTATGATGCAGGAAGGGTGCTTTTAACAAATAAAATATATCAAAAATCTGCAATTCAGTGTTATAATAGGGGTACTGAACTCATTTGACAGGCCGTACGGTAAAATAAGCGGCAAAGGGCTGCAGACCGGTGATGTCATGTCGGTCTGATTCCCCGGCAGGGGGATGACGTTGGACCATTATAAGAACAGAAAGGCCATATAAAACTCGAAAATGGAACCATATTACTACACAAAATTACCCAAACACCATCAGTCCGTCTACCATGCCATTTTCCAGGGGCTTATGAATCTGGAGGATTCCTTTTTAGTCCCCAGAATTGACGGCAGGGAGCTGACAGACCTGTTTTTCCGTCTGCGTCTGGATCATCCGGAGATATTCTGGGCCAGCGGATTTCATTATAAATATTATCAGGATTCGCCCAATCTGATTTTTGAACCGGAGTATCTGTTTGAAAAGGGAAAGATAAAGGAGCATAAAAAGGCACTGGCGTCCCGGGTGGAGAAGCTGATCCGGCCGGCGGCAAAGCTTTCCGAGTGGGAGAAGGAGAAGTATATTCATGATTTTATCTGTGAAAATGTCCGCTACGATAAGCTGAAAAAGGCCTATTCCCATGAGATCATCGGTCCTTTGGGCCAGGGTGTGGGAGTATGTGAGGGGATTGCAAAGGCAGTGAAGGTGCTCTGCGATGGCCTTGGAATCTGGTGCATGATTGCGATTTGCGGAAATAACCCGGAAAAAGGCATTAAGTACCGCCATACCTGGAATATTGTGCAGATCGGAGGCGTGTATTATCATCTGGACACTACCTTTGACAATACGCTGGGAAAGCATAACTGCGCAGAAGGCGGGATCCGGTATGACTATTTTAATCTGGATGACAAGGCAGTATTTCGAGATCATGAGCCGTTAATCGCTCCGGCGCCGTCCTGTACAGACGGGGATCATTTTTATTATAAAGAAAAGAAGCTGTCATTTACAAAGGCAGAGGATGTCTATAAGAGAGCCTGTCAGGCAGCGAAAAAGGGAAAGCCCCTTACTTTTCACTGGAGAGGCGGTTATCTTACCAGGGCTGTGCTGGAGGAACTTTTAGATTTAATGAAAAAGGCAGGAGAAAAACGGGAAAAGACAGCGCGGATTGCGCTTAACTGGCCTCAGGCGGTGATTCGCCTGACCTATGCGGACGGCAGGGTGGAGAGCAGTGTTTCCGTAGACGAGGCTAATGAGGGAGAGCAGGAAGGTACATAACATAAATGACACAACAGGAAATTTTAAAGCATTATTTTGGCTACGACAGCTTCAGGGAAGGGCAGGAGCGTTTAATTGAAGCAATCTTAGAAGGCAGGGACGTATTGGGAATCATGCCTACGGGGGCCGGAAAGTCTCTTTGCTACCAGATTCCTGCCCTTATGATGGACGGGATTACCTTGGTGATCTCGCCTCTTATTTCCCTGATGAAGGATCAGGTGAGCAACTTAAATCAGGCGGGAATCCTGGCAGCTTACTTAAACAGTTCCTTAACCTACGGCCAGTACAGAAAAGCGC
>CAUCBQ010000050.1 GCA_958441075.1 uncultured Clostridiaceae bacterium | reverse complement strand
CTCTGGCAGCCCGCAGCGTCCGCCGCCTGTGCACAACCATACAGCTTACAGATACGGGAATCCATCCGGGCTCCGGAGTGGGAAATCATCGTCACAGCCTTACAAAAGAGAGTCTGGGAGTGCCGGTTATTGCAATTGGAGTGCCTACTGTGGTGGGGGCAGCTGCTATTGTACAGGATACGATTTCTGCTCTCCTTGGGGTTTTGGAGGAAAATGAGCGTGCAAAAGGCACAGGAGACTGGATACGTCAGATGGATACAGAGGGGCAGTATGAGCTGATTCGGGAACTGCTGGAGCCGGAATTTGGACCCATGTATGTGACGCCGCCGGATATTGACCAGTCGGTTCAGCAGCTGAGCTTTACTATTTCCGAGGGCATTCACAGGGCTGTATTTGGAAAATAATCCTTTCCCTGTAATCTGTCATGTTTACCGCCGTTTTGGCATACCATAGGATACAGCCCTGTGGCACAGCGCAAAAAGGACAGGCGGGACCGGATATGAGGATGAGGAAATCGGGAAGGAGAGGGCCGGTGAGAATATGTCTCATGGGTCTGGCGGCTGCGGGAATGGTATGGGGAGCCGTATATATGATAAAAAACAGCAGAACCATCCTTACTGCAGTTCCATGGGAACAGCAGGTCAGAGCAGCCGGGGAAAGGCTGGCAGCCCTTCTCTGGCGTCAGGCTGTGCCCTATGAGGCGGTAAATGGTGATTTTTGGAAAAATATGAAGTGTGAAGACGGGAATAAGAGGCAGGAATTAAACGCTGTATGGGCAGATGCAGATCCCTCTTTCAAACGTCATATGAAGGCCCGTTTATTTTACAGGGAACATCAATATCTTGACCAGTATGGAGATGAAACCACAGGGGAGAATCAGCCGGGGGAAACATCAGAAGGGGAGGAGATGTTTTTGGAGGAGATTTACGATCACGGCAGGGGAGAAAGTACCGGGGAACTTTCAGGGGAAGCTTCAGAGAAAACAGCAGCCATGGCTTCGAGCTCCGCTCTTTCTCTGATTGGAAGCCTGCCCCTTCCGGCGGCCGGAACGCTGTATCAGCTTCAGCAGCTGGAGGATTTTGACTTTCTCATGAAGCATTTTTACAGCGTACATACTTCAACTACAGCAGGCCGTGATCTGTTCAATGGTCCGGAGCTTTTAAATCATGATCTGACTCTGAGTATGGAAGAAGAGGGACCGCAGATTTTGATTTACCATACCCATTCTCAGGAGGCTTTTAAGGATTCTGCACCACAGGGACAGACGATTGTGGAGGTCGGTTCCTATCTGGCAGAGCTTTTAACACAAAAAGGTTATCGGGTTTACCATGACACCACGGTTTATGATCTCCAGAATGGTGTTCTGGACCGAAGCAGGGCCTATAATTATGCATTAGAAGGCGTAAACCGTATTCTGCAGCAAAATCCCTCCATTCAGGTAGTTCTGGATCTTCACAGAGATGGTGTGGCGGAGAACCTTCATCTGGTTTCCGATATTAACGGAAAGCCTACGGCGCAGATTATGTTTTTTAACGGCCTCAGCCGTACGCCGGAGGGAGAAATCTCCTATCTTCCCAATCCTTATCTGGCAGAGAATCTGGCATTCAGCCTGAAAATGCAGCTGGGGGCTCAGGCTTATTTTCCGGGTTTTGCCCGAAAGATTTATTTAAAGGGACTGCGCTATAATCTTCATCTGCGTCCCAGATCTGCTCTTATTGAAGCAGGAGCCCAGACCAATACCTTTGATGAGGTGAAAAATGCCATGGAGCCCCTGGCACAACTTTTAGATATGGTGTTGCAAGGGGAGTGAAAAAAAGGTATAATAATAAACACAATCAGGCCATAGAGCAGATGAAGGAAAAACGTGTGTTGCAGCTTTTGCTGCATAAGCACGTTTTTGTTCCGTTCCATGGCAGATTTATTTTAACCTAAAAGAAAACGAGGATAAAGAATGGCAACGATTGACCAGAGTAAAATACGAAATTTTTGTATCATCGCCCATATTGATCACGGCAAGTCCACCCTGGCTGACCGTATTATTGAAAAAACAGGGCTTTTAACCAGCAGGGAGATGCAGGAACAGATCCTGGATAATATGGATCTGGAGAGGGAGAGGGGAATTACCATCAAGTCCCAGGCAGTGCGCACCGTATACAGGGCCCAAAATGGAGAGGAATATATCTTTAACCTGATTGACACTCCCGGCCATGTAGACTTTAATTATGAGGTTTCCCGCAGTCTGGCTGCCTGCGACGGAGCGATTCTGGTAGTGGACGCTTCACAGGGAATTGAGGCTCAGACCCTGGCAAATGTATATCTGGCTCTGGATCACGATCTGGATGTATTTCCGGTTATCAATAAGATTGACCTTCCAAGCGCTGATCCGGATCATGTAGAGGCAGAGATTGAGGATGTGATCGGACTGGAGGCCCATGATGCGCCCAGAATTTCTGCAAAAACAGGATTGAATATTGAGGATGTTCTGGAGGCCATTGTGCACAAGATTCCTTCTCCCAAGGGTGATCCTGATGCACCTCTTCAGGCGCTGATTTTTGACTCCATCTATGACTCTTACAAGGGCGTTATTATTTTCTGCCGCGTGATGGAAGGAACAGTAAAGAAGGGAACCCGGGTTCGGATGATGGCAACGGGTGCAGAGGAAGAGGTAGTAGAGGTTGGATATTTTGGAGCCGGCCAGTTCATTACCTGCGATGAGCTCAGTGCGGGAATGGTAGGCTACATTACAGCCAGCATCAAAAATGTCCGTGATACCCGTGTGGGTGATACGGTTACAGATGCGGCCCGTCCCTGCGAGAGCCCTCTTCCCGGCTACAAAAAGGTAACTCCCATGGTTTACTGCGGACTTTATCCGGCAGATGGCGCCAAGTACAATGATTTAAGAGACGCCCTGGAAAAGCTTCAGTTAAATGACGCCTCTCTTTTCTACGAGCCTGAGACCTCTGTGGCTCTGGGCTTTGGCTTTCGCTGCGGTTTCCTGGGACTGCTTCATCTGGAGATTATTCAGGAGCGCTTAGAGAGAGAGTATAACCTGGATCTGGTGACAACAGCTCCCGGCGTAGTGTACCGGGTATATAAGACAAATGGCGAGATGATTGAGCTTACCAACCCTTCCAATCTGCCGGACCCCAGTGAGATCGAATACATGGAGGAGCCCATTGTCAGTGCGGAGATCATGGTAACCACTGAATATGTAGGTTCTATTATGACTCTGTGTCAGGAACGCCGGGGAGTATATCTGGGAATGGAATATATTGAAACCACTCGTGCTCTCTTGAAGTATGAGCTTCCTTTAAATGAGATTATTTATGACTTCTTTGACGCCTTAAAGTCACGGTCCAGAGGATATGCTTCCTTTGACTATGAATTAAAGGGCTATGAGCGATCTGAGCTTGTGAAGCTGGATATTCTGGTAAACAGGGAGGAAGTGGACGCCCTTTCCTTTATTGTACATTCCGCTTCTGCCTATGAAAAGGGACGCAGGATGTGTGAAAAGTTAAAAGAGGAGATTCCGCGCCATCTGTTTGAAATTCCTATTCAGGCGGCAATCGGCGGCAAAATTATCGCCAGAGAGACTGTAAAGGCAGTCCGCAAGGATGTGCTTGCCAAGTGCTATGGCGGCGATATTTCACGAAAGAGAAAGCTTCTTGAAAAGCAGAAGGAAGGCAAAAAGCGTATGCGCCAGATCGGAAATGTAGAGATCCCTCAGAAGGCGTTTATGAGCGTCCTGAAGCTGGATGAAGAGTAAGAGGAAAAGTGAGACGATCACCCTATGATAAATGCAAATAAAAACACCATTGAGCTGTATATCCATATTCCGTTTTGCGTGAAAAAGTGCTTTTACTGTGACTTTCTCTCCTTTCGTGCACTGGCCTCGGATCACGAGGCTTATGTGGATCAGCTGGTAAGAGAGATACGGGCCAGAGGCGCCTTCTGTAAAGAGCTTACTGTATCCACGGTTTTTATCGGAGGAGGCACTCCTACGGTTATGGACCCGGAGCTGATCCGCCGTATCATGGAGGCTGTGAAAGAAAATTTCACTCTGGAGCCAGACGCGGAGATCACGATTGAGGCCAATCCAGGTACTCTTTTGTATAATAAGCTCCCGGTGTATCGAGACTGCGGTATTAACCGTTTAAGCATCGGCCTTCAGTCGGCAGATAACCAGGAGCTTAAGAACCTGGGCCGGGTTCATTCCTTTGAAGAATTTTTAAAGAGCTATCAGAGCGCCAGAATGTCGGGCTTTACCAATATAAGCGTGGATCTTATGAGCGCAATTCCGGGACAGACTCTTGATTCCTGGAAAAACACCTTAAAAAAAGTAACTATGCTTAAGCCCGAACACATTTCCGCTTACAGCCTGATTATAGAGGAGGGAACTCCCTTCTGGGATCAGTACGGGCCGGGAGCCGGAGGCTGCGGCAAAGTGCCGGCAGCACCTCTTCCGAATGAAGATACGGAAAACAGGATTTATCATCTTACAAGGGATTTTCTGGGAGAGATGGGATATCAGCGCTATGAGATTTCAAATTACGCAAAGCCGGGAAAGGAATGCCGCCATAATATAGGCTACTGGACAGAGGTTTCCTATCTGGGGCTGGGCCTGGGGGCTTCTTCCTATATGGACGGCTGCCGTTTTTCCAATGAAAAGGATCTGCGCCGCTATCTTTCTCTGGATCTGGAGCATGACTGCGGAGAAGGGCTTAGAGAGCTGGCTGGCCCGGTGGAACAGCTTTCCAGAGAGGCCCGTATGGAGGAGTTTATGTTTCTGGGCCTTCGGATGACAAGAGGGGTATCAGAGATGGATTTCGTAAGACTGTTTGGAATGAAGATGGAAACGGTCTACGGTGCGGTGATTGAACGCCTTATGGCAAATGGACTGTTGAAAAAAGAAGGCGTATGGCTGTCGCTTACAGAATGGGGCATGGATGTGAGCAATTTCGTACTCAGTGAATTTTTATTGTCCTAGGGAAAGGAAGGTACTTATGGGGAAGTATATCATGGCTCTGGATGCGGGGACTACCAGCAGCCGCTGTATCCTGTTTAATCAAAAGGGGGAGGTATGCAGCCTTGCCCAGAAGGAGTTTACCCAGTATTTTCCAAAACCTGGCTGGGTGGAGCATGATGCAAATGAAATCTGGTCCACCCAGCTGGGAGTGGCGGTGGAAGCTATGTCAAAGATTGGCGCCTCGGCCGGGGATATTGGGGCTATCGGTATTACGAATCAACGGGAAACCTCCATTGTATGGGATAAGATCACTGGAGAACCTGTGTGTCCGGCGATTGTGTGGCAGTGCCGGCGGACGGCTGCATACTGTGATGAATTAAAGGAAAAAGGGTTAACGGAGATGATCCGCCAAAAGACTGGCCTGGTCATTGATGCATATTTTTCAGCCACCAAGCTGAAGTGGATGCTGGATCATGTACCGGGAGCCAGGGATCGGGCCAAAAAGGGAGAGCTTCTCTTTGGTACGGTGGAAACCTGGCTTATCTGGAAGCTTACAAAGGGGGCCGTCCATGTGACGGATTATTCTAATGCATCCAGAACAATGCTGTTTAATATCAATACCCTTACCTGGGATGAAGAGATTCTGGAGCTTCTTGACATACCGGAACGGATGCTTCCGGAGCCAAAACCATCCAGCTGTATCTACGGCATGACAGACAGGCAGTTTTTTGGAGATCCCATTCCTGTAGGAGGTGCGGCGGGGGATCAGCAGGCAGCTCTTTTCGGTCAGACCTGCTTTGAACCGGGAGATGCGAAAAATACATACGGTACAGGCTGCTTCCTTCTTATGAATACGGGAGATAGGCCGGTATTTTCAAAAAGCGGCCTGGTAACAACCATTGCCTGGGGGCTGGAAGGAAATGTAACCTATGCTCTGGAGGGGTCTATTTTTGCAGCAGGGGCAGCGATTCAGTGGCTGCGGGATCAGCTGCGGATTATTGAGTCAGCTGCAGATTCTGAATATATGGCTGCAAAGGTAAAGGATACGAATGGCTGCTATGTGGTACCGGCCTTCACAGGCCTGGGAGCACCTCACTGGGATGCCTATGCCAGAGGGGCTATCCTGGGTCTTACCAGAGGCGTGAACAAGTATCATATTATACGAGCTACTTTGGATTCACTCTGTTATCAGACAAATGATGTGCTGGAAGCCATGAAGGCGGATCTGGGTCAGGATATTAAGCGGCTGAAGGCAGACGGCGGAGCAAGTGCCAACAATTATTTGCTGCAGACACAGGCAGATCTGACCGGTGTTCAGGTAGACCGTCCTTCCTGTGTGGAAACTACAGCCATGGGAGCCGCCTATCTGGCAGGTCTATCAGTAGGATTTTGGAAAAATAAGGAAGAGATTGCCCAGAGCTGGAAAGCAGACCGCAGCTTTTGCCCGGAGATTGAAGAAGAGCTTCGAAGAAAGATGCTGAAGGGCTGGCAGAAGGCGGTATGCTGTTCCTATGGCTGGGCAAAAGATGAGATCTGAGAAGTTCAGATAAAAAATTCCAGTAAAAATACAGCCCCGCAGGCTGCAAGGGATACCTGAAAAAGGCTCTTTCCCTTCCATGCAAGAAGGACAGCTACAGTCAGGGCTGCGGCGCCTCCTGCCACAGAGCGGGTGGCATAGAGGATAGCCGGGAAGGTCATGACAGAGAGCGTTACATAGGGAACATAATATAAAAAAGAGCGGATAAAGGTATTTTTGATTTCCTTCCGTATCAGTGTGAGAGGCAGCAGTCGGATCAGATAGGTCACTGCTGCCATCACTGCTATATAGGCATAAATATTCCGATTCATTTAAGCTTCCTCCTTTACAGGGCAGATCAGGGCGGCTCCTCCAGCGATGGCAAGGGTCAGAAGGATGATTTTGAGGCCGGATGAGATGGTATTTAATACCGGTATCAGGGTGAAGATGAAGCTGGCTGCCATGGAGAGCAGGACTACAGTACGAAGAACCCTGCTTTCTCTTGCCGGAGGCACGATGATAGCCAGAAACATTCCATACAGGGCTACACCCAGAGCGTTTAAGAGCCGTTCCGGCAGCAAACTTCCTGAGAGGGCGCCAAGAAGGGTTCCCAAAGTCCATCCCGGCACAGCGGCGCTCATAAGTCCATAGCTGTAAAATGGGCTTAAGGTTCCCGGATGGCAGACCGATACGCCGAAAATTTCATCCGTCACCCCATAGGCCATGAGAAAACGGTGGAATGAGGGCATATTGTGATCCAGCTTCTGGGAAAGGGAGCAGGACATGAGGCAATAGCGAAGGTTGATTACAAGCTGTACGGCTGCCATTTCCAGATAGGAGGAGCCGGCAGCTATGATGCCCAGACCGGCAAACTGTCCGGCGCTTGTAAGATTGGTAAGGGAGATAAGCACAGCCTGAAAGACGGAAAGACCGGAGCTTACAGCCATGATGCCGAAGGTAAAGGATACAGCCAGATAGCCAAGGCCGATGGGGATACCGTGGACCAATCCGGAATAAAAAGGACGTTTCTGCTGATTCATATAGTTATCCCCCCTTTTTATACGGATTTCCACAGGATATCCCGGTTGACGGTCTGGTAAAACAGACGGCGGATTTCCTCCGGATCGCTGGTCTGTCCCAGAATCCACATGGTTTTTGTCACTGCTGCCTCTAAAGTCATGTCATAGGCTTCCAAAAGCCCGAATTCCTGTTTGATATTTTTTCCTACCTCATATACAGACATATTGCTGCCCTCGTTTGTGACCTGAGTCGTCATAATCACAGTTTTTCCCAGACTGGTCCAGCGCCCTACAGCCCGGTGATAATCCCCGCCGTCATAGGAGGGAAGGCCGCCCACGCCGAAGGATTCGATGATAACTGCGTCGTAGTGTTCCGCCATATAGTCGAGCAGAGAGGCATCCATAGAGGGAATCAGCTTTAAAAGTCCCACATTTGGATTTAGCTGATGGAAAAACTGTACCGGCTCCTTTAAAAGCTCCTTATCATCCAGATAAAAAAGGATATGCTCCTCCTGAATCGTGGCAATATAGGGGAAGTTGATGCTGGAAAAGGCGTTGTAGCTTTTGGTGCGCTCCTTTTTTCCGCGGGTTCCTGCGATCACCTTGCCGTCAAAGACAATATTGACCCCATGGGCTCTGGGGTGGGAGGAAAAACGGAGGCTGTCAGCCAGATTGGTTCTTGCATCTGTATTTTCCATATCAATGGGCTTTTGAGCCCCGGTGATGACGATGGGTTTTGCAGAATTGCGGATCAGATAGGAGAGGGCTGCGGCAGTATATGCCATGGTGTCTGTTCCGTGGGTGATTACAAAGCCGTCATAATCCTCATAATGATCCTCAATAGCCTTTGCAATAGTCAGCCAGTGGGACGGCTGGATGTTGGTGCTGTCAATGTTTAATACCTGGACGGAGTCAATGCTGCAGAACTGCCGGCTGTCCGGGACAAAGGAAAGAATTTCCTCTGAGGTAAGAAGGGGCATTAGCCCCTGGGACGTACGTTTGCAGGCAATGGTGCCTCCGGTGCCAAGAAGCAGGATGCGTTTCATAAATATAAATCTCCTTATCAATAACCGGCCGGGGTCAAAGGCCAGACCGGAACGTCTGTCTGTATTCTAACGATTCCCTTACGATTTGTCAATTTTTTCATTCTCTTATTTGAATATAACTGTAAATATGATACAATAAAAATATCTTTCCTCAAAGGCGGGTACAGCCCGGTACAATGGGGAATCATATCCGTGCAGAGCGCATGAGCTGTCTTTCTGTACGGCCACAGAAAGGAGGAAGAGCAGATGACTCTATTTTGGATTGCGGCTTTTATCGTGCTTGCAGCAGCCGAGGCGCTAACTGTTTCCCTCACCTGTATCTGGTTTGCAGGGGGAGCTCTGGCAGGACTTCTTGTTCAGGTTCTGGGAGGCGGTGTGAAGCTGCAGCTGGCTCTGTTTACAGCTGTTTCCTTTATCCTGCTCCTTCTGGTGCGCCCTCTGGCAGCGGGTCTTTTAAAGCCGAAGGAAACCCGGACCAACACAGACGGGCTGATCGGCAGAAAGGTTGTAGTTAAGGAGACTATTGACAACATTCGGGGCACCGGAAGCGTATCTCTGGCCGGAGAGACCTGGCTGGCCCGTTCTCTTTATGAGGACCAGATTCTAAAGCCCGGTACGGCTGCGGTGGTCCGGGAAATCCGGGGCGCGAAGCTTTTTGTGGAACAGGAAAATGAATAAGGAGGGATTTTATTATGTTAGGTGTAATAGGAGGTTTTATGGCGTTTATTATTATTGCAGTTGTAATTCTGGTGATTCTTTCAACCTGCATCCGCATTGTCCCTCAGGCTCAGGCTCTGGTAGTGGAGCGTCTGGGCGGGTATCTGGGAACCTACGGCGTGGGTGTGCATTTTCTGATTCCCTTTATTGACCGTGTAGCAAAAAAGGTGAATTTAAAGGAGCAGGTAGAGGATTTCCCGCCTCAGCCGGTGATTACAAAGGACAATGTTACCATGCAGATTGATACAGTGGTATTCTTCTACATTACAGATCCAAAAATGTATGCTTATGGTGTGGAACGTCCGATTCTTGCCATCGAGAATCTGACGGCTACCACCTTAAGAAATATTATCGGTGATCTGGAGCTGGATGAAACGCTGACCTCCAGAGAGACAATCAATGCCAAGATGCAGGAATCTCTGGATATTGCCACTGATCCGTGGGGGATTAAGGTTACCAGAGTGGAGCTTAAAAATATCATTCCGCCGGCAGCGATCCAGGAGGCTATGGAGAAGCAGATGAAGGCAGAGCGGGAGCGCCGGGAGGCTATCTTGAAGGCAGAGGGCGAGAAGAAGTCCATGATTCTGGTAGCAGAGGGAAATAAAGAATCTGCAGTTCTGAATGCAGAGGCAGAAAAAGAGGCTGCTATCCTTCGGGCAGAGGCAGAGAAGGAAAAGAAGATCAAGGAGGCACAGGGACAGGCTGAGGCTATCCGTACGGTACAGAAGGCTACAGCAGAGGGAATCCGTTATATCCGGGAGGCAGGAGCCGACCAGACCGTACTGCAGCTTAAAAGTCTGGAAGCCTTTGCGGCAGCTGCCAACGGCAGAGCCACCAAGATCATCATCCCTTCGGAGATTCAGGGGATTGCAGGTCTGGTAAAATCCATCGCAGAGGTGGCAGGAGAGGGGACTTCTGAGAAGTAAGCGGGATTCGTAAGTCTGACAGTACCCGCCGGACGCTTTTCTGGCGGGTACTCTTTTCATGACGCACTCCTTTTTGGCTATGGCGGCAGGGCAGGAAAATACTGGTATGAGGAGATAAACAAATGAGTTCGGAGCAAAAAGTCCAAAAGACAAAAGCAAATGGAATTACAGAGGGAAGTATTTTCGGACAGCTGCTGCTGTTTTTCTTCCCCATTTTATTTGGAACATTTTTTCAGCAGCTTTACAATACCGCAGATGCTGTGGTAGTGGGCCGCTTTGTGGGAAAACAGGCTCTGGCGGCAGTAGGCGGAACCACCAGTACGCTGATTAATCTGATGGTAGGCTTCTTTGTAGGCTTATCCAGCGGAGCTACTGTGGTTATCTCCCAGTATTATGGTGCGAAAAAGGCAGACAAAGTTCACTGGGCGGTACATACCTCTGTTGCTTTTTCCGTTATAGGAGGTATCCTTTTTATGGCGGTGGGACTTTTGGGGGCCAGATGGGCCCTGGCAGCCATGCACACGCCTGAGGACGTAATGGATCATGCCGTAACCTATATCAGAATCTATTTTCTGGGTATGATTCCCAACCTTCTGTATAATATGGGAGCAGGTATTCTCCGTGCAGTGGGAGATTCCAGGCGGCCGCTGTATTTTCTTATCGGAAGCTGTTTTGTAAATATTATCCTGGATGTTGTTCTGGTGGCAGTCCTTCGTATGGGAGTGGCCGGAGCTGCTCTGGCTACTATTTCGTCCCAGCTTTTTTCTGCTGTTATGGTATTTCTCTGTCTTACCCGCACACAGGATATGTACAAGGTAGAGTGGAGAAAGATCCGCATTGACGGCAGGATGCTTCAGAGGATTATCCGCATCGGTATCCCTGCGGGAATGCAGTCTGTGATGTACAATATTTCCAATATTATTATTCAGGCAGGTGTAAATAACCTGGGAACAGATAATGTGACCGCCTGGGCAACCTACGGTAAGGTAGACGGGCTGTACTGGATGATGATTAATGCTCTGGGAATTTCTGTTACTACCTTTGTAGGGCAGAATTATGGAGCAAGGAGGATGGACCGGGTGAGAAAGGGAGCCGGAGCCTGTATGACGATCGGCGTGGTTCTGACAGCCATTGTATCCACAGCCCTGTATTTCTGGGGATACCTGTTTGTTGAGCTCTTCACCTCTGACCCTCAGGTACAGATGATCAGTCAGAGCCTGATTCATTTTATGGTTCCCACCTTTATTACCTATATTGCGATTGAGGTTCTTTCCGGTACGTTAAGAGGAGTGGGTGATGCCTGGATGCCTCTCGTTATTACAGGTGTAGGCGTGTGTCTGGTTCGTGTGATCTGGATTATTTTCGCCCTGCCGCATTTTAATACTATTCTGGCAGCAGCCTTCTGTTATCCGATGACCTGGGCGCTGACCTCATTGGCTTTTGCTGTGTATTATTATTTCTTCAGCAGCTTAAAGAGGGTAAACTTAAAGAAAATGCTTTTAAAGCGCCGGTATAAATAGGAAAAAAATGGAAAGACTTTCTGTATCACAACAAGACAGGTGAAAACAGGAGGTTGGTCTATGACATCAGGAGAGGTTGTTTTTAATAATGTGGAGGAAATTGTTCATTTTGTGAATCAGGCGGAAAAGATCCGCTGGGATGTGGATGTCTGTCTGGGAAGCTGTATTGTAGATGGAAAATCTCTTTTGGGGGTTATGAGCTTTGGCACAGGCAAAAAACTCAGAGTGGTGGTTCACAACTGAGAGGAAAGGGTAACAGTACCAATGATACAGGAAATCGGTGAGGGCAGGTTTGATCCTGCCTATGTGAGAAAAAGGCCAAAAGAGGATGATATCTTACTTCATTATGAATATAACAAGGTAATGCTTATAAAAGAAGGGGAAGGATACCGCCTCCCCCTTTTTAAAGATCTGAAGGAGGAGGGAGATTTTGAGAAAAATGCCTACTACCTCTTTGCTGTTGATACCAGAGGATATTATCTTGTGGATGATCTGAAGATACCGGAATTTGGCGGCTTTGTTATGGAAGGAATGCAGATCTTCCGTGCCTTTGAGCCTATGGAGGATGGATTTGCGGGGATTACGGGAGGTCAGATCTATCGCTGGAGAGAAAGCCGCAGGTTCTGCGGCTGCTGCGGCAGCAAAATGATTCCGGGAGAAGCAGAGCGGTCTATGGTCTGTTCTGAGTGCGGTCATACGGAATATCCGAAGATCAGTCCGGCAGTCATTGTGGCTATCCGGAATGGAGATAAGCTTCTGATGTCCCGGTATGCCAGGGGAACCTACCGCCGTTACGCTCTGATAGCAGGATATGTAGAGATCGGGGAGACCTTCGAGGACTGCGTCAGACGGGAGGTAATGGAAGAGGTGGGGCTTAAGGTGAAAAATATCCGTTACTATAAAAGTCAGCCCTGGGCATTTTCTGATACAGTGATGATCGGCTTTGTGGCGGATCTGGACGGCGATGACGCCATACATCTGCAGGAAGACGAGCTGTCCGAGGCCGGCTGGTTTACAAGGGAGGAGATCATAGAGTATCCGCCATATATCAGCGTAGGCCATGAAATGATGAAAGCATTTAAGGAGGGGAAAATCTGAT
>CAUCBQ010000049.1 GCA_958441075.1 uncultured Clostridiaceae bacterium | reverse complement strand
TTCACAGAAGCATACCCTTTCAGCCCCGGAATGTCTGCCGGGTCTGCGGTGTCAATCTCCACCCTGTCCCACTGGGCCTTTTCCCCGGAAAGGTCGTATATGTATCTGTAAATGGAATCCTCATAGTGGGAAAACATCTCAAAGGATTCCTCACCCCCGATCAGATTCATGCTGAAATAATCACGGCAGTAGGCGCAGATCTGATCATCTGCCAGAAACAGCTTTTCTGCCACCACAAGCTGTTCCTCCGTCTGCATCTGTAAGAGGGAGCAGATTTCTTCCTCTCTTTTTATTTTACGGATCTTTAAAAGGCGGACGGAAGGCGTATACCCGCTTTTTTTAATCATCTGGGTCAGCTCCATACAGGGACTGAACGTAACCTTGATATCCAGAGAATCTACATTTACAAAGGTTCCCCGCCCCTGACGCCTGAAAATGATTCCCTCTGAAGCCAGATCGTTTAAAGCCTGACGGATGGTAATCCGGCTTACTCCCAGCATTTCTGCCAGCGCCTCCTCCCTGGGAAGCTTATTGTCCCGTTTCAGATCCATCTCTTCTATATATTGAAGGATTGCCTCCTTCGCCTGCCCTGACAATGGTTTAATACGTAATTTGTGAGTAGCCAAGGTGATTCCTCTCTTTCATATTTCATATGCCCTCAGGCATACATTCTGCATTCTAACTTAGATGATAGAAGAATCACTTTTTTTTGTCAAGAAATACAGGCCATCATTTACTGAAAGGCTTTTTTTCCGTTGAGAATCAGATTTAAAAGAATCGCGCTGACGCTTACCATAAACAGCCCATTACTGAGCACCATCTGAAGAGCCCCGGGAATATTTACAAATGCATCCGATGCAAATGCCGCGCCTACGCCTATGGCAATACTGGTCCCCACAATCTTAAAGTTATTGTCCTTTGAGAAATCCAGCCTCGACAGCATGGAGATCCCGGACGATGTAATTACGCCGAACAGTGCCAGCGTAGCCCCTCCCAGTACGCACTTGGGAACTGCCGTAAACACGGCGGAAATCTTCGGGAAAATTCCTGCCAGTATAATCATGATGCCCGCTGCTGTTATAACGGAACGGCTTTTTATCCCTGTCAGGCCGATCAGGCTTACATTTTCATTAAACATGGTAGACGGAACTGAGTTAAATGCTCCCGTTATCATCTGAGCCACCGCCTGACCGCGTATTCCCCGTTCCTTTATTTCATTTTCCGTTTCTACCTCTGCAATCTCATCCATAACGGAAAATACGCCGATGCACTGAATCATATTGATAATACAGAAAATCGTCATGATAAAAATGGGCCACAGCTTAAATTCCGGCACTCCGTAGGCAAATGGCTGAACCGGCTGGAACAGCTCTGCCTGGGCAATGGAGGTAAAATCCACCATATGCAGAACGCAGCCTGCCGCGGTTCCCACCGCAATTCCAAGAAGCAGGGACATGCTCTTCCAGATCCCTTTTCCATACTTTTCAACCAACAGGATAAAGACCAGTACAGCCAGACCCAGAATCAGGTTTTGAACGGAGCCAAAGCCCGCGCTTCCCTCGCCGCCTGCCAGATCCCTCAGCGCAGTAGGAGCCAGCGTAATACCGATCAGGGTAACAAAGGTTCCTACAACCACCTGGGGAAAAAGCTTTAATATCTTATCCATGAAAAAGGACAGAAAAAAAATCACCGCACCGGAGGCAATCACCGAGCCGAACAGGGCCGCCATCCCGTATTCCTTTCCAATCAGGATCATAGGACTTAAGGGCGCAAAGGATGAGCCCAGAATAATGGGATATCTGGACCCTGCCAGCTTTCCGATTCCCAGCACCTGAATCAGAATGGCAATACCGCTTGTAAAGAAATTCGCAGATACCAGAAAGGCTGTTTCCCTTTCATCCAAGCCCAAAGCTCCTGCCAGTATCAGAGGAACCGCAATGGTTCCGGGGCACATGGTAAGCACGTGCTGAAACCCCACTAACAGCATCCTGCCCCATCCTGTTTTTTCATCAAAACACTCCGTTTTCATACCCACTCCTTACTGAATACTAATTCCAGTATCCCTCATGTACCTTTGCCGCTTCTACCTCCACTGCCTCTACCGGCCCGATTACCTGAATATCCTTCTGCCCTCTGGCAAATACATCGCGGCAGGGAAGATCAAAGGTAGGATTCTGTTCATTGCTTCCTGTAAGCTCTAACAGTCTTCGTTCCGTCATGCCGTATACAACTCTTCCGATATTAGCCCAGTAAATAGCTCCGGCACACATAGCGCAGGGCTCTGCCGTACTATATAAAGTGCAGTCCCATAAATACTCTCTGGAATATGCATGGGAAGCCCTGGCTGCCAGAGTTGCCTCTGCATGGCCGGTACAGATTTTATCTGTAATTTCAATATTACCCTGCTCCATGATGATCTCTCCATCCTTATTCACCAGCAGTGCTCCAAAGGGAGTATTTCCCGCAGCTCTTGCCTCCTTTGAAATCTCAATGGCTCTTCTTAAATAAAATTCGTGACTCTGATACATAGTTCCCTCTCCTTTTTAAAGTATTATGTAATAGGTATTACCTTTTGTGTTTTTACTATAGCACATAATCATTTCTTTGTAAAGAGTTCACAGTACAAAAAAAGCCGCCGGATTATTTTCCGACAGCTTTCACAACGCTTATATCAGTTTCCTTTTAAATTATTAATCGCTTCTTCTACTTCTTTATTATCGTCATCCATAAGAGGAACCATGTCTGTTTCCTTATGCTCCTCTTTCTTGGGCATATATTTCTGGAAAATTGCCGTAAAGAAATAGGAGTTAATAAAGGCAATCAGCGGAAATCCAAACAGGATTAACAGCATAGCCACCTGGGGCAGGAAAAACACACCGAAATAGGTGGCCACAGCTGTAAGCACATCTAAAGCAATGATACCGATGGTCTGAAGCAGATGGCGCACGGACATGAAGAAGGCATTAAACAGCGTCCGCTTCACAGGATTATAAAACCGGGACTGAAGGGCAAACACATAGGTGCTGATAAAGATATACAGCATCAGAAAGCCTCCGAATACAGCCGTCATCAAAAGCTTGGGAACACCTGTAAGACTGTTCATCTGGCCTGTAAGAAAGAACCAGAAGTCAAATGCCAAAAGCGCGCCTGCAGCCAGCAGAATCACCCATATAATCGTAGACTGCACAAAATTCTCCTTAAAGGAATGGAAAAAGTTTTTGATCGTACCGTCATTTTCATCCCGGACCAGTTTCAAAGTCACATAGTACACAGCCGTTGTAGCAGCTCCCGCAGTGACAATGGGAATGGAACACACAATCCACAGAATGTTCAAAAGAATCAAATCTCCCAGCTTTCCGATAAAGCGCCAGACGGGATTGTCATAATTAAACAGGCCTTGAAGCATAATATACCCTCTTCTTTCTTAAAATAAAAATATCACAGAATATTGTACCATATCAGCCCCAAATGCGCAAACTCAAAATAGTTGCAGGAGGATGTGAAATAGCCTATAATAAATGGTATCATCAGCAACAGCCTGCTGACAGTAAAAATCTGCAAACGGAGGAAGCGACACGAATGACTTTACGGCAAGAAGCTCAGGAAGAAAAAGAAAAACTCAAACATATGTCCTGGAAGGACAGAATCTGGTATATCTGGGAATATTACAAATTCCACATGCTGTTAATTCTCATTGCTCTGGTAATCCTCTGGATCATAGGCTCTTCTCTATACCGGCAGTCTTTTACCACCCGTCTTTCCATTGCAGTTATCAATGACCATTCCGGAGGAAATTCCAGCACAGTTCCCCTGATGGAAGGACTGCGGGAAGCTCTGGACTGTGGCAAAAAGGATCTGATCGAGATCAACGAGGGGCTGTTTGTAGATACGAATGAGGAAACCATGTCTCAGTATTCCTACGCCAGTATGGCAAAAATAGCCGCTCTGGTATCCAGCGGAATGCTGGATATTATGATCACGGACGAAGCCACTATCCGTCATTATGAAAACCTGGACGCCTATATGGATCTGGGCGGACTTTTACCGGATAAGCTTTACAGTCAGTTAGAAGATCAGTTTCTCTATGTGACAACTAAAGAGGGTAAGAAAATCCCCGCAGCTGTTTCTCTGGAGGATTCCTCTCTGAAGGATGATACCGGAATTGTTATGGACCCTCCCTATCTTGCGGTAATTGCAAACACTCAGCATAAAGAAGATAGCCTTGAGGCCATTTCCTACCTGTTTCGTTCCATTGAGCAGTAATATCTCCCTGAAGATTTTTTCTTTCTTCAACCGTCTTCATACCCAGGCCCTCCGCCACAGCGCGGGAGGCCTGATTTTCTTCATGGATCACTGCCAGAAGCTTTGCTGACAGCACTTCATGAGCGTACTCTGCAATAGCAGACGCCGCCTCCTTTGCATACCCCATTTTCCGGTAGGGCAGGAAAATATGATACCCCAGCTCCAGCCACTGACTTTCCTCCGGCAGCGTTCTCAAATCATACCTCTTAAATATCTCCATACAGGGCGACGACACTCCCGCCATTCCCACAAGCTCGGAGGTTTCCCTTAAAACAATGGCCCAGGTACCATATTCATAAAAGGCATACTGGCTGCGGATATAATGCTCCATCGTTTCCTCAGAACGGAATACAGCTTCTTCCCCGGCGTATTCCTCCTCAGGAATCTGTTTTACATCCTCTTTTACAAACTCACGTATCACCAGCCGGTCTGTGACGTCAATCATCCAGGGAAGTCCCAGATGGCGTCGAAGAATCAGCTCCTCCAATTCTTCTGTGTCATACTCCCATCCCGGAACCACATAGGGAATTCCCTTTAGCTCCCAGCTCCCCTGCAAAGGGTCCTCCACACCCAAAACAGCCCTCCCGGCAGCTTTCGCCGCCAGAAGGGCCTGTGGTTCATCTGATATAAGAAGCCTGTGCTCCGTTCCATTGATACGGATTTTGTGCTCCTTTGTCATATCAGCACTTCTCCGGCTCCGGATAAGTCTCGCCGAAGGTGTCAACGGTCATGGATTTAATCTTCTGCTCGCTTAAGGGACGGTCGCTGTAATCAGTGCGCTCATCTGCGATCCGGTTTACTACCTCCATGCCCTCTGTAATCTTTCCGAATGCCGCATATGCGCCGTCCAAATGTGGAGAGGTCTTATGCATAATAAAGAACTGAGAGCCTGCAGAATCGGGATGCATGGCTCTTGCCATGGATAAAACGCCCTCTGTGTGCTTTAAATCATTCTTAAAGCCGTTCTGGGAAAACTCGCCCTTGATGCAGTAGCCGGGACCGCCCATACCGGTTCCCTGCGGACAGCCTCCCTGAATCATAAAGCCGCTGATCACGCGGTGGAAAATCAGACCGTCATAATATCCCTTAGATACAAGACTGATAAAATTATTTACTGTGTTGGGAGCAATCTCCGGATATAACTCTGCCTTCATCACATCGCCATTTTCCATGGTAATGGTAACAACTGGATTTGCCATTCTCATAATCTCCTTTTCATTTAATCTTGTTCCAATATATCAAATCACAGGGGATTTGTCCAGCAAAAGGGAAGGCTGTCTGAGAGCCTTCTCCCTGACAACCTTCCCAACGGGGAATCATTATTCTATCGTAATGTATTTCTTCTGCTCTATAGCAGGCATTGCTTCCTTTTTGGGAATAAACAATTTTAAAATGCCATGCTTAAACTCACCCTTTATATCTTCCTGAACCATGTTCTCTCCTACATAGAAGGAACGCTCACAGGCTCCCGCATACCGCTCCCTGCGGATATAGCGTCCGGTATCCTTTTCCTGCTCATCCTGATCCAGCCCTTTGGCTGCCTGAATGGTCAAATAACCATTTTCCAAGGAAACCCGAATCTCATCTTTTGTAAATCCGGGCAGATCCATCTCCAGCTCATAACCCTGATCTGTCTCTTTCACATCGGTCTTCATCAGATTTTTGCCTCTGCGTCCGTACAGCTTCCGTTCTGCCTTCTTCTCATCTCTGTCGTCAAAAAACGGAAAATCTCTCATAAATTCATCAAATAAATCTTCTCCAAACATACTGGGCATTAACATAAGTCATCTCTCCTTTTCGTGAAACCTTTTTGAATCTGTGATCTGCAATCTTATGTTTCCCGATCCTGTACGGATTCGGGATGGGAACCTTTGGAATTGGGATTTTACTTCTGAATCTCTTTTCTTTTGTTCTATCTGTAATATAACACTTATTATTAGCAATGTCAAGGGTCGAGTGCTAATTTTTTTGATTTTTATATAACAGTTCAGCCACGCGAAAATTCAGACTGAAGCTTCTCCCCCACAATCCCTTTCTGCCCCTCATCCGGCTCCCATGGGAAATAGATTTCCGCAAGAACATTTTCCCAGCATATCAGATACTGATTTCGGAAACCATATCTGGAATCATGGATACGGTATGCTTCTATGGCTCCCCAGGGTTTCGCATCCTCTTCCTGATAAATCCTGTCTCCCTCCGGATAATGGCGCTCTCCTTCCCGGATCATGGCCTGCCTGCACCAGTCATAAAGCACCGGCAGCTTCACAGTTACCAGACTATACTCCAGTTCCGGCAGCTCCTTAAAGTTTTCCGCATCCAGGCGGGGCCTCTGGGAAATGCTCTCCTGCCTGAGAAGCAGGGATTCCTTTTTATCATTTTCTCTGGTATATTCCTCATAGCTCTCCCCCGTCAGATCCTCCAGCTTAAGGGGAAGCTCATCCTGAGACACCTCCCAGATTCTTCCCCCATACTCATAGGTTTCCTTTTCATCTGAAATAAACATGCCTCTGTCAGACGCCTTCAAAATTCCCAAGGTAAGAAATCCCAGCATAAAACACGAAATAAAATATGCGGCGATCATTCCTGCGATCTGATGTCCTCTCCCTGACAGGCCCCTTTTTTTCATCCATCCCATTCCCGCATACACTATGCCAAATAAAAGGCTGAAACAGACAACTCCAAGAACCACCAGCCAGCGCTCCATTAAACCTCCGCCAAACAGCGTTCTCAGCGTCCAGAGGATCATCATAAAGGACAGCATTCCAAACAGAATCCTCCGAACAGTCCCCATTCTCCGCGCAGAAGGGAGTCTGCCCTTTAGAACCTCCTTCTTTGCCCGTAAATACCATAAAATATAACCGATTATCTCGCCCAGGCAAATAAAAACCACCATCAGAAAACAGATGCCTCCCAAAAGGCGGCCACCGTCAGACAGCACTCCTGTAAAATCCCGGCTCAGAGATGAAAAAAAAGTCCATTCCTGCAGCAGGGCTGCTGCAAAAACAAGGAGCCATGAGAAAAGATATCTTTTTATCATAATCCCATGAATCGCTTCCAGCTCCTCCTTTGCCGTACTGCCAAAAGGAGGAGCCTCCTCCCGGCTGCAGCAGTAGATTCCCATACGGTCCGACTGGCAAACCTGCTTCCAGTCATCCTGCGGCAGCCGGCCCCCGTCCTTTTCCTCAATCTCCTCTTTTATCCCCCTGCAATGAGACACTGCAAAATGCAGTCTTGCCGGTTCGATCCGTTCATACTCCCAGAACAGCCCGATCCTTTTGAGCATCCACCCCTTTTGAGCCATCTGCTCCAGATGGGTGCAGATTTCTCTGTAATCGTAAAATGTAAAGTTCTCCATTCGGCGCTTTCGGTTCCTCACAGGTACACCCCCTTAATTTTTGCCACCATTTTTCTCCATTTAACTGAAAAGTGCCGCAGAAGCCCATTTCTCGGCTTCTGCGGCACTGCTTTCAGCGGTTTTTAACACATTTCCGGCGATTACAGGCAGCTTGCGTATGCAGCCTTTGCGCCTTCTGTATGAATCTTCTTTAAGTTTTCTGCTACCTTAGCCTCCAGGCCCTCGATCTGTGTCAGATCCTGATCCCACATCTTTTCATTGGTCAGAACAGCGTGTACCAGATCTTCCTCGGAATCTGCCTTGTGGTCATGGTAGAATTCCAGTACCCAGCGGTCATCGCTTACAGTATACTCGTTTCCTGCCGGACGTCTGCATACAAGGCCCGCATCTGTAAGAGCCTGGATGTCATTGCTGTAAAATGCAATGTATGCAGCCAGAGACATGGTCAGGCACTCAGGCAGCTTACCCTCTTCCTTAATGTACTCCAGGAAGGACGGCATATTTCTTGCCTTCCACTTGGATGTGGAGTTTAAGGAAATGCTCATCAGCTCATGATTTACAAATGGATTGTTGAAACGGTCAGATACAGCTGATGCAAACTTTAACAGGTCATCCTTGTCCAGAGGAAGAGTTGGAATTACCTCATCATAGAGCATCTTATTCATGAAGCCCTTGATTACCTCATCATTCATGCAGTCACGGACAATATCCTCGCCTGCCAGGTATGCGCCCAGAACAAAGCCAGTATGAGCGCCGTTTAAGATACGCACCTTTCTCTTCTTATATGGACTCATATCAGGTGTCACAAATACCTTGTCCATCAGTCCTGCCTTCTTAAATGGCAGAATATCATTTAACTTCTCGTCACCCTCAATTACCCAGACGCCGAATACCTCGCCAACGTCTGTCAGGGGATCTTCATAACCGTTCTTTGCATCCAGAGCCTTTACTTCCTCTGCATCACGGATACGTCCCGGAACGATACGGTCTACTAAAGATCCGCAGAAGGTACAGTCTTCATTCACATACTTCTTAAAGCCGTCCTCAAGGCCCCACTGCTCAATGTACTGGTTTACGCACTTTAACAGCTCTTTTCCATTGTTGTCGATCAGCTCGCAGGCCAGCATGATGATGCCGGACTTTCCAGCCTGATAACGGTGGTAAAGTACCTGGGTCAGCTTTGCGGGGAAGCTTGCAGGAGGGCAGTCATCCTTCTGACAGGAAGGATCATACTGAATACCTGCCTCAGTGGTATTGGATACGATAATCTCAAGGTCGTCGCTTGCGGCATCCTCCATCATCTTGTCGTAATCAGCCTTCTCATATGGGTTTAAGCAGTTTGCAACGCTGGAAATCACACGCTTGTCGTCTACCTTCTGACCATTTTCACTTCCGCGCAGATACAGGGTGTACAGACCCTCCTGCTCGTTGATCATCTTTGCCAGACCCGGAGCAATGGGCTGTACCAGACAGCACTTTCCGTTCCATCCGGCCTTTTCATTTGCAAGATCAAACCAGTAATCTACAAATGCACGAAGGAAATTTCCCTCGCCAAACTGAAGGACCTTTACAGGAGCATCCTCCAGAATATATCCGTCATAGCCGGATTTCTTCAACACATCATAATTTAAAAGTGCCATGATAAATGTTCTCCTTTCCTTTGTGAACCATCTTTATATCCTATTTTACCACAGGTATTTACCATTTTTAAATAGAAATATTTTATTTTGTAGAAAACATGGAAATTATAACAGTATTTTTGTAAAATTTGTTGTGTTTCGCGGTATTGTGTATTTTTTATCAATGTTACATTTTCTTACATGGCTCTTTCATAAGAAAACAGACAACTTTTCCGCTTTTTATAAATTTTTTAATGGCAAATCCGTTCCTCAGCCCAGCCACAGTTCATATAATGATTATAATAGGCCGGCAGATCATCACCGTATATTTCTCTCAAATCCGGATTATTCTCTTTGTAAGCATTTACATCAAATGCCCCGCAGGCCGCTCTTCCCTCTTTCATTCCATCTGTCAGAAAATGATTCAGAAGCTGGTCTTCATCATAGCCATATGCCGCATTCAGATCCGGATTATTCTCTGAATAATACTGCGCATCGAATACAAAGGAAATATGTTCCGGTATGTCCGGCCCTTCATTTACCGCAGCCTCTGATTCAGAAAAACGGGCCGTTTCTGCACTTTGGCTGTAGGGACAGATACCCCTTTCATGAAGGTGTGCCGGATGACCGCCGCAATGGTAATGATAGGAGCCAAGACCGCTTGCATTTTTCCGGTCTCTGTGGCCTCCGTTAGCATCTGTCCGTCCGCTGTGTGCCTCCGCTGTGATTAAATTGGATGCGCCTGCAATTGTCTGCGGCGCACAGGTACATACCATCAGTGCAGCAAGAAAGGCTGCCGTTCTTTTCTTTTTCATTCTCATCTCTCCTGTTCCTGTCAGGCTTATGCCTGTACAGGCCTATTATACCCCATTCATACCCCCAGGCCAAGAGGGATATTAAACTTGAACAATTTTTGAGTAAAAGGTGTACGCCCTTATAAACATTTGAGTACAAAAAAGCGAAAAAAATCCCCGGAAACTCTAGGTTTCCAGGGATTTCCCATGTCAAAATTATTCACATGTATACGGCATCAGAGCGATGTGGCGTGCGCGCTTGATAGCTACAGTTAAAGCTCTCTGGTGCTTTGCGCAGTTGCCAGTGATACGACGGGGAAGGATTTTTCCTCTCTCGGATACGTATCTCTTCAGCTTGTTTACATCCTTATAGTCAATTACGCCATTCTTGTCACCGCAGAATACGCAGACTTTCTTTCTTCTGCGCATACCGCCTGGTCTTCTCATCTTAGCGCCCTCTGGTCTTTCAGTCTTATTAAATGCCATTGGTGTTGTCCTCCTTTATTATTCACCGTGAAGAATCCCGGTCTAGTTGAATGGAAGTCCTTCGTCCTCAACTCCGTCCGGAATATTCATAAACCCATCACCAATCGCGCTAGCAGGAGCCGGTCTCTGAGAAGGCGCAGACTGTCCGTAACCGGACTGTCCATATCCGCCCATATCAGAAGCCGCGCCCTTACTGTCCGCGAACTCCTGGTCATCTAAGATGACCTCGGTGGTGTATACCTTCTGACCGTCCTTATTTACATAGCTTCCTGTCTGGATACGTCCGGATACAAGAACACGCATACCCTGACGGAAATATCTCTCGGCAAACTCGCCTGCACGGTCAAATGCCACACAGTTAATAAAATCTGCTGTCTGCTCGGAATTTCCATCCTGATTTCTGCGGCCTCTTCTGTCCACTGCAAGAGTGTATCTGGCAATCGCCATGGAACGCTCTCCCTGTGAATATCTTACTTCCGGATCTCTTGTCAATCTGCCCATTAAGATAACTCTGTTCATACGGTCACACTTCCTTTTCAATTCCGCATAAGCGGTCTGGGTATCTCTTATGCCTCAGCCTTAACGCATAAGTATCTGATCACTGGTTCCATAATACGAACGTGAGCTTCTACTTCGTTCGGGCATACAGAATCAGACTCGAACTGGATGAAGTAGTAGTAAGCCTCATGCATCTTCTGGATCTCATATGCAAGTCTCTTCTTACCCCACTCATCTACGTTAGTTACAGTACCGCCGAAACGGGTGATGTAACCCTTTACCTTCTCGAGTGCTGCTGCGCGCTCTTCGTCTTCAAGCTTCACATTCAGAACAACGGTTAATTCGTACTTGTTCATCTTGCTTTACCTCCTTGTGGTCTCTGGCCCCTGCTTTCAGTTTCAGGAGCAAGGATTTAATATGTCACGAATATTTATTCTACCAAAGGATCTGCTCAAATGCAAGTCCTTTTTCAGCTTTTTTTCCTCAATCCTCTGGTATTCTTCTCCACCAGCCTGCGGGCCACCATGATCTGATGGCCGCAGCCGGTACATTTTAAGCGAAAATCCGCTCCTACCCGCAGGATCTCCCATTCACTGCTTCCGCAGGGATGGGGCTTTTTAAGCTTCACAATGTCTCCTACCTGATAATCATGTTTTTCAGTCATCATCCGTTCTCTCTTTCCCGTTTTTCTGTCTTTAGGCAAAGCCTGCCTGTGCTTATGAATCTGCCAGAATACGGTTAATGGCCTCCTGCTCTGCTTCTGTAAATGCCGGTCCGTCCAATGCTTTTATATTGTCCTCCAGCTGTGCCGTACTGCTTGCGCCGATGAGAACGCTGGTAACTTCCTTTCTGCGGAGAATCCATGAAAGTGCCATCTGAGCCAGACTCTGTCCCCTCTCCTGAGCCATGTCATTCAGAGCACGTATTTTTTCCAGACGCTCCGGGGTCAGATAACGGCCTCCCACTGTAGTATTGGTGCGGGAAGCTCTGGAACCCTCCGGAATTCCCTGTAAATACCGGCCTGTAAGAGCCCCCTGTGCCAGCGGGCTGTAGCAGATACAGCCTACGCCTTCACGGTCCAGAACCTCGAACAGCCCATCCTCGCACCAGCGTTCAAACATATTGTAGCGGGGCTGATGAAGCAGACATGGGGTTTTATTTTCCTTTAAAATGGCAATGGCCCGCTCTGCTTCCTCTGCCTCATAGTTGGAAATTGCCACATAAAGTGCTTTGCCCTGACGAACCATATCAGAAAGAGCCTCCATTGTTTCCTCCAAAGGAGTATTGGGATCGGGACGGTGATGGTAAAATACGTCCACATAATCAAGTCCCATCCGCTTCAGGCTGATATCCAGACTGGACATCAGATATTTTCGGGAGCCCCAGTTTCCGTAAGGCCCGGACCAGCATTCATATCCCGCTTTGGTAGAAATAAAAAGCTGCTCTCTGTAAGAAGACAGATCAGAAGCCAGAACCGCCCCAAAGTTTTCCTCCGCCTTTCCTCTTGCCGGAGCACCGTAATTATTGGCAAGGTCAAAATGTGTAATCCCCAGGTCAAAAGCTCTCAAAAGAATCTTCCTCTGCTCCTCCAACGGTTTTTCCAGTCCGAAATTCTGCCACAGTCCCAGAGAAATCTCCGGAAGCAGTACGCCGCTTTTTCCGCTGCGTCTGTATTTCATATGATCATATCTGTCTTCTGCTGCCTGATACATCGTTTTATTCCTCCTCTACTACAATATATTTATGGTTAATATCCCTTACAGCCAGTAAGGAATTA
>CAUCBQ010000048.1 GCA_958441075.1 uncultured Clostridiaceae bacterium | reverse complement strand
TCATGGGCGATGCGGACATTTAACGAGGAAATGGATTTTAAAACTCCCACCTCCTTCTGACTCAGCACCGTTCTGCCGGCAACGCCGATCCGGTGACCGCCCCGGACAGTGAAAAAGCCCTGACGCAGCTCCTCCTGAGCTGCATACAGAGAAAAGCCTCCCATAAGCTCTGCCGTCTCCCGGATTTGACGGTCTGTAACCGTAAAAAGTTCAGGCTGATGATCCGGGCTGATTTCTGTGAATTTTCCTTTTTCTGTAAATCCATACTCCCTGTCTCCATACAGCACAAGCACCGGACGGTTCGCCCGAAGCCGTACCTCCCGCATCTGCTCAAAATCCAGAGAAAGGTTCTCGAACATCTCCCGCAGCGCTCCCGGAAATAAACCGGTAATCTCTTCTCTCTTTCCCATACCATCTCTCCCTTTATCTCAAATATATGAAACAGGCCTGTTTTTATGACAGAATCACTCTGCCGTAAAAACAGGCCTGTATGCAAATCTTATTTATGGTAGGGCTCACCCGCATTGATTCGGAAGCTGCGGTAAATCTGCTCCAGCAGAATCACCCGCATCAGCTGATGGGGAAATGTCATGGGAGAAAAACTCAGATGGTAGTCTGCCCGCTTCATCACAGCCTCTGAAAGCCCCAGGGAGCCGCCGATGATAAACACCAGCTGCCCCTTTCCCTCTACTGCCAGCCGGGCAAGCTTTGCAGCCAGCTCCTCACTGGAAAGCTCCTTTCCCTTAATGGCAAGAGCTATAACATAAGCCCCATCCCGGATATGGGAGAGAATCCTCTCCCCCTCCTTTTCCCGGATCTGCCGCTCCAGCGCTTCTCCTGCGCCGTCCGGCGTCTTTTCATCTGCCACCTGAATGATTTCCAGCTTGCAGTAGCGGCTTAAACGCTTGCTGTATTCCTCGATCGCAGCCTCAAAAAAGCGCTCCTTTATCTTCCCTACAGTAATCAGTGTAATCTTCATCGCCTAAAACTCCAATATCATATCGTACCAGACCGCTCCGCCGTGTACGGACTTTGATACTCCCATGCTGCGGTATCCGAACTGTTCATAAAAACCGATTAAATGCTCCTTACAGGTGAGAATCAAACCTTTTCTTCCCTCGCTTCCTGCTTTTTCAATCAGAGCATTCATTAAACGTGCCGCCAGTCCCTGATGGCGGAAAGCTTCATCTACATCCAGTCCAAAAATGCTCTGGTATGCCCCTCCGGGATTGTGAAGGGATACATCCTCAAACATTTCATCTGATATGGTCTTCTGATCGGTCACGGCTCCGTTAATAAAGCCCACAACCGTCCCTTCATACTCTGCCACTAAAAAACTGGACGGAAATGTCTCAAGCCTCTCTTTCAGGCTTTTTTTATCTGCCGCCTCTGCGGCCGGAAAACAGCGTGCTTCCACTGCCGCTGCCTGATCTAAATCCTTTATGGATGCCTGTCTGATCTGTATCTCCTTCATCTCTCTTATCCTTCCTTCTTCTGTGACTTTTTCCATTCCTCCATGGTTTTGGGATGCCCCGGAAGCTGATATAAAACAGGCTGTCTGAGAGAAGCTTTCTTAAGCAGCTCCTGATCTTCAAATATCCGTTCCGGAAGATCATCTGCCAAAAGCTCTCCTTCTGAAAAGACCAGCACCCGGTCCGCCCATTCCCACACAAAATCCATATCATGGGTGGAAATGATCTGTGTCACCTGCTCCTGTTCCAGCTGTTTGAGCTGTTCCCTGAAAATCTGCGTATTTTTCCAGTCAAGACTGGCAGCAGGCTCATCAAACAGCAGAATTTCCGGTTTCATTACCACAACGCCGGCAATACTGACCTGTTTTTTTTCCCCGCCGCTTAAAAAATGAGGCGGCCGGTGAGCCAGATGGGAAAGCTCCATCCGCTGGATGATCTGCCCTGTCAGCCTGCGGATCTCTGACTCTGCCTGACCCAGATTAAAAAGGCCAAAGGAAATCTCCCCCTCTACTGTAGAAGCAATAATCTGACGATCCGGGTCCTGAAACACGATCCCCACGCATTTTCTCAGCTCCAGAGTATCCTTCCTGCTGTTCGTACAGAGCCTCCCATGACAGTATAGCTTTCCTTCATCCAGAGGTACAAGCCGGATAAGGGCCTGAAAAAAGGTGGATTTTCCCGCCCCGTTATTTCCGATCACAGCCGTTTTCTCTCCCTGATAGAATGCTGCACTGACCTGCTTTAAGGCCTGCTTTCCCCCAGGATAATGCACGCTGCCCCCGCAGAGCTCTAAAATCGGGGTTTGCGTTCTATCTATCCGGCTTATCCCTGTCTGCCTCATCCGGTCCACATCCTCTCTGCTAAAAGTCCTGTTATCAGAAGCGCTCCATAGAAAAGAAGCCCAATCCTCTGCCTCTCTGTTACAGGTTTTTCCTGTTCCAGAAAACGCAGCTCTCCGTTATATCCTCTCGCCTCCATGGCACTAAAGCTGTCAGAAGCCCGACGAAAGGCCAGCACCAGAAGATTAGCGCATATACCGAAAAATGAACGGTATCCCTGTCTTACCCCAATATCGCCCAGTCTGGCCTGGGCACTCTGCTTCATCTGTTCATAAAGCTCCAAAAGTCCAAACAGAAAGCGGTACATCAGAATCATCAGCTCCAGCATCACCTTTGGCAGATGCCATCTCCTCAGAACCCCTGTCACCTCATACACAGGCGTTGTCAGACTTATCATATACAAACAGGAGGTTCCCGTCAATACCTTCACCGTTACAAAAGCGGCTTCCTGCACTGCTTCCTTTGTAAAATCCAGTAAAATCACAATTACACTGAGAATAATAAAGAAAAAGGGAATGGTCATCATCCTTCCATAGACAGACCACTCTACTCCTCCCCATTTATGAGTAAGAAACGCCATGCACAGTCCAACAGCCAGTGAAATCATACCTGTTTTTGATCCAATACACCCAAACAGCGAAATCAGCCCCAGCATTACCTTCCAATCCGGGTTCCAGGACGCCATTTTGGAGCACACGGCATATTGATCCATCAAAAGAATCTGATTTCCATGACAATGGTTTCTGTGATCAGGCGCCATCCTTACCCCTCCTTTCTTTCGTCAGTGTCTTTTGTTCTGTACTTCTTTCTGGCTGCCAGATATCCAAAACCATAGCAGATTACACCGGAGCCCAGAGCCGCCTGAAGGCAAAACAGCAGGCTTTCCGTTTCTCCCGGAAGCTCTCCTCCTAACATCCGTTCCAGCACAGGCTCCGCCCACGGTACATACTCCGGATCAATCTCTTCTACCAGTTCACCGGCAGCATCATCCGCTCCGCCAAAGCCCGCATCTTTGGGGGCAATCACAAAGGGGAGAACCGTCAGTATCACACAGGCCAGCAAAAGGCTTACAATCCACATTGATTTCTTCATTATTCGTTCTCCTTCCCAAATCCAAGCTCATAAAGCTCCGGTTTTGCATAGGTCTGCAGGCCATAAAATATCACAACTGTCAGCAGCCCTTCAATCACTGCCAGAGGAAGCTGCGTCAAAGCAAAAATGCCTAAAAACCGCGCAACCGCACGCAGCACCCCATCTGCTGACGGATGGGCCAGTCCCAGCTGCACACTGGTCACACAATATGTAAACAGATTGCCCAGAGCCGCTGCCAGAAAAACCGTTGCCTTCTGATTCAGCTTCATTTTTCTTCCAAGCTTATAAATACCCCAGCTGACAAACGGCCCCGCAATTGCCATACTGAAGGTATTTGCCCCAAGAGTAGTCAATCCGCCGTGAGCAAGGAAAAGGGCCTGAAAAATCAGCACCAGAAAACCGATCACTGCCATTGGTGAGGGACCAAAGAGAATTGCACCCAACCCGGTTCCCGTTGGATGGCTGGAAGACCCGGTAACGCTTGGAAATTTAAGGGCAGACAGCACAAAGGCATAAGCGCCTGCCATTGCAAAGATCAGAAGCACCTTCCTGTGCTCCTCCATCAGATAATTAATCCGTTTCACTCCCAGTGCTGCAAAGGGAATACAAACCACTCCCCAGGCAATACAGTATCCCACCGGAAGATATCCCTCCATAATGTGCATGGCATAGGCCGGTGATGCTGCTGCAAAGCTGAACACCAATCCCCATACAAGCATGGAAACTCCTTTTTTTCTTACATTCATTGATTCTGCTCCTTTCTGAAAATAAAAAATGTCTGTTTCTCACATAATTTCTACGTGATTCAAACAGACACACTAAGAAAGCGGGGTATCTATTATAAAAAGCTGTGCTCCGCAGCCTTTATAATCACGCAAAAAAGGCAGGTCTTCTGGCTCAGGCGTCCTCATCACCGGCTCCTTCCCACATGGATTCATGCAGTGGCGTCTCACAGCTCCTGTCTTGATCCTTTTTAACAGGCTTCTGCGTCCGGCGACTCTTCCTTTACAGCGGCGGGACCGCATGGGCTTTTCACCCATTTCCCTATTATCCTGAACTTCCCATGGAATTCAGGCACCTTTTTCCCTTTTATTCTCTTTCTGCCCTCAGTGAACGGATACCGGGCATTTATCCCCTGCTTGATACCCCAAAATAGTATCCCACACCCCATTTTGTATGTACATATCTGGGGTCGCTGGGGCTTGGCTCAATCTTTTCCCTTAAACGGCGTACATGGACGTCCACGGTGCGTACATCCCCGCTGTCCATAGCTCTGTTTCCCCATACATAATTTAAAAGTGACTCACGACTGTATACCTTATTGGGGTTGCGTACCAGAAGTTCCAAAAGATCAAACTCCTTGGCAGTAAGGTTGATCTCTTTTTCACTGATAAATACTCTGCGCCCCTCTGTGTCCATCTTTAAATCTCCGGAACCGATCCAGGAAGAAGGCTCCTCCCGTTTCTGGCGCTTTGTCTTTGAGCTGCGCCGGATAATGGCCTTAATTCTGGCCTTTACCTCCAGAATATTAAAGGGCTTGCTGATGTAGTCATCCGCCCCGTATTCCAGTCCCAGAATCTTATCCATATCACCGCCCTTGGCAGTGAGCATGATTACCGGCATATCTGAGAACTCCCGAATTGCCTGACATACCTCAAACCCGTCATGCTTTGGAAGCATCACATCCAAAAGCACGATATCATATTCTGTCTTTTTCGCCAGCTCTATGGCTTCCTCGCCGTCATAGGCACAGTCCACCTCAAATCCGTCCTGTTCCAGACTGAACCTGATTCCCTTTACAATCAGTTTTTCATCATCTACTACCAATACCCGTGCCATGTTTTATTTCCTTCCTGTCTGTCTATTTAAAAATGCCCTTCCGGGCGCAGTTTTATTTCTAAACGGTTATGTCCTCCCGGATCTTCTCAAATGCACTTTCCTTGATCCCGGATACATTCATAATATCTTCAATGGAACGAAAAGGCCCTGCCTCCCGGCGATACTGAATAATAGCTTCCGCCCTGGCTTTCCCAATACCGGTAAGGGTCATCAGCTCTTCTGCCTCTGCCTGATTCAGGTTGACCTTTGTTCCTTTGGAAATGCTTCTTCCGGATGCCCCGGAAGAACCGCCGCCGGAAGCTGACACAAATACCTGATCCAAAGGAACTCCCTGTGTCCTCAGACGCTCTGCCTCTGTACGATCCGGCACCTCAATCCGCATCCCGTCTTCTAAAATCATGGCCTGATTGAGAATACTGCCGTCTCCCTGCTCAAGAACTCCTCCTGCCTCCTCCAGCGCCTGAAAAACCCTGCTTCCTTCCCTGAGAGAATACACTCCCGGAGCTGCCACCTGCCCGCAGATATGAACCCATATCTCCCTTTCTGCAGAATTTCCTGCCCCATCAGAAGCCCCTGTCTCAGAAGTTGCTTCAGTCCCCCCAGAAACCATTTTCGTTTCTTCAGAGGCTGTTTTCGCCTCCTCAGAGGCCATTTCCATCTCCCCAGAAGCTGTTTTCGTCTCTCCAAAGGCCGTTCCCATCTCCCCGGAAGCCGTTTCCACAAAAAAACTGTCTTCCGGAATGGGTTCCTGAGCTTCACCGTCTTCTCTGCTTTCAAAACGAACCTCTGTCCCCGGTAAAGACCGGGAACAGCTGTATAAAATTCCTGCTGACAGCATCCCCGTTAAAAGCAAAAGCATCCTTCCTCTGTTCCGTTTTTTTAATTGTTTCAACGATATCTCCTCCTTTCAGAGATACCGTCCCGGCCTGCTGTATCTATTCTATCGGAAAGCCGGTTTAAATACAAGCCCTACCTTTGAAAAATAATAATTCCTCCCACAGCCACCGCCGCTCCCAAAAGCTTATTCCAGGCAAAGGGGACCTTCTCCACTCCAAACAATCCAAAAAGCTCAATCAGATAAGCCACGATAATCTGAGCCACTACGATAAGAAGGGAAGTACGCGCCGGCCCCAGAGCCGCCATGCTGCGGATCACTGTATAAGTAATAAGCGCACCAATCGCACCGCCTGCCAGAACATACTTTGGAGCCACATCCATCAGTCCGGATACGGGCTGGCGTCCGGTAAACAGCCAGATCACCACACAGGTCAAAAGCGCCGTGGCCTGCACCCAGCCCGCAGCCACCCATATGCTGGTCTGCTTTGTCACTTCCGTATTAAATACGCCCTGCACACTCATAAGAGCTCCCGATAAAAGAGCAATGATCCATCCTGCCATCTTTTTTCCTCCTGATTGTTTTATACCGCCAGCCTTTGCAGCGGATATCACAATCAGTTTCCCCATTTCCCTTTTTCCTATACATAATTTCTGTATTTATGCTGTCATCACAGGCCAAATCACAATCTGACCGTTCAAAAAGCTGCTGGGATTAATAATCCCCTTTCTTTAACAGTTCCCTCAGATACTGAAAGGTTTCCCCCTCTCCCTGATCCTTCAGCATAACCAGAAGCTTTTCAAGCAGCGCCCTGGTTTCCGGATGAATGGTTATGTATTTTTTCGTAAATTCATAATATTCCAAAGGTGCCGCACTGGTATATGCCTTACCCTTATACACCTCGCAGGCGGCAATCCGGTCGCAGACCATCTCGGCCACATACCGCAGAGGCATCTTATTTCCCACCAGCCCCTCTTCCTTGCGTGCTGAAATATCAATCCAGTATTCATAATGGTGCTTATTGCGTCCTTTATGATGAAGCCATGCCTTTGAATATCCCAGAGCTTCCCGCTCAGCCGCATTGGGACTGCGGGTTCCCTGGTAATAACGCACACCGGTAAAAAACTCCTCCGGACTGTATTTTGACAGATCATGCATCAGTCCCTGGCGGTAAAGACCGATCTGAAAACAGTGTCTGCACACCAGAATCCGATGTCTTGTAATGGTTTTAAAATGGTTCCATATATTGATCAGTTTCATTCTCTCTCCTTAAAAAAATCCAAGTAAAAACAGCCCTGTTTCGGCCTTAGTTTATACACAAAATGTTTGACACCCGGTAAGATCTGTGATATTCTAATGGAAGCTGTGAAATTACTAGCAGCTTAACATTTTTTTTATTTTTTTGGAGGTATCACAATGAAAGGTACAGTTAAGTGGTTCAACAACCAGAAGGGTTACGGCTTCATCTCCGACGAGCAGGGCAACGATGTATTCGTTCACTACTCTGGTCTGAACATGGAAGGCTTCAAGTCCTTAGACGAGGGCGCAGAGGTTGAGTTCGACGTAGTAAACGGAGCTAAGGGTCCTCAAGCTACCAACGTAACCAAATTATAATCAATGAACAAACAGTGTACCTTTTTCAAACATATATCGGTTAGATAGAAAGTTGAAGTAAGTTATATCTGAATTTCAAATGATTACAGACAAGAGCCAGTCGTAAGACCGGCTCTTGTTGTTTTTATCTTTATGATCTGGCCAGTTCCAGGATCTCTTTTAATTCTTCCACATCAAACACATAATTCTTGTTGCAGAAATGACAGTTTACCTCAATGGGCTTACCATCGTCAATCATTTCCTGAATATCTTTCTTTCCCACGCTGATTAAGGCTTTTGCCACCCGGTCCTTGGTACAGTTACAGTAGAAACGGGCCGGAAGCCTGTCATTGATCTCCAGACCGAACTCTCCCAGAATGTACTCTAAAATCATCTCCGGCGTATTTCCCACATCCAGAAGAGTGGTAATCGAATGAATTTCCTTAATCTTGCTCTCCAATGCATCAATCACCGCATCAGAAGCACCCGGCATAAGCTGAATGATAAAACCGCCTGCCTGACGGACCGTATTATTCTTATTCATCAAAACGCCTAATGCCACAGAGGAAGGGGTCTGCTCAGAGGTTGCGTAATAGTAAGTAAGATCCTCCGCAATCTCCCCTGTCACAAGGATGGTCTGGCCTACATAAGGGTCCTTTAAGCCGATATCCTTGATTACGCTTAACACGCCGATTCCCAGCGCTCCGCCCACGTCCAGCTTTCCCTTGTCATTGGGAGGCAGCATCACCTCGGGATGAAAGGCATAGCCCTTAACACCGCCATGAGAGTCCGCTGTTACCACAAGACCGCCTATAGGGCCGTCTCCCTGAACCTTCAGGGTCAGAAGATCCGCGTCTCCTTTCATGTCATATCCCATCATAACAGCCGCTGTCATCAGCCGTCCCAAAGCAGCCGTAGCCACCGGACTTGTATTATGAGCCTGTCTGGCTGCCTCTGTCAGATCTCTGGTAGTAGCCGCAAAGGCCCGGATCTGTCCCTCGGCCGCAGTGGCCCGGATTACATAATCTGCCATTTTTATCTTCCTTTCTCTGTCTTACCCTTCTCTTTCAGAATCACATAGATCCGTTCGCTGTCCTCTTTCACCGAATCCCTTGTAAACGCGTCATAAGCTGTAACAAATTCCATTCCCGCTGTCTCTGCCGCCGTCTTCACTTCATCAAGAGAATAACATCTCTGAAAATGGGTTTCCTCAAACTTCCGGTACAGCTCCCCCTCCCGGATAAAAAGTGTCAGATCATACTCATTGATCCGTTCTTTTTCATCATAATAATTCTGCCAGATGAAACTGCTCTCCTCCCGGTCTTCCGCAAAGGTATTCTCCCCCATAAACTCCCTGTATTTATATTCTGTATTAAGGTCAAAAATAAATACGCCTCCGGGATCGAGATAATTATTCACCAGACGAAATACCTGAACCAGATCCTCCGGTTCCAGAATATAATTCATGGAGTCGCAGATACTGACCACGGCCCGGACGGTTCCATAAAGCTCAAACTCCCGCATATCCTGTAAAAGATAAAGGATATCCAGACCGGCGGCAGCCCGTTTTTCCATAGCCATCTCCAGCATCTCTTCTGAATTGTCAGCACCGATCATATCGTAGCCTGCTTCTGCCAAAAGCTGCGTCATACTCCCGGTTCCGCAGCCCAGATCCAGTACCAGGCCGTCCTCTGCCCCATACTCCTTTAACAGCTCCACCAGATACCCGGCCCATTCCTCATAGGGAACATTATCCTGAAACAGGTCATAGACCTGTGCAAAGCTTGTATATGCTTCCATCTGCTTCTCTCCGCTTTTGCCCTGTAATGTTCAACTGCCTGTCCGGAAATACCGGGCAGGCAGCCTGTGCAGTTTCTTTATGCGTTCTTGCCGCAGCACTTTTTGTACTTCTTTCCGCTTCCGCAGGGACAGGGATCATTTGGGAAGATCTTCTTTTCCTTACGAATAGTACCGGAAGCCTTCTGTGCCTTGTACAGTTCTTTACGCTTCTCAGCAGACAGAATGCTGTCCCACTGTGGAAGCTCATAGAGCCAGTTTGCCTTTGCCTCTACCATGTTGTAGTACAGCTTCTCTGGATCAATCTCGATCTTTACCTCTGTATCCTCCTCCATGGTGTCGATAGGGTTCTCATATCCCTTTAAACTCTCATTGATACCATCTAAAAAGCCGGTCATAATCAGAAGCTCTGTATTGTACTTCTCAGCCAGCTCCTTTACAGTGCCTGTGATCACCTCAGAAGGTGCGGAAAGAATCTGCTCGTAAATTCCCTTCTCAATCTGGAAATATCCTGCCCACAGTTCTTCTCTCTTTTTATCATCCAGGCCGTCACCATATGCCAGATTTCTCCATGTTTCTAATAATGCTATAGTTAAACCATCCTTTTTGTATATTTATAGAAGCCTATAGTAATCTATAGTATATAACAAAACCTGAGATTTTTCAAATGGTTTCGGGAGCTTTTTATGTGAATTGTACTCCATAAAACGGGGGAAGGCCCGGGGTACTCTGCTTTTGCAGGTACTGCCGGGCCGCGTCATCTCTGACTGTCCTCACTATACCATGGACCAGACAAAAAATCAATGTCTGTCAGGGAAACTTAAAAAAACGTAATAAATTCGTAACAGATAATTCTCTTTTACTGCATCTTATTTACAAAAGATTCGCAGTCCGTGCATTCCTTCTTCGTAGGGTTCATCTCATGGGTACCGATTTTGATGGTATCAAGAGTACAGTAATCTGTGGTATCCGCATGATAGGCACAGTTCTTAATGGTACACTGGATACATTCGTTCTTTCCATTTACTTTCATGGTAATTCCTCCTTTATGGATGGTTTTTCAGCTGCCTTATTAAGTATCCTCTTTATTTCATAAAATATACCGTTCCTCAAAAAATACAATATTTTCTGCCTTTTTGCTGGACATACTATCCTGTGCCTGTATAATAAGAAGCAGGGCAGGAAGCAATTTCCTGCCCATCAATATGAAAAAAGGGGAACTGATTATGGAAAAAATGTATCCCATGCTGTTTACAACATGGAAAGACTACAGCAAAGAACAATTTTTAAAGGATCTGATCGCAGGCGTCGTGGTTGCCATCATTGCCCTTCCGCTGTCCATTGCCCTGGCTCTGGCCTCCGGCGTAGGACCGGAGCAGGGTATTTACACTGCCATTGTAGCCGGCTTTATCATCTCGTTTCTGGGCGGAAGTCAGGTTCAGATCGCAGGCCCTACGGCGGCCTTTGCCACCATTGTAGCGGGCATTGTGGCCCGAAACGGTATGGATGGTCTGGCAGCAGCTACGATCCTTGCGGGCATTATTTTAATCATCATGGGACTTTGCCGTTTTGGTGCACTGATTAAATTCATTCCGTTTACCATCACCACCGGATTTACCTCAGGAATTGCCGTAACCATTGTCCTTGGTCAGCTAAAGGACTTTTTCGGCGTAACCTATCCTGAAGGAATGCCCACTATTGAAACCATGGAAAAGCTGAAAGCCTTTTTTGCAGGCATTCACACCCTCAATACGGACGCCCTGATCGTAGGACTGGTATGTCTGGCTATCCTTATTATCACGCCCCGGTTTACGGAAAAAATCCCCGGCTCTCTTCTGGCCGTCATCGGGGGCATCCTTATGGTAAAGCTTCTCCCTCTCAGGGTCAATACCATAGGAGATCTGTATACCATAAGCAATCAGCTTCCAGCCTTCCGCCTTCCGCATCTAAGCTTTGAAATGATTCAGACCGCCCTTCCGGACGCCTTTACCATCGCTATCCTGGCAGCCATTGAATCCCTGCTCTCCTGCGTGGTAGCCGACGGCATGATCAATGGAAAACACCGCTCCAATATGGAACTGGCCGCTCAGGGTGCAGGAAATATCGCTTCCGCCCTTTTTGGAGGCATCCCGGCCACCGGCGCCATCGCCCGTACTGCAGCCAATGTAAAAAACGGCGGACGGACTCCGGTAGCCGGAATGATCCATGCACTGGTTCTGGTTCTCATCCTCATCGTATTTATGCCCTACGCAGCCATGATTCCCATGCCTGCCATTGCCGCTATCCTCTTTATGGTAGCCTACAATATGTGCCAGTGGAGAACCTTCACAGAGCTTGTCAAAACCGCTCCCAAGAGCGATATTGCCGTCCTGGTTCTCACATTTTTCCTGACCATCGTCTTTGATCTGGTAATCGCTATCGAAATCGGCCTTTTAGTAGCCGTACTTCTGTTTATGAAACGCATGAGCGATGTAACCGAGGTCCGCAGCTGGAAATATGCTGAGGATGACGAGGAAGCAGAACGTGAAAAATTAAGAAAGCTGTCTCCACATATCAACGTATATGAAATCAGCGGCCCCCTGTTCTTCGGAGCCGCCGATGTAATTGGACGTATTGCTGTAAAGGATCATGTAAAATGCCTGATTCTGCGCATGAGAAGCGTTCCTGCTCTGGACAGCACTGCCTTAAACTCCATGACAGACCTGTACAAAAGCTGTGAAAAACGGGGAATCACTCTTATCCTCTCCCATGTAAACCAGCAGCCCATGAAGGTAATGGAAAAGGCCGGGTTTGCCCAAAAAGTGGGAAAAGAAAATTTCTGTGAAACGATTGATGATGCCATCAGACGGGCTGAGGAACTGATCCGTTAAACTCCATGGCCTTCCCATCCAGCACTGCCTCTGTAAGCCGGTCGCCCTCATAGGTCAGCTTCAGCGAAAAGAAGGGGGCATTCTCATTTAAAAGACGGAAAAATATCTTATCTCCCTCCCAGATATTCAGTCCGTACACCGCCTCCTTCTTTACCCATTCCAGCGTCCCTTCATTGCAGGCCGTCATCTCACCTTCAAAGCCGTCTGCAGTATACAGGCACATATACTCCATATCCTCCACCGGCCCGCCCGTTGAGCGGAAGGTCACCAACCCTCTGAAATGCCAGGAAGTAAGGGTAAGTCCTGTTTCCTCCTTCACTTCCCGCAAAAGGCATTCCTCAGGGCTTTCATTTTCCTCAAAATGGCCTCCGATCCCGATCCATTTATCCTTATTTACATCATTCTTTTTGCTCACACGATGGAGCATCAGCCATTCTCCCTCCCTCTCCATATAGCAGAGGGTTGTCAGCTTTGAGCGTTCCATGGGATTATCCTCCGTTTATTGTTTCAGATACTTTTCTGCTTCTTCTCTCGTCAAACGAAACTTCTCACATATCTCATCTAAAATAGTTTCTGTGGGAATCTGCAGCTTTTTCAGAGTATCTGTCATTGCACGGATTCCCTGCTCCAGCCCTTTCTGGATTC
>CAUCBQ010000047.1 GCA_958441075.1 uncultured Clostridiaceae bacterium | reverse complement strand
TCCCCTCAAGATTGAGGGGTAGGGGAGCTGAGATGCCGTAGGCATTTTTTTATTGGCAGATATTATAAAATAGATGTATTGTAAAAATGAAATGTTGTTATATTAAAAAGAAAAATGGGAAAAATAGGAACGTACGCATTATTTCAAATATTCAGAAAAGGAGAAGGTAACCATGAATAAGTATTCAGGAACGAAAACAGAGCAGAATCTGCGGGCTGCATTTTCAGGGGAATCAGAGGCGAGGAATAAGTATACTTATTTTGCGTCCAAAGCGAAGAAAGAGGGGTACGAGCAGATCGCAGCCCTGTTTCAAAAGACGGCAAACAATGAAAAGGAGCATGCAAAGCTGTGGTTTAAAGAGTTAAACGGTATTGGGGATACGGCAGAAAATTTAAAATCAGCAGCCGAGGGTGAAAATTACGAGTGGACGGATATGTACGCAGGCTTTGCCCAAACGGCTGAGGAAGAGGGTTTTCCAGATCTGGCTGCTAAATTCCGTCTGGTGGCAGAGATTGAGAGGCATCATGAGGAAAGATACAGGGCACTGCTTAAAAATGTGGAAATGGCAGAGGTATTTGCAAAGAGCGGGGTAAAGGTTTGGGAGTGCCGCAACTGCGGTCATATTATGGTGGGAATGAATGCTCCCCAGATATGTCCGGCCTGCAGTCATCCCCAGAGTTATTTTGAGATTCATGCGGAGAATTATTGAGGATTAAGATGCAGGGATAGTCTGAAAAAGAGTATTTTTTAGATAAAAGAGAGGCTTTTTTAGATAAAAGCTGCTGTTGGTAGAAAGCGTCAGAGAGCTGTGTTATGCTTGGTTTACTTGAAGGGGAGTTCAAGGATAATATAAAGTAGTTCCGAGAGGAATCAGGCATAATGGAGGAATGTAAAATGGAGAAAAAGATGATACTTGTTTCTCATGGAAAGCTTTCTGAGGGAATGATGCATTCTGTACAGATGATCGTGGGTGAACGGGAAGACCTAAGGTGTTATGGTATGATGCCGGGAGAGCATTATCAGCCCATTGTAGATGCAGTAGAACGGGAGCTGACAGCTCATCCGGATATACAGTATATTGTAGTGGCAGATCTTCTGGGCGGAAGTGTATGCAATGGAATGATGACTCTGATCAGCCATACGAATATGAAGCTGATTGCAGGTATGAATATGGGCCTTGTAATCAATCTTCTTTTGGAGCCAGAAGCCCTTACTGATGAGCAGCTGGAGCACAAGATCCGTGAGGCAAAGGATATTATCACCCATGTAAAGCCAGAGGTGTTGGAAACCAGTGAAGATGAGGGATTTTTTTAAATACGCTCTTTTGAAAAAAGGCAGATCGTACGAATATGTATGACCTGCTCTTTTTTTGTCCGGGGTGTGTCTGGCTGACACGTGTTTCATCAGGAGTATTATTTTATATTGGAAGAAATTCAGGGGATTGTTATAATATAGGGGTATGATGAAAAGAAAGGGGACTGCAGATGCTTCGGGTGATATTGGCAGATGACGAGGCTGTTATTGTAAAAGGATTAAAACGGCTGATAGATTGGAAAAAGATGGATGCGGTTATTATTGGGGAGGCCGGAAATGGAAAAGAAGCGTTGAAATTGATTCGGGAGAAGAAGCCGGATCTGGTGATTTCGGATATTTCAATGCCGGAATTGGATGGTCTGGAGCTTTTAAAAGAAATTAACCGTATGGGGCTTTGTACCAGGGTAATCTTTATCAGTGGATATCAGGAATTTTCCTATGCAAAAAAGGCGGTGACGCTGGGAGCAGTGGATTATATTTTAAAGCCGGTAGAAAAGGCAGAACTGGAAGGAGCGATCCGTCGTGCTGCGGGAATGATTGATGAGAAGAGCCGTCTGAGTATTCTGGATGAGGGAGAAAAGGAGACAGAGCTGGCTGATATTTTCCGCAGGATTAACGGAGAGCAGTCTTATGGGGAGCAGGAACTTTATCGTCAGTTTGAAGCGTTGGATATTGATGTAAGCGGCCGGGAATTTGTTGGGACGGCGTTTCGGCTCTATATGACACGTTCAGCCGCTTCGTCTAATATCAAGATACAGGAATTGCAGAAATTTGCGGCATATAACCGTCTGCAGAAAAAACTGGAGGAGGAAGGCTGGGGCTTTGTGATCAAGAAAGAGCTGAATACCTGCTATACCATTTTTCTGTTGGAGCCGGGGGAAGAGAAACGGGTGCTGCATATGCGGGCCAGAAAACTGGCGGAGGTTATGACGAGCGGATATCCCATGGTAGTGAAGATCGGCTTTGGGGAATGGGTAAAGGAAATTGGTTCGCTGCAGCTGGCCTATAAGACCAGCCGATTTGCACTGGAGCTTTATTATTTTACAGAGGAGGATGAAATCTGGTATGATCATATTGAGCGCCGGTTTGAGGATTCTTTTGAAGATTATCAGGAATGCTACATAAAGCTCTTAAACGCGTATCTTTCCAGAAAAACGTCTATTGATTCAGAAATCAGCAGAATCCTTCTGGTGATTAAAAATCTTCATTTTGGAAGCCGGACAGCAGCAGTGAACCGCTGTGTGCTTTTGATTACGGAGATTACACAGGATCTGATATCTCATTATCTGATAGACAGTGATTATCGGGAGAAAGGAGAACATGTGGCGGAAGAGATCCGTTCCAGACCGTTGTACCGTCAGGCATGCAGTATGATCACGGAGTATTTAAAGGAACTGTTTGAGATTATAAATGAGGGGATAGGAAACAGCGAGGTAAATGAGATTGCCCGGATCAAGCAGTACATTTCTCAGAATTTCAGGGAGAATCTTACATTAGAAGCGATGGCAGAATTTGCCAATATGAACCTTTATTATTTCAGCAGCTATTTTAAGAAAAATACCGGGGAAAATTTTAAAAATTATCTTACCGGAATCCGGATGAAGGAGGCAGAGAAGCTTCTTAGAAATACAGATTATAAAGCATATGAAATTGCAGAGGCGGTGGGATATAAAAATGTACGTCAATTTAATGAAAATTTTAAGTCGGCTTTTGGGAAAAGTCCCAATGAATACAGAAGAGAGATGCGAAAATCATAGAAAGCAGGGCCGGGAGAAAACTCGATATATGAGAGTGGGTGTATGCGTTTTGGGGGCGGTGACTGGGTGCCTGCTTGGAGGCTGTGCTTCGAAAGAAACGGAAAAGACGGCAATAGAACCTGTGTCCATACGGATTGTGTATTCCGGGGGGGATGTAAAGTGGAAAAGTGTCATTGAGGATGTGTCGGAGTCTTATATGGAGCATCATCCGAATGTAAGATTGGAGCTTTATCCGATGCCGGAGGTTAAGAACCGGAATTATCAGGAAAATCTGAGAGTAATGGCAGCTCAGGAGGAGCTTTATGATGTGGTAGAGCTTCGGGAAACGGAGCAGCTGGTTCAGGCAGGGCTTCTTGCTCCTATACCGGAGGAAGCGGCTGCATTAGTGAATCATGCGGATGAAATAGAGGGGGAGGTATATGGGATACCAAGATATACCACTACTTTTGGAATTATCTACAACCGAACCATATTTGACAGGTTAAGTTTGGCAGAACCGAAAAACTATGAGGAATTTTTGGAAGTTTGCCATAAGATAAAGGAATCAGGCAATCAGCCGATAACTCTGGGTGGAGCAGATTTGTGGCATATGAAATTCTGGGGAAGCTATCTGGTTCAAAACCATATCAGGGAAAATGGGTGGACCATAGAAGCAGTGGTTTCCATGTTAGAGGATTTTAAAGAACTTGTGGGAAATGGTTATATTGATCCTGGCTGCAGATTTCTTGCAGACAGCCAGACTGCTCAGGAAATTTCCTCCGGCAATGCGGCAATGCTGTTGTCTGGTCCCTGGATGCTTCCTCAGATCGAGAGCTTAAATCCGGATATTCAATTAGGCTTTTTCTTCCTGCCGGGAAGGGATGGGACAGTGTATGCCATGGAGGACAGCAAGGTGGCCTGGGGAATTTCTACGGAGACAAAAAAGGATGAAAAGAAACTGGAAGCGGCAGAAAGTTTCCTAACATGGTTTTATTCCGAAGGAGTTTATGAGAATGTGTTGGGCATGATGAATGGAGACCCCGTAACGGTCCGTCAGGTGGATTTGGCAGAATTTACAGACAGAGAGATGATTGAGCGGGCCTATGACGGGGGAGCCATTTCTGTGAAAATGCGGTTGGATGACCCTTCCATGCCAGAGGGGTTTGATGTAGAAATTGAACAGACATTGATTGAAATTCTGAAAGGAAACAGAGATATCCGGAAACTGGCAGAAAAGCTTATAAGAAAACTGGAGGTGGGGAATGGTTAAGAGGACAAAGAGTATATTTTTCCGGTTGACCCTGCTTTTTATTATTCTGGGGATTCTGCCTCTTTTGGCTGCAGGTATAATTCTGTTTTATCAGTTTCGGAACAATATGGAAGACATCATGCTTAGCGATATGAAACGAATGGTAAGCTATGGGGGACAGAATGCGGAAAAAGTCATAGAAGAATGTAACAGCCTGACAAAGCGGATTTATGATGTCAGTACGGAGGATGGAAGGTTTTTATATCAGATTTTAAAGGATGAAAGTTTGAGTGAGAGTGAAAAGCGGCTTCAGGTTCTGGGACTTTTAAATGATTTGTTAAACAGCGACAGCCGGGCCAGAAGTGTGTATTTTTATAGCAAACAGAAAGAGATGTTTGTTTCCACCAGAAACACACAGAAAAATTTAAATCAGGAGGAATTTGTGTCATGGATTCATTCGGTACAGAAGCAGGACAAGAGGGAGAATTTTGCAGCGCTGCCAACCCACAGGGATAATTATTTCCCAGGATCTGAAAATCAGGTAATTACATTTTACAGACCGTATCAGGATACGAGTTCATTTCAAACCATTGATGAACAGCTGGGTGTTTTGTATGTGGATATGGATATCAGTCGTTTGTCAGTGGTTTTACAGGATTTGCGGCTAGGGATGGAAGAATCATTTCAAATTGTGGATTATGAAGGAAGGTGTATTTACAGTACGGACACAGGGCAGATTGGAGCACAGGCAGAGGCACTGCTTCCATTTTTTCCTCATATGAATGAGGATCAGGGGAGTATTTTGAAAAATGGAATTTATGGAGTTTATGACCGGATAGAGAGCTGTGGCTGGGTGGTAACAGCGCTTGCGGGGCGAAATTCCATTTTGACCCATCTGGATCAGACTCGGGATATGGTAGCGATGGTTTTGGCAGCGGCCTTTGTCCTTCTTGTGTGCCTGTATTCCCATTTTTATAAAAAAATCCGCAGACCTGTGGAACGGCTGGAGGAGGGAATGCAGCAGATTCAGAATGGGCATCTGGATACACGAATTGATCTGGGAAACAGGGAGGATGAGATCGGTGTTCTGGCTTCAGGTTTAAATGAGATGGCCGGAGAGCTGGAAAACTATATTAAACGGGTGTATATAGCTGAGATCCGACAGAGGGATGCAGAGCTGGATGCCTTAAAATCTCAAATTAAACCTCATTACTTATATAATACTCTGGAAGTGATCCGTATGACGGCATTAGAGCATGAGGACGGGGAAACGGCGCGTATGGTAGAGAGCCTGTCCAAACAACTGCGTTATCTTATGGGATATAACAGTGACCGGGTGCCTCTGTGGCGAGAAATCGACAATATCCGGGAGTATTTTTATATTATGAATATCCGGTTTGAAAATCGTCTTCATCTGGAAATCAGTGTGGATGAGGATGTAAAGGAAGCGTCTATTATTAAACTGAGTTTGCAGCCGGTGGTGGAGAATGCAGTGCGCCATGGACTCCGTCCTAAGGATGGCCATGGTACGGTGCGGATTGAAGCCCACAGTCAGAATGGAACTTTGGAGCTGGTAGTGATGGATGATGGCGTGGGGATGGATGAAGCAGCTTTGGAGGCATTAAACCGCAGCCTGATCCAAAGAGAAATGGGAGAACGGACAGAGGATGGTTGGAAGCATGTAGGTATAAAAAATGTCTGTGACCGGATCAAAAAGAATTATGGGGAGGAATATGGGTTGGAAATTATAAGTGAGAAAGAGATAGGAACCTTTGTCACGTTCCATTTGCCTTTGATTTTGTAAAAGCGGCGGAAATTTAAGGGAAAAGGGAGAGGTTTTTAGAGAAGCCGCAGCCTCTGTTGAGAAGCCTGAAAATGTATGTTAGAGTAGGTCCATCGAAAGGGAAAACCTGAGAGATGGACCTTTTTAATACGTTAAAACTCAATTCAGGAGGGTGAGAAATATGATTAAAATGATGAGGGTGGATGACCGGCTGATCCACGGACAGGTAGCGGTTATGTGGTCAAAAGAGCTGTCTGTACAGAGAATTATCGTTGCCAGCGATCAGATTGCAGCCAATGCGATTCAGGTAAGTGCTCTTAAAATGGCAGCTCCCGCAGGAATCAAGGCAGCCGTGCTGACGATCGAAAAGGCAGCAGAGATTTTAAATGATCCCAGATCCAAAGATATGAGGATTCTGGTGATTTCTAACAATCCGGAGGATCTGCTCCGGGTAGCGGAGAAAATTGAGGAGCGTCCGGTGCTTAATGTGGCAAACTACGGACGAATCGGCGGAGGAAGTCTTTCCTCAAAAATCAAGCTTTCTGAGACTGTGTATATCACAGAGGAAGATAGAGATGTATTTGAGAAGATTGACGGTATGGGAATGGAGATTATCCATCAGCCGCTTCCAGGCGACAGCCGTCAGGACTTTATGAAACTGATGGGAGGAAAGTAAAATGCTTCAATATGCTGTAATCGTTGGACTGATACTGATGTTAGCCAAATTTTTTGACTGGTATGGCAATACCATGTTTTCCAGACCGATCTTTTGTGTGGCGATTCTGGGAGCGCTTTTAGGTCATCCGGTAGAGGGAATTATTCTGGCCGCACAGCTGGAGCTGGTATTTCTGGGAAATGTAAGTTTGGGCGGAGTGATGCCTTCTGACTTTACTATGGGCTCTATTTTCGGCGCTGCTTTTTCCCTGATTTTAGGTGAAGATCTGGCCGCTGCTATTACTCTGGCACTGCCTCTGGCTACTCTGGGAACCCTGCTGTATTCTTCTATGAAGGTAGCAGTTACCTCCCTTGTACCGCGGTTTGAGAAAATGATCGAAACCAGAAATATAAACGGATTTAAGCGCCTGTGGCTGTTCCAGTTTACCATGTTTCATCTTTGTTATTTTATCCTGGGTTTTACCTGTATTTATGTAGGAACTGATGCAGTAAAGGCATTTATCAGCGTGATTCCGGACTGGGTACAGAAGTCTATGACTGTAGCTTCTACCATGCTTCCTGCTCTTGGTATGGCTCTGCTGTTAAAGACACTCTGGAGCAAAGAAAACTGTCCTTATTACTTCCTTGGATTCGGAATGGGAGCATTTGTATTCTATAACAATGTAAACGGCGCACAGCTGGTTGACGGAGCTGTTAAGCTGTCTTCTTCACCCACCAAGATTTTATCTCTGGTTCAGATTTCCTTTATCGGTGCGGCGATTGCAGCTCTTGTAATCTTTAAGGAGCTTCAGAAGGTAAAGGATGAGCAGAGGATACAGAACACAGCAGCTAATGCCACTTTAGATGAAAGCGAGGATTTCTTCAATGACTAATGCAGTGATGAATACTTCCGGCGCAGTCTCTATGAAGGGAAAACTGACGCCGGATCAGAGAAAACTGGTTCGTTCCGTATTTTTAAGAAGTATGTGGCTGATGTTCTGTACTTCCTATACAAAGCAGCAGGGCACAACCTTTGGCTGGACTATGATTCCTTATCTGGAGGATATTTATGGAAAGGAAACAGAAGAGTTTTATGCCGCCATGGCGAGACATCAGGACTTTTTCAACACTACACCGGGTATGTCTCCTTTTATCTTCTCTCTGGTAATCTCTATGGAGCAGGAGCGCAAAGCCGCCTTGGATGCGGGAAAGGAATTTGACGATTCTTCCATCGAAGCTATCAAGATTGCCCTCATGGGCCCTCTGGCCGGTATCGGAGATTCTGTGTACTCCGGCGCTCTGCGAATTATCGCAACAGGTATTGCTCTGGGCTTTTCCCAGATGGGTTCCTGGCTGGGACCGATTTTATTTGCCCTGGTTTATAATATTCCAAACGGACTGATCCGTTATCTGGGCGCAGTATATGGATTGAAGCTGGGAAGCAGTTATATTGCAGAGGCACTGTCCTCTGGAGCATTAAAGGCGTTTACAAAGGGATTTGCGGTTCTGGGATTGATTATGACCGGTGCGATGACGGCTCAGTATGTAAGTTTTAAGACAACCTTTGTAGCAGATTTCGGAGGTACGGCATTTAACCTTCAGGGAGTGCTGGACCAGATTATGCCGGGACTGCTGCCATTGGGTATCACTATGGCTGCATTTGCCTATTTAAGAAAAAAGAACAACCCAGTACGGGTACTGTTAGTAATGTTCGCTTTATCCGTTATTTTGACTTTATTAAAGATTTGTGGCTGATGACAGAAGGCAGGGCAGGCAGGGAAAAACTGCCGGCGCTGCCTTTGGCTTTTAAAGGAGAGAATACAGATGAAATATCAGTTAATGGAAGAAGACCGCAGATGGGCGGAGCAGACATGGGAAAAAATCAAAGAGAAAATTTCAGCGGAATGTGATCGTGTAGGGGCAAAAATTCCCTATATTGCCGAGGACGGAGTATATAAAGAGGACAAGGCAGAAACCGATATTGTCTGGTGGACCAATGGATTCTGGCCGGGAATTTTGTGGCAGATGTACCATGCAACCGGAGAGGAAAAATATAAAAATACAGCCCAGAGGGTAGAGGAACGTCTGGATAAGGCGTTTGAGGTATATACAGGCCTTCATCATGATGTGGGCTTTATGTGGCTTCATTCTGCAGTGGCAGATTACCGGCTTACAGGAAATGAGAGGGCGAAGGCAAGAGGCCTTCATGCAGCCCATCTGCTGGCAGGACGCTATAATCCAAGAGGCCGTTTTATCCGTTCCTGGAACCGGGATCGGGCCGGATGGGTAATTGTGGACAGTATGATGAATATTCCGTTACTGTATTGGGCCAGAGATACCATTGAGGACCCCAGATTTGAGTATATAGCCATGGATCATGCAGACACTGTAATGGCCAATACCGTGCGCACAGACGGCTCCTGTAATCACATTATTGTGCTTGACCCTACGAATGGCACACTTTTGGAAACACCGGGCGGACAGGGGTATGGTTCCGGCTCCTGCTGGTCCAGAGGACAGTCCTGGGCAATTTACGGCTTTGCTTTAAGCTATCTGCACACGGGAAAGAAGGAATATCTGGAAACGGCAAAAAAGGCGGCTCATTATTTTATGGCGCAGACAGACCGTACCGGAGGAGTGGCTCTGGTGGATTTCAGAGCTCCTAAGGAGCCTGTTTACTGGGATTCTCTGGCAGGGGCCTGTGCAGCCTGTGGGCTGTTGGAAATTGCAGCCCAGGTACCTGAGAGTGAACGTGAATTTTATTTAAATGGTGCAATAAAGATCCTGAAGGCCACGGATAAACGTTTCTGCAACTGGGAGCCGTCCTATGATTCTATCGTGCAGATGGGGTCAGGTTCCTATTGGACCGAGCATGACCGCCATGTTCCTATTATCTATGGAGATTATTTCTTTATTGAAGCAGTGCTGCGGCTTTTGGACCAGGATGTGCTTTTATGGTAGGATTGTGACAGAGGAATTGTAGGTTGGAGGAAAAGGGATGGAAAAGAAGATCAGACTGCTTTGTCTGGATATAGACGGAACGTTATTAAATAGCAGGAAGGAACTTTTACATGAGAATATACAGGCTGTAAGATATGCCGTGGATCAGGGTGTGACAGTGGCTATTGCTTCCGGACGCTCTATGAGTGGAATGCTTCCTGTCTTTAAGGATTTGGGAATCAGACCCTGCGGAGTTGGGTTAAACGGAGGGCTGATTCTGGATGGAGATGTGGTAAAGCAGACTATTATGGATGCAGAGTTAGTACAGATCGTGATCGCTACGGCAGAAAAGTACGGCAGTCAGATTTTCCTTTCTGCCGCAGACTGCAATTATACCAATGGAAGGATATCAGATCACCTGAAAAAACTTATAGAAAATGGCGGTTTGAAATCTGACTTTGTGTATTGCAGTGATTTTGACGGCCTGCGTAAAAAAGCTTTAGAGCATAAAGAAGAGATTGTAAAGATTGCTATAAAAGAGGTTGAGGAGGATCATTATGAGCAGCTTCGCAGAGAGCTTGGAGAAATGGGGCTGTTTCATGTAGCAAAATCAGATACTTTTTATGTAGATGTCAATCCTTTAGGTTGCAATAAAGGAAGCGGCGTCCGGGAACTGGCAGAGCATTTGAATATCCCTCTGGAAGAGGTTATGTGCATCGGTGATAATGAAAATGATGAGGAAATGGTGGAAACAGCAGGTGTGGGAGTTGCCATGGCAAATGCGGTGGAAGAGGTAAAGAAAAAAGCAGATTTTATCACAGGCGATAATGATCATGCCGGGGTGGCACAGGCTGTTTATCACTATATGGGAGGAAGTGGAATATGATCGTCAATCCTGTTTTAAGAGGATTTCATCCAGATCCCTGTATCTGCAGGGCTGAGGGGAAATATTATCTGATTACATCTACGTTTGAGTGGCTGCCGGGAGTTTCTCTGTATGAATCAGAGGATCTGGTGCACTGGAAGGCCAGAGGAGGACTGTTGGAAGGCCTGAATCTGCGGGGGATTCCCGATTCTGCCGGTGTGTGGGCCCCAGCCCTATCCTATGATAACGGGCTTTTCTACCTGGTATATACCATTTCCAGGCAGATTGACGGCAGCTTTAAAGATGTGGAAAACTATGTGGTTACAGCCAGAAGGATCGAAGGTCCATGGAGCGAGCCTGTATTTATTAACGCCTCAGGCTTTGACCCGTCCATGTTCCATGAAAACGGGCGCCATTATGTACTCAATCCCCAGTGGGATTCCCGTCTGCTTCCCGGACACAGGAAATTCAACGGCCTGCTTCTTCAGGAATTTGATATGGAAAAGGGAATGATTGGGGAGGCTAAGGTTGTATTTTCCGGAAGCAGTACCGGAGGAACAGAAGGTCCCCATTTGATGAAAAAGGACGGGTTTTACTATATTATTGCTGCGGAGGGCGGCACAGGAAGGCATCATTCCATCTGCGTGGCCCGTTCGGAAAAACTCTGGGGGCCTTATGAGATATCTCCCTATCATCCTCTGATTACATCCTGGGAAAAGGATACGATCCTGAAAAAATCCGGTCACGGGAATTTTGTGGAAACACCGGATGGAGAGTGGTATATGACCCATTTGTGCGCAAGATATCTGGATCGGAAGGATGTATGTGTTTTGGGGAGGGAGACAGCCCTGCAGAAGCTGGAATGGATCGATGGATGGCCCAGAATGGTTCAGGGGAACTGTGTACCTCTTGTAGAGGTGGAGGCGCCTGTGAATAAAAGCGGCGATACAATGTGCGGTGAGGGAAAGCTTAAAGAAAACAGGACGGGATTTGAGTACCGAACGCATTTCCCGGCAGAGGCAGATCTGGGGGCAGAGGAATGGTTGTGGCTTCGCAGGCCTTTAAAAGAAATGATCTGTTTTCAGTATAATGGCCTGTTTTTAAAGGGAGGGGACTCCCTGACTTCGCTGTTTAATCAGTCGCTGATTGCCAGAAGATGGAAAAATTTTTCTTTTGAGGCCGGTACCACGGTTCTTTTCCAACCCTATCACTATGCTCAGACAGCAGGTCTGGCCTGTTACTATAATACAAAGGTATTTTATTATCTCTATGTAGGGTATGATGAGGTGAAAAGGGCCAGAATGGTCAATATTCTGTGCAGGGATGGGGAGGTGTTCTCTGAGCCCCTGGAGGGGAATTATGAATATCTGAAGGAAAAGAAAAGTCATATAAGGCTGATGGTTCGGGTCAGTCAGGAAGAAATGCAGTTTTATTTTGCAGAGGGAGACGGAGAATACAAAGAGGTCGGGCCGATTCTGGACGCTTCCGTGCTCAGTGATGAACACGCTCCTGGCTGGGCCTATACGGGTGCAATGGTGGGTATTACGGCGGTGGATACCTTTAATAAGGATACTGGAGCCGTTTTCTCTGAATTTTATCAGAAGGAAATGGAAAAATGATACAGATTCTGGAAGAGGGAAAAACGTTTCATCTACAAACCTGCCGTACCTCGCTGATCCTGTATGCAGCAGACAGCGGGCATCTGATGCAGCTTTACTGGGGAAGCAGGCTGGAGGATGAAACATTCAGCTATATTGTAAAGGATATAAAAAAGGCAAGCTATCTGTGCGGAACAGATGGAAATAACCAGTTTCGTCTGGAGCAGTATCCGATCACTTATCCCGTCTGGGGGTGTCCGGATCTGCGTCTTCCGGCCTTTTCTGTGGAATATCCGGATGGGTCCCGGATTACGGATCTGAGATTTTCTGGTTATCGGCTGTTTCAGGGCAAAGAAAAAATAGAGGGCCTACCCACAGTGGCAGATACTCTGGCAGAGGGACTGGAACTGATTTTGGACGATCCGGTTATGAATGTAAGAGTGCATTTGGTTTATGGTGTGTTTGAGTCCCGCGATGCGATCACGCAGAGAGTTGAAGTTGAAAATTATGGAACCGATTTTATAAGAATTGAGAGAGTGATGTCAGCCAGCCTCAGCTTTCTGGAAAATGACTTTGAAGCAGTTACTCTCACCGGAGCATGGGCCAGAGAATGTGGGCTTACGGTGCAGTCAGTGCGTCAGGGCCTGTTTCAGGTGGGGAGTACCAGAGGAGCCGGGGGACACGGGCAAAATCCCTTTTTTGCATTGGCAACCCCAGGAATCGGCGAAACAATAGGGAAAATATGGTCTGTGAATCTTGTGTACAGCGGAAGCTTCGAGGCGGATGTAGAAGTGGATATGCATCAGAATACCCGAATGATGATAGGAATCCAATCTCAGGGATTTTCATGGAAACTGGGAGCGGGGGAAACATTTTTTTCCCCCGAGGCAGTGATGGTGTTTTCCGATCAGGGCTTTGGACGGATGTCACAGATCTACCACAGGCTTTACAGAACATGTCTGATGCAGAGTCCATGGGCCGAAAGGCTGCGGCCTGTTGTTGTAAATAACTGGGAAGCCACGTATTTTGATTTTAACAGGGAAAGCCTGATCGAGTTGGCTTTCAGGGCGAAGGAGCTGGGGGCAGAGCTGTTTGTCCTGGATGACGGATGGTTTGGAAAGAGG
>CAUCBQ010000046.1 GCA_958441075.1 uncultured Clostridiaceae bacterium | reverse complement strand
CATACCGTTCCACTCCATAATCACACGCTCCGGACGGTAAATCACCTCTAACTCATTGAGATATTCCGGAGTAAGCCTGGAAAAATCATCTACATAAACTGCCGCTGTATGGTTTTTCTTAAGCTTTTTCTCATCATACTCCGTATCTCCCTCTTCACAGACAATAAGCAGTGTCTTTCCCTCTGTCTGAAAGTAATCCTGCTCCATGGTAAATTCCAGAAACTGGGTCTTTCCGGACTCCAGAAATCCATTGATTAAAAAGAGGGGCATTACATTATCTTCTATTTCATTTCCCATCATACAAACCTCATTAGCCTCTTCCGAATACGCTGTTTAATTCTTCTTCCTTTAAGTTGGCCCCAATGACACATACCTTACCGGTATAGTCGGGACGGCCCTGACGGATCTCATACTGCTGTGGAACCAGATCAAAATACAGCCACTCGCCGGGATTTTCTGTAGGAAGCATTCCCTTTGCGCGCAGTACATCACCAAATTCCTTTGTATCTGCCAGACGCTTTAAGACATCCTCCAGCTGATCCTTTGTAACAGGAACAATGGTTTCCATACCCCAGCTTGTAAATACCTCATCGGCATGATGATGGTGCTCATGGCCTTCATGGTCATGGCAGCCGCAGGTACAGGATTCGCCGTGGTCATGGTCGTGATGGTGGTGTTCGTGCTCATGATGGGCGTGACCCTCGTGGTCATGGCAGCCGCAGGTACAGGATTCGCCGTGGTCATGGTGATGATGCTCATGACCGTGATGATGGTCGTGGCAACCACACTCCTCATCATGATGATGATGCTCTCTCACCTCTTCCATTAAATCATCCAGCATGGTATCACGCTTCTCAATCATCTCCAGAAGCTGATCCCCTCCCAACTCTCCCAGAGGTGTAGTAACAACGACTGCCTTGGGATTTTTCTCACGAATCAGCTCCACATCCTTCTGAATCTTAGCCGGATCTGTGATATCGGTACGGCTTAAAACAATGGTGCCTGCATTTTCGATCTGGTTATTGAAGAACTCGCCGAAGTTCTTCATGTACATTTTACACTTTGCTGCATCTACAATGGTAACAGCGCTGTTTAAGGCTACATCCATATCTGCAGATACGTCAATCACTGCCTTCATAACATCAGACAGCTTACCCACTCCGGACGGTTCAATGATAATACGGTCCGGTTTGTAGGTTGTCAGTACCTCTGCAAGAGATTTTCCAAAGTCTCCCACCAGAGAACAGCAGATACAGCCGGAATTCATCTCCCGGATCTCAATGCCGGAATCCTTTAAAAATCCGCCGTCAATTCCGATTTCACCAAACTCATTTTCGATCAGCACTACCTGCTCTCCGGAAATGGCCTCCTGTAAAAGCTTTTTAATAAATGTAGTCTTTCCGGCTCCAAGGAAACCGGAGATAATATCAATTTTTGTCATTTTAGCTTCTTCCTTCTTTCTACTGCATTCACAGTCTTACCAACTTCATATTGTGGCACATACTCTCCGGAATGTCAAGACGGCTGTCGCATCCGGAGCTTTTCCGTATCTGCCTGAAACCAGACCCCCTATTTTCTCCTTCCAAGCATCTGCCAGGCGCTGAAAATCAGGAAAGCCGCCAGATTCACCACTACCACACTGGCTCCCGCAGGAGTGGAAAACTGGTAGGAGGCCATCATCCCCAAAAGAAAGCACACAAGGGATAAAAGCCCCGAAGAAATCATAACGCCTCCAAAGCTTTTAAATACGCGCATGGAGGTAAGACAGGGAAAAATCACCAGGCTGGAAATCAGCATGGCTCCCATCATACGCATTCCCAGAACAATCGTAACTGCCGTAAGGACGGAAATAACCATATTGTAAAAGCCCACGTTGACGCCTGTGGCCCTTGCAAAATTTTCATCAAAGGTCACTGCAAACATCTGGTTATAGCAGATCACAAAAAGCCCCAGGACGATCAGACTCAGTATCACAGCCAGGGCCACATCTTCTTTTGTCATGGCTAAAATGCTTCCGAACATATAGCTGCTCACATCCGTTGTCATTCCGGTGGTAAGAGAGGTAACGATAATACCGATTGCCAGGGCGCTGGCGGAAATCATGGCAATAGCCGCGTCGCTTTTGATGCGGCTGTTTTCCGTAATCCGAAGCAGAAAAAAGGCCGCCAGAACCACAACCGGAATAGATACCTTAAGAGGCGACCATCCCATTGCCAGAGCAATAGACAGGGCCCCAAAGGAAACATGGGATAGCCCGTCCCCGATCATGGAATACCTCTTTAATACAAGACTTACCCCCAAAAGAGAGGCGCACAGGGATACCAGCATTCCTCCCACAAGAGCCCGGACCATAAAGGGATACGAAAGCATTTCACTTAATATGTTCATGGCAGCAGCCTCCTTCACAGCAGTCAGTCTCCTCATTTACACCTGTTTCATTTTCAGGACGGACCATACGGCAGGCCGCAGTAGGAATACACTGTCCCCGCTCCTTTTCATGGAAAAAGTGGCCCGCAGCCTGACTGTTCATATAATCATGGGCAGGGCCGTAAAACAGCACCTGCTTTTGCAGATGGAGAATCTTGTTTGCCTCCTCTACTGCATTTCTCAGGTCATGGGATACCATAAGGATCGCCACCCCGTCTTCCCGGTTCAGCCTTCTTAACATAGCGTAAAAATCCTGAATTGCCATGGGGTCCAGTCCTGTAATGGGCTCGTCCAGGATCAGAAGCCTGGCAGTTGCACACAGAGCCCTGGCAATCAGAACTCTCTGCTGCTGTCCTCCGGAAAGCTCTCTGTAGCACTGTTTTGCCAGTGGAGTGATTCCAAGACGCTCCATATTTTCTGCCGCAACGGCCTTTTCTGCACGGGAATAGAATGGACGGCGTCCTCTGCGGTTTAAGCAGCCGCTTAAAACAACCTCCTGAACAGAGGCAGGAAAGTCCTTCTGTGCCGCTGTCTGCTGAGGCAGGTATCCGATTCCTGTATGCCTTAATTCCTCCGATACTGTAAGTGTTCCCGCCATGGGCTTTAAAAGCCCTAAAAGCCCCTTCATCAGTGTGCTTTTTCCAGATCCGTTTTCGCCTACAATGCACAGATAATCTCCGGGACACACCTCCATATTTACATCTACCACCGCATCCTGGTTTTCATATCCGAAATCCACATGCTCACATCTGATCAATGGTTCCATTTTTCCTCCTACTCAAGTCCTCTCTTCAGCTGTTCTGCATTTCTTCGCATAAGCTGAAGATAGGTCACGCCCTCATCAAACTCCCTGCGGCTTACATTATGGCAGGAATGGAACAGAAGAGGCTCTGCTCCCGTTTCTTCGCTGATAATATCTGCCGTCCGGTGACTGGAAAGCTCCAGATAATATACAGCCTTCAGGTCGTGCTCCCGCACCCGGTCGATCAGATAGGCAATAGTTCTGGCGCTTGGTTCCGTATCGGTACTGCAGCCGGAAAAGGCGGCCCTGTAGGACAGACCATAAGTATCTGCAAAATACCGCAGCGGAAACTTATCTGCCAGTATCATCATCCTGTGCCGTCCGTGGGATACAATCTCCTGAAGCTGGCGGTCCAGCTCTGAAAGCTCTCTCACATAAGACGCCGCATTTTCTTTGTAATACCCTTCATTGGCAGGGTCCATTTTTGACAGTGTATCTGATATAATGCTCACGATCTTAATGGCATTCACAGGAGAGGTCCATATGTGCTCATCATATTCAATTTCAAGCTCCTGGCCGTCATGGGCATCAAACGTCCCGGCCTCTTCCTCCTCATGGCTGTGTTCATGACCGTGCTCCTCTTCCTCCATTCCTTCCACAACCTCTTCTTCCACCACATCTACATAATCCATCATAGTCAGACGGCTCAGCTTACCGGTATCAAGGGATGCTGCTACCTGATCTACCCAATGCTCCATAGCTCCGCCGTTGCAGATCATCAGATCTGCCTTCTGAATGGTAATCATATCTGCCGGAGTAGGTTCAAAGGAATGGCTGTCCATTCCGGCCGGAACCACCAGATTTAACCGCACCCGGTCTCCTCCGATCTGACGTACAAAATCATAGTATGGAAAAATAGTAGTGACTACGAAAAGCCGGTCATCCTCCTCTGTTTTCCCGGATGCTCCCAAAGGCGCCTTTTTCCCGCAGCCTGCCAGCCCAAGGCAGCCAAGGAGCAGAAAAAGAACCAGAATGCCCCATTTTGACCATTCTGCCTTCCCCTGTGCTGTATCGTTCTTTTTCTGTCTATTCAATGTGATTCACGCCCTTTATAAATTCCGCCACATCCATAGGATGCTCTGCCAGAAGCGCAGGTCCATATACCTTAAGTTCATCCCGGGAGCGAAAGCCCCAGAGAACGCCTGCCGTATCTACCTGTGCATTTTTCCCTGTTTCCATATCCGTATTGGTATCTCCCAGATAAAGGCACTCTTCTTTGGAAATTCCAAGCTCCTCAAGCAGGGCCTCTACGCCCTCCGGAGACGGCTTTTTTTTGATTCCCACAGCCTCCCTTTCGCCATATACCCGGTCAAATATCTCCGGCCCGAATACATGGTCCACATTCTCTATGGTTCTTAAATGAGGCTTGTTGGACAAAACAGCACAGAGAATATGGTTTTTCTTTAAAAATGCCAGAAGCTCCGGGATTCCTTCATAGGCCTCTACCCGATAAAGGCAGCATTCTTTAAATATCTGATTATACACCTCAAGGGCCTCCTCATAATGAATCAGCTCCGGATCTCCATAAGCCTCTAAAGCCCGCTCTACCAGCTTTTTATATCCGTCTCCCACAAAGGTTTTGGTATCTTCAAGGGTAATGGGCCCCAGACCAAAATGTGCCAGTGTCCCATCTACAGACCGTTTTATAGCATAGATGGAATTTACAAGCGTACCGTCCAGATCAAAAATACAGCATTTATACATAACCGTCTTCCTTTCTTTTATTTGACAGCCCCAAAACGGCTGATTTTCCGCTCTCTGAGGGTATTATCATATCACAGAAACAGTGGGATGGCTATAGCTAATTCACACTCCCTATCTTATAAAGAAGCATGAAGCCCGCATACACAGCCGTCAGGCTGTACACGACATCAATCCCCTCCGGTATCCCCGGAAACAGCTCCGGAAGGGAGGCAAGCATAAATCCCAGAATAATAAGAAAGGTAGGCCGGGTATGCTTTTCCAGCAGTCCCTCAAGCACTCTTGCAGAGAAAAAAGTGCCAAGCAGGCCCCCTGCTGCCAAAGGAATCAATGCTGCGATATCCATACTTCCCACTGCATTTAAGGTGCTTTCATAAATGCCCAGCATATACAGCATCTGGGAAGCGCTGATTCCCGGAAGAACCAGAGCCACCGCGATGATCACTCCCCCTGCTGCCTGTATGAGAAAATCGGAGATTCCACCTCCTGCCGGCGTAAAAAGCCCTTCGGGAATCAGGCCGATGAACAGGGCGCTTACGATGCCGATTCCCAGAAAAACAGCTTCTCCTGAGCCAAATCTCCGGATTCCCGCCTCTCTGAAAATCAGGGGAATTCCACCTCCTACCGCTCCCAGAAAGAAAAACCGGGCCGGAACAGCCCACCCTGAGTCCAAAAGCAGGCTGATCCCTTTGGAAAAGAGCAGGATACCCGCTGTCCCTCCAAGGGCAAACCACAATAAAAAGGGGATGGATCTTTTCGGGTCTTTAAATACACGGCTCACAGAGGAAATCAGGCGGTCATAAATCCCCAGTACCATGGCCATGGTGCCCCCGCTGACTCCCGGCACGGTCATAGTGCCTCCTACCCAGGCTCCCTTTAAAAGGATTTCTATATTTTCCCTTACATTCTGTCCCATATGCTTCCTTTCTTCTACAACCATTTTCATTTTCATCCAATAACCGTTTCCGCATAGTGGACAGATGCCATGGCGTCACGGCAGTAAGCGTCCGCGCCAATGGTATCTGCATACTCCTTTGTAAGCACTGCGCCGCCTGCCATTACTTTTACCCAGGGCGCTTTCTTTCTCAGCTGGCAGATGGTTTCCTCCATGCTGGGCACAGTGGTTGTCATCAGGGCGCTTAACCCCACCAGAGGAGCATGGCGCTTTACTGCTTCCTGAACAATCCTCTCCGGAGGCACATCCTTTCCCAGATCAATGACCTCATAGCTGTAGTTTTCCAGAAGAACCTTTACAATATTTTTACCGATATCGTGGATATCCCCCTTTACCGTAGCCAGAATTATGGTTCCCTTTTTCTCCTGTCCCTGCCCGCTTCCTTCCATCCGGGTCCTGATGACCTCAAAGGCCGCCTTTGCCGCCTCTGCGCTCATTAAAAGCTGGGGAAGAAAAACGCTCCCCTTCTCAAAGCCCTTTCCAACCCGGTCCAGAGCAGGAATCATTTCCCCGTTGATAATATCCAGAGCATCCTTCTCTTTTAAAAGTACCTCTACTGCCTCTGCAGCAGCCTCTTTAAGTCCTTTTTCAATGAGGGTTCCCAGAGAATCTCCCTCTGTTTCCTTTCCTGCGCCTTTTGTCCGGGAAATGGTCTGCCCCAGACTCCCGGTCTGGCTGCCGTAAATACCGATATACCGGCTGCACTGAGGATCGCGGTTCATCAAAGCATTAAAGCTGTAATAGGCCCGCATCATGGCCTCAGAATTGGGGTTGATAATCGCGCCATTTAAGCCGCATTCCATAGCCATAGTAAAAAAGGAGCTGTTGACAATCTCTCTCTGAGGCAGGCCAAAGGAAATATTGGATACGCCCAAAACGGACTTTCCTCCCAGCTCATCCCGAATCCGCCTCAGGGTTTCCAGCGTAGTAAGGGCCCCTTCATTATCAGAGCTGACCGTCATACAAAGACCGTCCAGAATAATATCCTCCGGTCCGATGCCGTAGGAGGCGGCTGTGGCGATGATCTTTTTTCCCACGGCGATTCTTCCCTCTGCCGTTTCAGGGATACCATTCTCATCCAGACAAAGCCCCACAACCACACCGCCGTACTTTGCCACCAGAGGGAAAATCTGCTCCATCACCTCTTTTTTTCCGTTTACGGAATTGATTAAGGCTTTTCCGTTATAAATACGCAGGGCCCTCTCCATGGCCTCAGGATTGGAGGTATCAAGCTGCAAAGGCAGGTCAACCACCGCCTGCAGCTCCTTTACCACTGCCTCCATCACGGAAGGCTCGTCGATCTCCGGAAGACCTACATTTACATCCAGAATATCTGCTCCGTTATCCTGCTGGGTTACTCCCTCCCGCAGAATATATTCCAGGTTGTTGTCTCTGAGAGCCTGCTTAAATTTGGATTTGCCTGTGGGATTAATACGTTCTCCGATAATGACAGTCTTTTTGTCAAATACCACCGCCTGGGAATAGGAGGAAACCACGGTCCTGCCTTTTTTCTCCGGCCAGATCACGGGGATTTCCCTGCACCGCTTTACCGTTTCCCGGATATGCTCCGGACCGGTTCCGCAGCAGCCTCCCACGATAACAGCTCCCATTTTTACAATGTCTTCCATTACCTGACCAAACTGAGCCGCATCAATGTCGTACACCGTTTTTCCGTTCTCGCTTCTTGGAAGGCCTGCATTGGGGTTGACCAGAACCGGGATAGAGGATACCCGAAGAAGCTCCTCTACAATTCCCTTCATCTGCACCGGCCCGAGACCGCAGTTAATTCCCAGCACGTCTACCCCCAGTCCCTCTAAAAGGGCTGTGACAGAAGATACGTCGCCTCCGGTCAAAAGCTTTCCCTTTTCATCAAAAATCACTGTGGCAAAAATGGGCAGCCTCTCTCCTGTTTCAGAAGAAAAGCCCGCCTCCCTGGCAGCAAGCACGGCAGCCTTTAACTCATAGCTGTCACTCATGGTTTCAATGAGCACCAGGTCGGCTCCCGCCTGTGCTCCATAGGATACCGTTTCCTTATACAGCTTGACTGCGTCTTCAAAATCCAGATCGCCCAGGGGTTTAAGAAGCTTCCCCGTAGGGCCAAGATCCAGCGCCACATAGCCGTGTCCTTCTGCCTTTACTGCATCTTTTGCATGGCTTACTGCTGTTTTTACAATTTTTTCTAATTCATCGCCGTATTTTAAGCGGTTGGCTCCAAATGTATTAGTTGTCACAATATCCGCACCAGCCTGAAGATACAGGCGGTGAATCCCGCAGATTTCCTCCGGGTGAGTCAGATTCCACCTCTCCGGCAGCTCTCCTGCCTTTAATCCTCTGGCCTGTAAAAGGCTTCCCATACCGCCGTCAAAAAACAGACGCCGCTGTCTCATTTCCTGTAAAACGTTCATCTCTTAACCCTCGCTTCCTGTTTGCCGCCGATAGGCGCAGTCTTTTTTCTCACAGGCCTCGCAGCCTTTTACCTCGCAGCGGCAGGGCATTTCTCCAAGCCCCATCACCGCTGTCACCGATTTGGACGGCATCATCAGGCATCCTGCCGTAAGCCGTATTCCAAGCTGCTTTCCCGCATCCAGGCATTCCAGAAGAGAGGGCTGGCATTCCAGAGAGAAATCTCCATAGCCCGGACTGAATCTGGGACGCAGATACTTCCCTTTGGCCTCATACTCCGCTTTTAACTCTTTGCAGACCTGATCGCAGTATTCCTCAATCATAGCTGCTGCAGCTGCCTGTAAAATCACAGCGCGGCTCATCTGCAAACGGTTATACCTCTGAATCAGATAGTCTGCCCCCAGCCCCAGGGTAGCGGCAAACACAAGAATTTCACTGCAGCCTGCCAGATTTTTAAAAAGCTGTCTGCTGCCTGTGCGAATCCCTCCAAAACATATTTCATGCTCCGGGCCCAGTTCCAGCGAAAAAGAGCGGACCCGGTACCTCGGCTCTGCCTTTTCTCCCAAAAGGCCCAGACATTTCTCTATCTCGGCTGCAACCGGCTCTGAAGGGGCTTCCTGACCTTTATACCCCAGATAGCGCAGCACCTCTCTTCTGTTTACGGAAGAAATATCCATCTACATGCCTCCTGTTGCACGGAATCTTCTATTTCACGATATCCGACAGATTTTCCCGGATTTTTGCCGCTACATCCGGCTTATTCATGGTATATACATGGATTCCCCTGATACCGTTTGCGATCAGGTCAATGATCTGATCCGTGGCATAGGCGATTCCCGCCTGCTTCATAGCTGCCGGATCATCTCCAAACTTATCCACCAGGGACATAAAACGGGCGGGCATATAGCAGCCTGACATCTGGATGCTGCGCTTTACCTGCTTTACATTGGTAATCGGCATAATGCCTGCGATTACCGGCACAGTAATCCCCTTTTCACGGATTCGGTACAGATAGCTGTAAAGAATACTGTTGTCAAAAAACATCTGGGTCGTAACAAAGTCGCAGCCTGCTTCCACCTTCTGTTTTAAATAATCCATATCCACAGACTTGTTGGCTGATTCTACATGCCCCTCCGGATAGCAGGCGGCCCCAATGCAGAAATCCCCTGCCTCACGAATCTCACGGATCAGCTCCGAGGCATAGTGGTACACCTGCGGCGTCTTTCCATCCTGTGGGATATCGCCTCTTAAAGCAAGGATATTTTCGATTTTATGCTCTTTCAGCTCCCCTAATACCTGCTGTACCTTTTCTCTGGTGGAGGATACGCAGGTCAGATGGGCCAGCGGCGTCACCCCGCAGTTTTCCTGCAGATCAGACGCAATCTTTACGGTATAATCGCTGGTGCCTCCTCCCGCTCCGTAGGTAACGCTCATAAAGGCCGGATGGAGCCCTGCGATCTCCTCTGCCGCCCTTTCAACCGTCTCAAACTTATCCTGGGTTTTGGGCGGAAATACTTCAAATGACAGGGTCGGTTTTCCCTCTGCTAAAATGTCACGGATTTTCATGTCATGACCTCCCTTGTTATAGTATACAGCGCGCCTGACTTCAGGCCGGCAGCGTTGTAAAAAGACTCCGGCGCCCTGTTACAGACGCCGGAGCCGGATCGTTTGCTGTCTCAGACTGCGGTTATTATGCCTCCACAGTGATCTTCTTTAAATGCCAGATATCCCTTACATATTCCTCAATAGTGCGGTCAGAGGTGAACTTTCCGCTGTGTCCTACATTCAGGATGGCTGCCGTTGCCCACCAGGAGGAATCCCTGTATGCCTTATCAATCTTCTTATGGGCCTCCGCATAGGAACGGAAGTCCTTAAGGATGAAATAGGTATCTGCCCGGTCGCTGCTCTTTGTATTTAAGAGTGAATCGTAAATATCCCTGAACAGCTCTGGGTTGTCCGGTGAATAGAAGCCGTTTACAAGCTGCATCAGCACCCGGCGGATCTCCTGATCACTGTTAAAAATATCCACAGGCTGATAATCGCGGTTCTTTTCATGGGCAATTACTTCGTCGGAAGACATACCGAAAATGAACGCATTCTCATTTCCAACCTCTTCCACAATCTCCACATTGGCGCCGTCCATAGTACCCAGAGTCAGAGCGCCGTTTAACATGAACTTCATGTTGCCCGTACCGGAAGCCTCCTTGCTGGCTGTGGAAATCTGCTCGCTTACATCTGCCGCCGCGAAAATGATCTCTGCATTGGATACGCGGTAATCCTCAATAAATACTACCTTGATCTTTCCGCCGATGGACTTGTCATTATTTACCACATCTGCCACTGCATTGATCAGCTTAATAGTCAGCTTGGCTCTCTTATAGCCTGCGGCTGCCTTTGCACCGAAGATAAAGGTTCTGGGAACCATATCCATATCCGGATGATCCTTTAACTGATTATACAGATACATTACATGGAGAATATTCATCAGCTGGCGCTTGTACTCATGAAGACGCTTTACCTGCACATCGAAAATAGATCTGGGATCTACGTCAATGCCGTTGTGCTCCTTGATGTACTTTGCAAGGCGGACCTTATTCTCATATTTGATCTGCATAAACTCCTTCTGGCATTCCTTATCCTCTGCACAGGGAAGAAGCTCTGCAATATGGGGAAGATCCGTAATCCACTGATCTCCGATCTTGGAGGTTACCCAGTCTGCCAAAAGCGGGTTTCCGTGAAGCAGGAAACGTCTCTGGGTAATACCGTTGGTCTTGTTATTGAATTTCTCAGGCATCATCTCATAGAAATCCTTTAACTCCTGATGCTTTAAGATTTCCGTGTGAAGCCTTGCCACGCCATTTACAGAAAAGCTTGCCACGATTGCCATGTATGCCATACGGACCTGACCGTCATAGACAACTGCCATCTGGCGGATCTTTTCCTGATCTCCCGGATAGCGGGCCTGGATTTCATTTACAAAGCGGCGGTTGATCTCCTCCACAATCTGGTAGATACGCGGAAGCAGTCTGGAAAACAGGTCAATGGGCCACTTCTCCAGAGCCTCGGACATGATGGTATGGTTGGTGTATGCACAGGTTTTTGTGGTAATATCCCATGCTTCCTCCCAGGTCAGTCCCTCCTCATCCAGCAGAATACGCATCAGCTCAGGGATTGCTACCGTAGGATGGGTATCATTTAACTGGAATACTACCTTATCCTGGAAGCCATGGATGGTACCGTGAAGCTCCTTATATTTTAAAACTGCTCTCTGAACGCTGGCAGAGATGAAGAAATACTGCTGCTTTAAGCGCAGCTCCTTTCCTGCATAATGGTTATCGTTGGGATAGAGCACCTCCACAATGGTCTTTGCCAAATTTTCCTGCTCCACTGCCTTCTGATAATCACCCCGGTCAAAGGAATCCAGATTGAAGGTATTGATAGGCTCTGCATCCCAGATACGCAGAGTGTTGACCACATTATTGCCATAGCCGATTACAGGCAAATCATAGGGGACGGCTCTTACAGACTGATATCCGTCCTGTACAAAATGATTCATGCCGTCTCTGTTTTCAATCCGTACATAACCGCCGAATTTTACCTCTACCGCATACTCAGGACGGCGGATCTCAAAGGGATTGCCATTTTTAAGCCAGTTGTCCGGAACCTCTACCTGATAGCCGTTTTCGATCTTCTGCTTAAACATACCGTATTTGTAGCGGATGCCGCAGCCATAGGCCGGATATCCCAGCGTAGCCAGGGAATCAAGGAAGCAGGCTGCCAGACGTCCCAGACCGCCGTTTCCAAGGGCTGCATCCGGTTCCTGGTCCTCAATCGCATTTAAGTCAAAGCCCAGCTCCTCAAGCACCTCTGCAATCTCCTTGCGGGCGCAGATATTAATAATGTTGTTTCCCAGAGCCCTTCCCATCAAAAACTCCATGGAAAGATAGTAAACTGTCTTTGCATCCTTTTTCTCGTATTCCTTATGAGTTGCAATCCACTCATCAATAATTACGTCCTTTACCGCAAAGGCAACCGCCTGAAACACCTGCTGAGGGGTAGCCTCGTCGATGGTGCGGCGGAACATGCTTTTTACATTATACATTACGGATTTTTTAAATGTGGCCTTATCAAACTCCATAGGATTCATTGGATTCTCCTCCTTATTTCCCGGTCCGCCCCAAAACATACGGTTTCAGGGCGGGCCGGCTTTTTATACTCTCATTTTCTCCCTACATCAGCTTCTCAACGCCGAGAATTACACTCTCTCCGTTGATGCTCCATTCTTTTACAAAGCCCTTCATCTGGCCCAGATGAATGTGGTCTGCCATAACCTCTGTCTTGATTTCATCTGCATTGGCCTTTATAAGCTCTGCAATGCGGTCATTTCCATCCTGATATACGGCAATGTGGTCCATCACCTCAAAACCGGCTTCCTTACGCATGGTCTGGATCTTGCTGATTACCTCTCTGACAAAGCCTTCCTCAATCAGCTCAGGAGTCAGATTGGTATCCAGGACAACGGTCACATAATTGTCCTCCTCAGTTACATAGCCGTCCTTCTTTGCTACATCGATCAGCAGGTCATCCTTTGTAAGCACAACCTCCTGTCCGTCAAAATCAAAGGTCAGTGCGCCGGATTCATTTAATGTATCCATGGCAGCGCTGCCGTCCAGCTCTGTAAGGGCCTGACGGATCTTTCCAAGAAGCTTTCCGTACTTGGGTCCCACTGTCTTTAACTGCGGCTTAAAGGTATAGGAGGTAAATGCCCGTACATCCTCTGTAAAAGTTACCTTCTTAACATTTAACTCTTCCTCAATAATCTTTACATAGAACTCAGACAGCTCGTGGTCTGCCTTTACATACATCTGGGCAATGGGCTGGCGGTTCTTGATATTGGCTGTATTTCTGGCAGCACGGCCCATAACAACCGTATCCAGTACCTCATCCATATCAGATTCCAGAGCAAGGTCAATCCATTCTTCCTTTACCTCAGGGTAGTCGCACAGATGAACGCTCTCAGGTGCGCCTGCATCAATATTTCTCACGATATTCTGATAGATCTGCTCTGTCATGAACGGAATCATAGGGGCCGCTGCCTTTGCAACGGTTACAAGAGCGGTATACAACGTCATATAGGCATTGATCTTATCCTGCTCCATACCCTTTGCCCAGAAACGCTCACGGCTTCTGCGCACATACCAGTTGCTCATATCGTCTACAAACTCCTGAAGGGCTCTTGCTGCCTCAGGGATCTGGTAGTTCATCAGGCTGTTGTCAACTGTCTTCACCATGGAGTTCACCTTGGATAAGAGCCAGCGGTCCATAACA
>CAUCBQ010000045.1 GCA_958441075.1 uncultured Clostridiaceae bacterium | reverse complement strand
TGGATACGGGAGATATGCTGGAAAAGACAGTAATCCCTCTGGATACAAAGGAAACAGGAGGAAGCCTGTTTGAAAAACTCAGCCAGGCAGGAGGGGAGCTTATTCTTTCCACCCTTGAAAAGCTTGAGAAGGGGACAGCGGTAAGGACTCCTCAGAGAGATGAGGATTCTACCTATGCAAAGATGCTGACAAAGTCTCTGGGACAGGTTGACTGGTCTATGGAGGCAGGAGCCATTGAGCGCCTGATCCGGGGCTTAAATCCATGGCCCAGTGCCTATACCTCCCTTCACGGCAAAACCTTAAAGCTCTGGGATGCAGATGTGCTGGAGGAAACGGCGGCGGATGCCAGACCGGGCCAGGTGGTCTGCTGCGATCCCCATCGTCTGGTGGTGGCAGCGGGAAACGGCCTTTTGTCCATCCGTCAGCTTCAGTTAGAAGGAAAGAAGCGCATGGATGTGGAAACCTTCCTCAGAGGCTATGCTGTAAAAGAGGGAGAAATACTGGGAGAGTAATTTTCCTGCAATGATGTTTTAACTTAGAAAGAGAGTGAATCTATATGTTTTATATGCCCTATTTTGACCCTACCTATGTTCTGATTCTCATCGGAATGGTGCTGTCCCTTATGGCTTCCGCCAAACTGAATGCCACCTACAGCACCTATGCCCGTGTGGGAAGCCGCTGCGGACTTACGGGAGCAGAGGCGGCAGAGCGGCTGCTCCGTTCTCAGGGAATCTATGATGTGGCAGTTCGCCGTGTATCTGGTCATCTTACTGACCATTATGATCCCCGAACCAAAACGGTAAATCTGTCGGATGCAGTATATGGGGCCACCTCCATTGCGGCTATTGGCGTTGCTGCACATGAGTGCGGCCATGCCATGCAGGATGCGGGAGAGTATGTGCCTTTACGATTGAGAGCCGCTTTAGTGCCGGTGGCCAGCTTCGGCGCTCAGATTTCCTGGCCTCTGATTCTTATCGGCTTCTTTATAGGCGGAGGCTTTCTGGTTAATCTGGGGATTCTGCTCTTTTCTGCCGCTGTGCTTTTTCAGCTTGTAACTCTGCCGGTAGAATATAATGCTTCCCACCGTGCAGTAAAGCTTTTGGATTCCATAGGTATCCTTCAGGGACAGGAAGTGGGACAGGCAAGAAAGGTATTGGGCGCTGCGGCCTTAACCTATGTAGCTGCTGCTGCGGCTTCCATCCTTCAGCTTCTGCGTCTGCTTCTTTTATTTGGGAACAGAGATCGGGATAATTAACAGGAGGAAGCTATGGCAAAGCAGACAGACCGGGGTCTGGAAAACAGGGAAATAATCCTTGGAGTGTTGACGGAGGTGCTCGAAAAGGGCAGCTTCGTCCATCTTGTTTTAAACCAGGCTCTTTATAAATATCAGTATCTGGATAAGGCGGACAGGGCCTTTATCACCCGTGTTACAGAAGGAACGCTGGAATATATGCTCCAGTTAGACGGGGTAATCAACCGGTATTCAAAAACAAAGACAGATAAGATGAAGCCTCTGATCCGAAATATCCTCCGGATGAGCGTATATCAGCTTCTCTATATGGACCGGGTGCCGGACAGCGCGGTGTGCAATGAGGCAGTCAAGCTGACAGTCAGGCACCGGTTTCAGGGCTTAAAGGGCTTTGTAAACGGGGTTCTGCGTACCATTTCCAGGGAAAAGGAACACATTTCCTTTGATGACCCTGCCATGCGTTTCAGCCTTCCGGGCTGGATGTATGAAAAATGGGTCAGAGACTGGGGAGAAGAGCAGGCAGAGGCTATAGCCTCATCCTTTTTAGAACCCCGTCCTACCTGGGTCAGATGCAATGAAAGCTCGGTTCCGGTATCACAGATACTGGAATCTTTGAGAGAAGAGGGAGCCAGGGCAGAGCGCATGGAAGGTTTTGATTCTATGATTGCTCTGTCAGGCTATGATTATCTGGAAGGGCTGACTGCCTTTTTGGAGGGATGGATTCAGGTTCAGGATATCAGTTCCAGTCTGGTGGGACAGCTGGCTGATCCGAAAAAGGGCGATACCATCATTGATGTCTGTGCTGCCCCCGGCGGAAAGAGTCTCCATCTGGCAGATAAACTGGGTCAGACGGGATTGGTGGAAGCCCGGGATTTAACAGAACAGAAGGTTTCTCTCATTGAGGATAATATTGCCCGCTGCGGCCTGACGAATATTCGGGCTAAGGTATGGGATGCCACAGTGTTTGATCCGTCCAGCGAGGAGAAAGCAGATATCGTAATTGCTGATCTCCCCTGTTCGGGAATGGGAATTATTGGAAGAAAACCGGATATCAAGTATCATATGACAGAAGACGGCATAAAGGCGCTGGAAGAACTGCAGCGTCAGATTTTATCTGTTGTATGGAGATATGTAAAGCCCAACGGAATGCTCATTTACAGTACCTGCACTATTAATAAGGGTGAAAATGAGGCAAATGCTTCCTGGATCTGTGAGAAGCTTCCCTTTGAGCCTGTGGACATAAGCGGGAAGCTCCCATCGGGATGGGAGAAAGTTTCTTCGGCTTCCTTACAGGAGGGACAGCTTCAGATTCTGCCCGGAGTGGGCCCGTGGAAGGAGTTTGACGGTTTCTTTATCAGCGTTTTTAAACGGCGCGGATAAAAATACAGGTTTACTTTAAAATACAGGAGTTTTTTATGTTAGATGTAACAGACCGCAATGGAAAAAAAGATATCAAATCTATGACATTGGAGGAAATAACCGCAGAGCTTGGAGCACTGGGAGAAAAGCCCTTCCGGGCAAAGCAGATCTATGACTGGCTTCATGTAAAGCTGGTGACAGACTTTGACCAGATGAGCACCTTATCAAAGAGCCTTCGGGAAAAGCTTGGGGAGCACTACAGCATTACTGCTTTAAAGACCGTGGGAGAACGGATTTCTTCCATAGACGGTACCAGGAAGTATTTGTTTGGCCTGGAAGACGGAAATGTGATCGAGAGCGTGTGGATGAAATACCATCACGGCAATTCCGTGTGCATTTCTTCCCAGGTGGGCTGCCGTATGGGCTGCCGTTTCTGCGCCTCTACTCTGGACGGTCTGGAGCGCAATCTGCGTGCTTCTGAGATGCTGGATCAGATCTACCGGATACAGACGATTACAGGGGAAAGAGTGTCTAATGTGGTGGTTATGGGTTCAGGAGAGCCCATGGACAACTATGACAATGTGGTTCGCTTTCTGCGCCTGATTTCTCATGAGAAGGGGCTTAACATCAGCCAGAGAAACCTGACCGTATCCACCTGCGGCATTGTACCGGGGATTTTGAAATTTGCAAAAGAGGGACTTCAGGTTACTCTGGCCCTGTCTCTGCATGCCCCCAATGACGAGGTGCGAAAAACCCTGATGCCGGTGGCGAACAGCTACCATCTGGAGGATATTCTTAATGCCTGCCATACATATTTTGAAGAAACGGGAAGGCGGCTGACCTTTGAGTACAGTCTGGTAAAAGGGGTAAATGACAATTTAAAGGAGGCTGCAGCCCTTACAAAGCTGATAAAGGACCAGCACGGCCATGTAAATCTGATACCGGTCAATCCCATCAAGGAACGGGATTATGTCCAGTCTGACCGGAAGGCCATTGAGGCGTTCCGGAAATATCTGGAGGATCACGGTATCAACGCCACGGTCCGCCGGGAGATGGGACGGGATATCGGCGGGGCCTGCGGGCAGCTGAGAAAGAGTTATATGGAAGGAGAGGGATGATATGGAAGCATATGCGCTGACAGATACAGGGAGAGTCCGCTCCATGAATCAGGACTATATCTATGCTTCTCCTGAAAAGATCGGTTCTCTGCCCAATCTTTTTCTGGTAGCCGACGGAATGGGCGGTCATCAGGCGGGTGATTTTGCTTCCCGGTATGCAGTGGAGCATCTGGTGGTGTATTTAACCCGCTGTCAGAAGGGAGCGGCAGTGACTCAGCTTCAGGAAGGAATCCGTCAGGTCAATGAAGGGCTTTATGGAGAGTCCCTGGAGCGGGAGGAATTAAGCGGTATGGGCTGTACCCTGGTGGCGGCGGTGATAGAGGAGGGAACTCTCTATGCAGCTAATATTGGTGACAGCCGCCTCTATCTGATCCATGAGGGCCGGATTCGCCAGATTACAAGGGATCACTCCTATGTGGAGGAGATGGTTGCCAGAGGAAAAATGGTCCGGGGAAGCGCGGACTACAACCGCAGGAAGAATATTATTACCCGCGCAATGGGAATTGGAACCAGGGTTGAAGCAGACTTTTTCGAGGCAGATATAGAGCCGGAGGATTACATTCTGCTCTGCTCTGACGGCCTTACCAATATGGTGGAGGATGAGAGGATCTGCGCCATTGTATCCGGCTCCGGTTCCCTTAAGGAAAAAGCAGAGCGGCTGGTTAATGAGGCCAACGAGGGCGGAGGAATCGACAATATTGCAGTTGTCCTTGTAAAACCGGAGGAAGGAGGAACAGGCCCATGTTAAATCCTGGAACCTACCTTCAGGAACGGTATGAAATCCTGGAAAAAATCGGCTCCGGCGGAATGTCTGTTGTCTATAAGGCAAAGTGCCATACCTTAAACCGTCTGGTAGCCATTAAGGTGCTGAAGGAAGAATTTGCATCAGATGAGAATTTTGTAAGCAAGTTTAAGATGGAGGCTCAGGCAGCAGCACGGCTTTCCCATCCCAATATTGTAAATGTATATGATGTAGTCGATGAGGGAAATCTTCATTATATTGTCATGGAGCTGATTGAGGGGATTACCCTGAAAAGCTACATTGAAAAAAAGGATATTTTAGACAGCAAAGAGGCCATCGGTATTGCCATCCAGGTGGCTCAGGGAATTGCGGCTGCCCATGAGCAGCATATCATCCACCGGGATATTAAGCCTCAGAACATGATTATTTCAAAGGACGGAAAGGTAAAGGTGGCAGATTTTGGCATTGCCAGGGCTGTTTCCAGCCAGACCGTGAATTCATCGGCTGCGGTGGGCTCAGTGCACTATATTTCACCGGAGCAGGCCAGAGGGGGATACTGTGACGAGCGCAGCGATATCTATTCTTTTGGAATTACCCTCTATGAGATGGTTACAGGCCGGGTGCCCTTCGAGGGGGATAACACCGTAGCGGTAGCTCTGGCTCATCTGGAAGACCCTGTGGTGCCTCCGGGAGAGTACAATTCAAAGATCTATCCCGGTCTGGAGGATATCATTTTAAAATGTACCAAAAAGAAGCCGGACAGGCGATATGGCTCCATTGAAGATGTAATCCATGATCTGCGCCGGGTGCTGATAGACCCGGAATGTGATATCTATAAAACCGGGGAAAATGAAGATGAGCCAGATCCTTATCAGACACGCCCTATCTCTAAAAGCGAGTTAAGCCAGATCCGGGACCATCATCGCCGGAAAGGCTGGGATACGGGTACAGATGAGTATGAAAATGTAACGGAGGGCTTTGAGGAAGCCCATGAGGAAAATGGTTCAGGAGACATTTTTACCGAAGAGGAAGAAGAGAGGCCGGCTGAAGGGCCGGGAGGCCGTCCAGTTAAACACCGCCCTTCCCATAAAAGAGAGCCCCATAAGAAAATCTCTTCCAGAAAGCAGGATGAGGATGTAAGTACCCAGTTTGAACGGATGATTGCGGCGATCGGTATTGTAGCTGCTGTACTGGTAGTAATTGTGGTTATTTTTGTTTTTTCCAGGCTTACAGGGCTGTTTTGGCCCGGAAGCGGACAAGGCAGCCAGCAGAACCAGACAGAAAGCGTGGCACCGACAGAGTCCATGGCAGAAATCCAGGTAACTCCGGATGAGGGACAGACTGCTATGCCAAATGTTCTGGATCTGCCGCAGGATATGGCAGAAAGCAAGCTGAAAGAATACGACATTGTAATGAAGATTACAGGAGAAGAGTATTCAGAAAACTATGCTGAGGGCTATGTGATGCGTCAGGATGTGGACGAGGGGATTGCGGTAGAAAAATGGAGTACTGTGGGCGTTACCATCAGTAAGGGAAGCGACCGGGTAGATGTAAAGGCGCTGAACCTGTCCGGTATGGACAGAAAGCAGGCAGAGGAGCTTTTGAAGGAAAAGGATCTGATTTCCGCAGTGAAAGAGGAATCACATGACACCGTGCCGAAGGGAAAGGTAATCCGTGTTGGGAAGGATGAGGCAAAAGCGGGAGATACAGTGGAGCTTTTTATAAGCTCAGGTCCCAAAACGGTTCAGGGACAGGTACCCAGGCTGCTTGAAAATGATGCTGCCACAGCAGATGCGCTCTTAAAGGCAGCAGGTCTTGTGAGCGGAACTGTGACCTATGAATATGATCCTTCCAGGCCTCAGGGCCAGGTTCTTTCCCAGAGTGTGCTTCCGGGCACCATGCTGGAGCCTCAGTCTGCGGTAGATTATGTAGTCAATGACGGCTCTCAGGCTTCCACCGAGGCTTCTGCCGCAAAGACAGGAGAAGACGGCAGGTACTATGTAGGTTCTATTGATGCCACCTGCTCTTTAAGCAATTATATTGGCCCCGCTTCCCAGACAAGCAGCGTGCGGATTTTAATCCGCCTAAAGCAAAAGGACCCGGACGATGCCAATACTTATGTATACACAAACCTGATCAGTCCCAGACTGGTAGTAGGTTCTCAGGATATTCCGGTTGTGTTCTCACGGATTAAGGGGGTCTACGGGGTAGACAGCGGAATTGTTGAGGTTGTGGATGTGGATAATGACGAAAAGGTGATCCAGTCCTGGCCGGTGTCTTTTTTCCCGGCAGGCTGATAAAGAACAGGAATCAGTATGACAGGAAAGATAATTAAGGGAATTGCAGGCTTTTATTATGTAAATGACGGTGAAAACCGGGTGTATCAGTGCAGGGCCAAGGGCATTTTCCGAAACAGGAAAATTAAACCCCTGGTAGGAGATAATGTGGAATTCTCCGTTTTGGATGAGGAAGCAGGAGAGGGAAATATTGATGAGATTCTTCCCAGAAAGAATGCCCTGGTACGTCCGGCGGCAGCCAATGTGGATCAGGCTCTGGTGCTCTTTGCCCTGACTCAGCCGGCCCCCAATTTAAACCTTTTGGACCGCTTCCTGGTAATGATGGCTATGGAAGAGGTTCCGGTTGTGATCTGCTTTAATAAGGCAGATCTGGGAGACGCAGATATGGAGGCAGAATACCGGAGGATCTATGAGGGCGCAGGATATGAGGTTCACTTTATCAGTGCCAGGGATAATCAGGGAATGGATCAGGTCCGGGAGATTTTAAGAGGGCGTACCACTGTTTTGGCAGGCCCTTCCGGAGTGGGAAAATCCTCTCTTACCAATCGGATTCAGCCTGAGGCATCTATGGAAACAGGAGGAATCAGCCGGAAAATCGAGAGAGGAAAGCATACCACACGCCATTCAGAGCTGTTTTTTGTGGAAAAGGACACCTATATGATGGATACACCGGGCTTCAGCTCCATGTATACCCCCGATATAGAAGCCTCTGAATTAAAGAGTTTTTTTCCGGAGTTTACCGGTTTTGAGGACGAATGCCGTTTTTTGGGCTGCGTCCATATAGGAGAAAAGATCTGCGGAGTGAAGGATGCGGTAAAGGAGGGCAGGATAAGCCCAAGCCGCTATGAAAATTACCGTCTGATCTATGAGGAACTAAAGCAGAAAAGGAGATATTAGACCATGTATTATAAGGTAGCGCCGTCTGTTCTGGCGGCAGATTTTGCAGAGCTTGGAGGTCAGCTTCGGGCTGTTTCTGATGCGGGAGCAGAGTGGATTCATCTGGATGTAATGGATGGGGCCTTTGTGCCAAGCATTTCTTTTGGAATGCCGGTAATTAAAAGCATCCGCCGTGTTACAGACAGGGTATTTGACGTTCACATGATGGTAGAAGAACCGGGCCGTTATGTGGAGGATATAAAAAAGGCAGGAGCAGATGTAATCACTGTCCATGCAGAGGCATGCAGGCATCTGGACCGGGTGATCAATCAGATTAAGGAAGCAGGATGTCTGGCCGGAGTGGCTTTAAATCCGGCAACGCCTGTTTCTGTTCTGGAACCGATTCTGGCCCAGGTGGACATGGTTCTGATTATGACTGTAAATCCGGGTTTTGGCGGACAGAAGTTTATCCCATATACGCTGGAAAAGGTAAGAGCAGTGAGAGCGCTCTGTGATGAGCGGGGACTTAAGACGGATATTCAGGTAGATGGAGGAATCAGCGCAGCGAATGTAAGAGAGGTTCTGGAGGCAGGAGCAAATATTTTTGTAGCAGGAAGCGCCGTGTTTGGAACGGACCCGGCGGCCCGCACAAGAGAAATGGTAGAAATCTTTAAGGAATATGAGAAATGAAACGATGTCTGATCCTTACCGGCGGACGGCTTGATCCGGCCTTCGCCGGTTCCTTTTTACAAAAAGAGAAATTTAACAGGGTGATTGCTGTAGATGGAGGATTAAAGGTTACAAAGGTTCTGGGGCTTGTGCCGGATGTGATTGTAGGAGATTTTGATTCCGCAGATCCGTCGGTTCTGGCGTTTTACCGGAAGATGGAGCATATTGTCTGGGAGGTTCATCAGCCGGAAAAGGATGATACGGATACAGAACTGGCCTTAAAGCGGGCCATGGCTATGGGGGCGGAGGAAATCGTTATTCTGGGAGCCACAGGCGGACGGCTGGATCATATGATCGGCAATATACAGCTTTTATATCCCTGTCTGCAGAAGGGTATAAGAGCCAGTATCGTGGATTCCCAGAACCGTCTGTACCTGATTGACGGGGAAACCGTATTTAAGAAAGACAGCGTCTGGGGGAAATATATCTCCTTCCTGCCTTTTACGCAGGAGGTAACGGGAATTACCTTAAAAGGCTTTAAATATCCTCTGGAGAATAAAGATATCTGTACGGGTACCAGCCTCTGCATCAGTAATGAACTGACAGAGGAAGAGGGTGTGATTACTTTTTCGGACGGTGTACTGATGGCTGTGGAATCCCATGATTGAAATTCCTGAAAACTGGACTGGTTAAAAAAAGATAAACTGGATATTTATAACCATCCACTTTAGTGGTACCATATGCACCATAAAATGAAAGTGAGGAGTGGATGATTATGAAATTACCAAAGATTGCCATGACAGGGCTTTTTGCGGCTTTGTCCTATGTGGTCTTTACCTTTTTGCAGATCAAGATTACCCTTCCCGGCGGAGACGCAACCTCTATCCATCTGGGAAATGCAGTCTGTGTGCTGGGAGCTTTGATTTTGGGCGGATTTTACGGCGGGCTGGGCGGAGCCATCGGTATGGCCATCGGAGATCTCTTCGATCCGGTCTATGTAATATATGCCCCGAAAACCATTGTTTTAAAGCTTTGTATTGGTCTGATTACCGGGTTTGTGGCTCACAGGCTGGGACATATCAATGAGAGCAGCGACAGAGGCCATATACTGCGTTTTGCAGCGGCAGGAGCTGTCTGCGGCCTTGTTTTTAATATGATTTTTGATCCTCTGTTTGGATATTATTATAAGCTTCTGATCCTTGGAAAACCGGCAGCAGAGCTTGCCCTGGTCTGGAATGTGGCCTCGACCTCCATCAATGCAGTTCTGTCTGCAGCTGCTTCCATTGTGATTTATATGCCTCTTCGCCGGGCCTTAATCCAGTCCGGCCTGGCTGATAAGCTGAAATAAGGAGTATCCGTTTATGTCTAATTACCATCAGAAGAAAATTGCAATGATTAATGATCTCTCCGGGTATGGCCGCTGTTCCCTTACAGTGGCTCTTCCCATTTTATCAGCTATGGGCATCCAGTGCTGTCCGGTGCCAACCTCTATTCTTTCAAACCATACCGGGTTTCCGGTGTATTATTTTGACGATTATACCGATCATATGGAGCCTTATATTGAAAAATGGAAGGAATTGGGCCTTACCTTTGACGGCATTGCCACAGGATTTCTGGGATCGGAGCGCCAGATTGAGATTGTAAAGGATATGATCACATCCTTTCGGACCCCTGAGACAAAGGTGCTGGTAGATCCCATTATGGGGGATCACGGAATTTCCTATGCGACCTATACGCCGGCTATGTGCAGCCGAATGCGGGGGCTGGCTGCCATGGCTGATATACTGACCCCAAATCTTACAGAGGCATGTATTCTGACCGGCACTCCCTATAAAAACGGGGAAATGAGCGAGAAAGAGCTGAGCAGCCTTGTAAGACAGCTTCAGAAGCTGGGGCCTTCAGCCGTAGTTATCACGGGAATCCGAAAGGGCTCTGATCTGGTAAATGCCATGGCAGAGGGAGAGGGAGATGTATCCTTTCTGGGCCGCAGCGCTGTGGGAGAGGAACGGCCCGGTACGGGAGATGTGTTTTCTTCTATTATAGCGGGAGGCTGTATCCGGGGCTGGAGTTTGGGCAAATCGGCAGAGCTGGCGGCTGATTTTGTAAGAGACTGCATCGTGCGTTCCGGAGAGCTTCACATACCGGTTAAAAACGGGGTCTGTTTTGAGCAGCTTTTAGGAAGACTGTGCCAGATGACGGACGAATAGGCGCCGGAAGGGAGCTTTTTCAAAAAAAGGCTTTTATTTCACTGGAAAATGTTATATACTCATAAACAAGTATGTAAATACAGTAAGGAGATCCAGGAGGAGTATCATGTTAGATTTAAAGTTTGTCAGAGAAAACCCTGACATCGTAAAGCAGAATATTAAAAATAAATTTCAGGACGGAAAGCTTCCCCTGGTAGACGAGGTGATCGCGCTGGACGCTGAAAACCGCGCTACCCAGAAGGAAGCCGATGATCTCAGAGCCAGCAGAAACAAGCTGTCCAAGCAGATCGGCGCTCTCATGGGCCAGGGTAAGAAGGAAGAGGCGGAGGAAGTGAAGAAGCAGGTCAGCGCCAATTCCGCCAGACTGGCAGAGTTAGAGGCAAAGGAGAGCGAGCTTTCCGGGAAGATCTTAAAGATTATGATGACCATTCCCAATATTATTGATCCAAGCGTACCCATTGGCAAGGATGACAGTGAGAATGTAGAGATTGAGAAGTTCGGCGAGCCGGCGGTTCCCGATTTTGAGATTCCCTACCATACAGATATCATGGAGCGCTTTAAGGGAATTGATCTGGATGCCGCCAGAAGAGTAGCCGGAAATGGTTTCTATTATCTTATGGGCGATATTGCCAGACTTCACTCTGCTGTGATTTCCTATGCAAGAGATTTTATGATTGGCCGTGGTTTTACCTATTGTGTACCGCCTTTTATGATCCGCAGCAATGTGGTAACCGGCGTCATGAGCTTTGCCGAGATGGATGCCATGATGTACAAGATCGAGGGGGAGGATCTCTATCTGATCGGAACCAGCGAGCATTCCATGATTGGAAAATTTATTGATACGATTACACCGGAGGCAGAGCTTCCCATGACTCTTACCAGCTATTCCCCATGCTTCCGCAAGGAGAAGGGTGCTCACGGTATTGAGGAGAGAGGCGTATACCGCATTCATCAGTTTGAGAAGCAGGAGATGATCGTTGTCTGCAAACCTGAGGAAAGCCCTGTATGGTATGACAAGCTGTGGCAGAATACAGTAGATCTGTTCCGTTCCCTGGATATTCCGGTGAGAACTCTGGAGTGCTGTTCCGGTGATCTGGCAGATCTTAAGGTGAAGTCCTGCGATGTAGAGGCATGGTCCCCAAGACAGAAGAAGTATTTTGAGGTGGGAAGCTGCTCCAATCTGGGAGATGCCCAGGCGCGCCGCTTAAAGATCCGTGTACAGGGTGAGGATGGAACCAAGTATCTGGCCCATACCTTAAATAATACCGTAGTAGCGCCTCCCCGTATGCTCATTGCTTTCCTGGAGAACAATCTGCAGGCAGACGGCAGCGTAAGGATTCCTGAAGCATTAAGACCTTATATGGGCGGTATGGAAGTTATGGTTCCTCAGAAATAAGACAGGAGTAAATAAATGGTAAAATTTAATCATTTTAATTTTAACGTACTGGATTTGGAAAAGAGTCTGGGATTTTATGAGAAGGCTCTGGGCCTTAAACCGGTGAGGGAGAAGGAGGCTTCGGACGGCTCCTTTAAGCTGGTATATTTAGGAGACGGCCTCAGTGATTTTACTCTGGAGCTGACCTGGCTTAGGGACCGTACAGAACCCTATAATCTGGGTGAATGCGAATTTCATCTGGCTTTCCATGTGGATGATTATGAAGGAATCCATCAGAAGCATCAGGAAATGGGCTGTATCTGTTATGAGAATCCGTCTATGGGAATTTATTTCATCTCTGATCCTGACGGATACTGGATTGAGATTGTTCCAGAAAAGAAATAAATAAAAAGATAAAAAGAAACCGGCGTTCCGCTGTTAAAAGCAGAGGCCGGTTTCTTTTTGTATAAATGCGTTCTGACGCATGGTTTTACTGATTGTATTCGCTGTATTTCTCTTCACAGTACTGGCAGCGGTATGTTTCAGTTTTTTCATCTGCCAGATAGAAGATATGGGGAAGCTCCTGCTCGATGGAGGTAATGCAGCGTGGATTCTTGCAGTGGATCACATTGGTAATTTTCTTTGGAAGCTTTAAGGCTTTCTTTTCCGCAATTTTGTCATCACGGATAATATTTACAGTAATATTGTGGTCAATGTAGCCCAGGATATCCAGATCCAGCTTATCCAGACCGCCTTCAATCTTGATAATGTCTTTGCGGCCCATTTTGTTGCTGCGTGCATTTTTGATGATGGCAACCTGGCAGTCCAGCTTATCCAGGCCCAGATGATAGTAGATGTCCAGGCTCTTTCCTGCCTCAATGTGGTCAAGAACAATACCTTCTTTTAATCCGCTGATATTTAACATGGCTTTTCTACCTCCAGTAATGTCATAATCAGTGCCATACGGACATATACGCCGTACTGGGCCTGTTTAAAGTAAGCAGCTCTCGGATCGTCGTCCACTTCTACAGATATCTCGTTTACTCTTGGAAGGGGATGAAGGATGTACATATCCGGTTTTGCCAGCTTCATTTTTTTGCGGGTCAGAATGTAGCAGTCTTTTAAGCGGATATAATCCTCTTCATTGAAGAAACGCTCTTTCTGAACACGGGTCATATAAAGAACATCCAGGCTTCCCAGAGCGTCATCCAGATTGCCTACTTCCTCGAAGGGGATGTTGTTGGCTTCAGTACGTCCTCGCGGATGCTGTCAGGAATACGCAGCTCCGGCGGAGAGATCAGGATGAACTTTACGCCCGGATAGCGGACCATAGCGCTGATAAGTGAGTGAACCGTACGGCCGAATTTAAGGTCGCCGCACAGACCGATTGTCAGATTGTCCAGACGGCCCTTTAAGGAACGGATGGTCATAAGGTCGGTCAGAGTCTGTGTGGGGTGCTGATGACCGCCGTCACCTGCGTTGATAACGGGGATTTCTGCTTTCTGAGCTGCTACAAAAGCGGAACCCTCTTTGGGATGGCGCATAGCGCAGATGTCAGCGTAGCAGGAAATCATACGGATGGTATCAGCAACGCTTTCTCCCTTTGCAGCAGAGCTGGAATTGGCGGAAGAAAAGCCGAGAACATTGCCGCCCAGGTTCAGCATAGCTGCTTCAAAGCTTAAGCGTGTTCTGGTGCTGGGCTCATAAAACAGGGTCGCCAGCTTTTTGCCGTCGCAAACGTGCGCGTATCTGGGAAGGTTTTTCTCAATATCTCTGGCTAATGCCAAAAGTTCATCGATTTCCTCCACAGAGAAGTCTAAGGGATTCAGTAAGTGTCTCATGTGATTCTCCTTTGCCTTTTCTATTTTATTTTTAAGTGATTTTGGGAAATAGTTCACACTGAACCAGTGCGATAGCCGGACAGCCAGATATGGCACTGATTTGTTCCTCGTCATATTCTTACATAGAATGG
>CAUCBQ010000044.1 GCA_958441075.1 uncultured Clostridiaceae bacterium | reverse complement strand
TGTATGCGGGACAGATTGTTGAATATGGAAATGTAGACGAGATTTTTTATGACTCCTGGCATCCATATACATGGGCCCTTCTTTCTGCCCTGCCCCAGCTGGGGATTAAGGGAGAAGAACTTCCTACTATCGAGGGAACCCCGCCGAACCTGTTCAATGAGATCAAGGGCGACGCCTTTGCGCCGAGAAACCGTATGGCTCTTGCCATTGATTTTGAGGAGGAGCCTCCGTTTTTTGATGTGAGCCCTACTCACAAGGCAAAAACCTGGTATCTGGACCCGAGGGCCCCTAAGATTGAACAGCCGGATTCCATCCGCAAGCTTCGCGAGAAAATGAAAGGAAGAGGGTAAGAGGCAATGGCTGAGAAAGAAAAACTGATAGAAATCAAGGACCTGCAGATTACCTTCGGAAGCGGTAAAAGGAAGTTTGTGGCTGTTGACCATGTAAATTTTGACATCTATAAGGGCGAGACCTTTTCACTGGTAGGCGAGTCCGGTTCCGGAAAGACCACCATCGGACGGGCCATCACCCGGATTAATCCCGTATCCGGAGGAGAGATCCGTTACAGGGGAGAGCGCATCAGCGGAAAGATCTCAAAGGAGCTGGACCGCAAGGTAGTTAAATCCTGTCAGATGATCTTCCAGGACCCGATGGCTTCTTTAAATGAAAGGGCCAAGGTGGACTACATCGTTTCAGAGGGACTGATTAATTTCCATCTTTACAAGGATGAAAATGACAGAAAGAAAAAGGTAGAGCATGCGCTTCGGGAGGTAGGCCTTCTGCCGGAATTTGCATCCCGCTTCCCTCACGAGTTCTCCGGCGGCCAGCGTCAGCGTATCGGTATCGCCAGAGCGCTGATTATGGAACCGGAGTTTGTAGTTGCAGATGAACCGATTTCCGCTTTGGACGTATCCATCCGCGCTCAGGTATTAAACCTGCTGAACCACTTAAAGCAGACCCGCGGCCTGACGTACCTGTTTATTGCTCATGACCTGTCTGTGGTGCGGTTTATCTCTGACAGGATTGCCGTTATCCACAAGGGACGGATCGTGGAACTGGCAGAGGCGGAGGAATTGTTCCTCCATCCCTTCCATCCTTATACCAAAGCCCTGCTGTCAGCAGTACCCATCCCTGATCCGGAGCTGGAGAAGAAAAAACAGCTTCTTGTATATGATCCTTCCATCCACGATTACAGCACAGATAAGCCTGTGTGGGAAGAGATCCTGCCCGGTCATTTTGTCTGGGGCAATCAGAGGGAGCTGGAAGGTTACAGGAAAGAGATCGAAGGATAAAATGCAATGAGTAAAAAAGGTTCGTTTTTTAAAGCTTATATGATACGGCCCATTTTATACAAATGCGTAACAAGAGCCGCCCTTGCTGTAACTGCCCTTCTTTTGTGGGACAGATATGTAAATACAGCGGGGCGGCTCTCCCTGCTTAAAGATGGCTGCCTTACAGTGGGACTGCTGTTTTTCTGTCTTGGCTGGTTTTCCTATCTTCGTCTGGATGGAGTGACGGTCCACCATATGCTGGAGGAAAGGAAAAAGAAGAAGCCGGTGAGAAAAAGCTATACGGATATTGTGGATTTTGCAGATGAGCATATTGTGGCCTATGAGGAGCTGTCTGAAAAGGAACGGGCAGCCTGCAGCCTGACAGCCCATCTGATCTGCGGCTGTTTCTTCGTGATCCCCGTTTTTTTGCGGTTTATGGTTTCCTTTTTGTAGAAAATGTTAAAAAAGTGATAAGTCGATTTGTCGCTGTTTCTGCAACAGATGTCCTTGACAAACGATCATTGAAATATTATACTAAAAAAAGTGTCTAAATCGAATATTTATACAAAAGCACAGGAGGATGTAATTATGAAAAAGAGATTTGCAGCAATTGCAGTTTTAGCTGCGGCAGCACTTTCTCTGTCAGCCTGCGGCGGCTCCGGCAAGACGGAGACTACAGCGGCAGGAGGAGCAGCAGAAAGCACCACTACGGCGGCAGCGCCCGAAACCGGAGCACCGGCTGGCGGCAAGATTGTAAGAGTAGCGGCAGTTGATCCTCAGGTAGCTCTGGACCCCCAGCAGTATACCTACAGTATTGTTATGAAGATTACGGACAACGTAACAGAGTCTCTGATTACTACGATGGCAGACGGAAGTCTGGAGCCGAATCTTCTTGCCGCTCTTCCGGAGGTATCCGAGGACGGTATGACCTACAGCTTTGAGCTGCTTCCCGATGTGAAGTTCCACAACGGCGAAACCTTAAAGGCATCTGACGTAAAGTATTCCTTTGAGCGTCTGGTAAAGCTTACAAAGATGGCTACCCTGATGGAGAATGTAGAGGGCTATAAGGAGCTGGCTGACGGCGCAGCTGAGGAAATGACCGGTATTCAGGTACAGGATGACACACATTTCACCATTAAGCTGGTTAAGCCATACGCACCATTTGCTTCTGTTCTTTCCACAGCATACTGCGCAGTTTATCCTGAGGCAGCCTGTGAAGAGGCTGGAGATACCTGGGGTATGCAGGTATTATACGGAACCGGCCCATTCAAGATGGACAGCTATCAGAGCGGCGTAGGCGTTGTCCTGTCCCGTTTTGATGATTATCATGGCGGCGCTGTGAAGCTTGACGGTCTGGATTACAAGTTTATTGAGGATGTAAATACACAGGTACTGGAATACCAGAAGGGCAATGTGGATTACGTAGACGTAGATCCGTCCATCTACCCTGTATACTCCAGCAATCCTCAGATCAAGGATCAGATGCACGGCTTCCAGCCTACCGGAAACTACACGCTGACCTTAAATGCAAAGACCTTCCCAGATCCAAAGGTAAGACAGGCGATTGCACTTTCTGTTGACCGCAAGGCCATCTGTGAGAGTATTCTTCACGGAACAGCAACCGTTCCTACTTCCTATATCCCGGCAGGCATCATCGGACATGATGAGACACTTCCGGAGTTTGAGTACAATCCTGAGCAGGCAAAGGCTCTTTTAGCTGAGGCAGGCTTTGCAGACGGAATTGATCTGCGCGTAACCGTAAACACCAAGTATCAGGGCAACGTGGCAATCGCTACTGCATTCCAGCAGCAGGCAAAGGCAGCCGGCATCCGCGTTGAGGTTGAGCAGGTTGACTCTGCCGCATGGTCTGATATGAAGAAGAACGGCGGCGTTGACTGCGGTATCTCTAACTGGTATGTAGACTACTCCGATCCGGAGAGTATGCTTTATCCTATGACAAAGACAGATTCCAACTCCAGCTTCTGGCATAACGAGGAGTTTGAGCAGCTTCTGGAGGATGGAATCGCAACGACAGATACGGCCGAGCGTCAGGAGATTTACGCAAAGGCAGAACACATCATGACAAGAGAGGACTGGGCTACCACACCTCTGTACAATGAAACAAAGTTCTATCTTTTAAATCCGAAGATCACCGGCTTTGAGATGGATGCTACCTTCCGTATGTTCTGGAAGAACGCGGATATTCAGCAGTAATCCATGTGAAACAGGGGGGCAAAGGAGCGCGTAATATGCTCCCGCCCCCTATTTTTTATATCAGGAGGAAATTATGCTTTCGTATACGGCAAAACGTCTGGCCCAGACCATCTTTGTGCTTCTGGGTATCAGTCTTATTACCTTTATCCTGCTGCAGGTCGTTCCGGGAGATCCGGTAGCCATGATGCTGGAGAAACGTGCGGACCCGGAAACCATTGCCAAGGTCCGCCATGAGCTGGGACTGGATCTTCCCTATCATATCCAGTACCTTAATTTCTTAAAGGGAGCAGTACGCTTTGATTTCGGAACCTCCTATTTTACAAAAGAGGTTGTTTCAGACGCTTTATTTCGCTGCTTTAAAGTGACAGTGAAGCTGGCCTGCATGTCCTTTGCATTTGCAGCCGTGATCGGTATTCCATGCGGTATCTTCTCTGCCGTACAGAGAGGAAAGGGTATTGATACCGCTGTTATGATCCTTTCCATCGTGGGTGTGTCTGCTCCTGCATTCTGGGTAGCGATCATTCTCCAGATTATCTTCGGCTTAAAGCTGAATGTTCTTCCGATTTCCGGCTTTGATTCTGCTGCCTCCTATATTCTTCCCAGTGTGGCTCTGGGAGCCAGATATGCGGGAAGCATGGCCAGAATTACCAGAACCAGTATGCTGGAGGTGTTAAATCAGGATTATATCCGTACCGCCAGAGCAAAGGGTGCAAAGCGCTGGTCTGTCATCCTTAAGCATGCGTTAAAGAATGCCATGATCCCCATCGTTACTCTGGTGGGAACGGATTTCGGTTATATGCTGACAGGATCTATGCTGATCGAAAAGGTATTCTCCATTCCGGGTATCGGAAAGCTGGCAGTTGATGCAATGTCAAACCGTGATCTTCCCCTTCTTGAGGGAACGGTTATGTATATCGCATTTGTATTCGTGGTAGTGAATCTGCTGGTAGACATTTCCTATGCATTCCTCGATCCAAGAATTCGATACGGGAAAGGAGCCGCGTGAGTAAGAAGATGATACGTTTTTTTAATAAACAGAAACAGTTTGAAGAAGATATGATGGAGAAGGGGATGCAGTATTCCTCTGGCTTCTACGGAGACAGCCTTCGCCGTTTAAAGAAGAACAAAATGGCTATGTTCTGTGCGGGGATTCTGGTGCTTTTAGTGCTGGTGGCTATTTTTGCGCCGGTAATTGCGCCCTATGATCCAACCTATCAGGACTATTCCGCCGTACTGGCAGAGCCCAGTATGGCACACCCATTTGGAACGGATGAATATGGACGTGATATTCTTTCCAGAATTATCTATGGTTCCCGTGTTTCCATCAGTATCGGTATTGTGGCTCAGATCGTGGCTTCCATTGTAGGAGTTACCCTGGGTGCTGTTGCAGGCTACTACGGCGGCCGTATTGACAGCGTGATTTCCCGTATTATGGAAATTTTCCAGGCATTCCCGGATCTGATCTTTGCTATGGCGATTATGACCTTCCTTGGAAAGGGTGTTTTAAACCTGTTTATCGCACTGGGACTTTTAACCTGGGTGCGCACAGCCCGCATGATCCGCGGCTCTGTGATGCAGTTAAAGGAAAAGGAGTACATTGAGGCCAGCCGTGCCTGCGGTGCATCCACCTTCTGGATCATCACAAAGGGACTGGTGCCCAACTGCCTTTCCACTATTATCGTCCTGGTAACGCTGGGTATCCCCAATGCTATCATGTATGAAGCGTCTTTAAGCTTCCTTGGCATCGGTATTCAGCCGCCTACTCCATCCTGGGGAAATATGATTTCCGCAGCCCAGACCTTTATCAGCTACCGTCCGGTTTACAGCATTATGCCGGGTGTGGCAATCATGATCACTGTAATTGCATTTAATATTTTCGGCGACGGACTGAGAGACGCTCTGGACCCCAAGCTGAAAAACTGATGGAGGAGGAACCAATGGCAGATAAAATACTGGAAGTTAAAAATTTAAAGACATATTTTCGTACCGATGCCGGTCTGGTAAAGGCAGTCAATGACGTTTCCTTTTCCGTTGAACGGGGCAAAACCCTGGGAATCGTAGGAGAGTCCGGCTGTGGAAAAAGTATTACCTCTCTTTCCATTATGGGACTGGTGGAAACCCCTCCTGGAGTGTACGCAGGAGGAGAAATCCTGTTTGAGGGAGAGGATCTGTTAAAGAAGAATGAGGATCAGATGCGTCAGATCCGCGGAAATAAGGTGGCTATGATCTTTCAGGAGCCCATGACCTCCTTAAATCCTGTATTTACCATCGGCCAGCAGCTGATGGAGGCTATTCTTCTCCATGAAAATGTTACAAAGCAGCAGGCCAGGGAAAAGGGAATCGAAATGCTTAAAAAGGTTAAGATTCCTCTGGCTGAAAAGCGTTTTGACGAGTATCCTCATCAGCTTTCAGGCGGTATGCGTCAGAGAGTTATGATTGCAATGGCCTTATGCTGTAATCCCCAGCTTCTGATCTGTGATGAGCCGACTACGGCTCTGGATGTTACCATTCAGGCCCAGATCCTGGATCTGATCAATGAATTGAAGGAAGATACGGGTACGTCTGTTATGATGATTACCCACGACCTGGGCGTAATTGCCGAGGTTGCAGATGATGTAATGGTAATGTATGCGGGAAAGGTAGTAGAGCATGCTACCTGCGACCAGATTTTTGACGAGCCTATGCATCCGTATACGGCAGGCCTTATGAGCTGTATCCCCAGACTGGATGGAGATGATACAAAGGAATTAAGCGTAATTGAGGGCATGGTACCAAGCTTTGACGATATGCCGGAAGGCTGTGCCTTCTGTCCCAGATGTCCTTATGCAAAGGAGATCTGCAGAAAGCAGATGCCGGAGCTTTCTGAGGTAAAGGGACGCAGGGTGCGCTGCTTTAAATATACGAAAGGATGGGAGGAAAGCGCCAAATGAGCGAACATATAAATGAAACGCCTCTTTTGGAGGTAAAGCATTTAAGAAAGCTTTTCCCGGTAAAACAGACATTCAGATCCGGAGAAAAGACATTTATCAAGGCTGTAGACGATGTCTCCTTTACCTTAAACCCCAAAGAAACCCTTGGCGTAGTAGGAGAATCCGGCTGCGGAAAATCTACTATGGGCCGTTCTGTACTGCGTCTGATCGAGCCTACGGACGGTGAAATTCTCTATAAGGGACAGGATTTCAAAAAAGCTTCCGGTCAGGAGCTTCGGAAAATGCGTGCAGAGATGCAGATTATTTTCCAGGACCCATATGCATCCTTAAATCCCCGTATGACCATCGGTGAGATCATTGAGGAGCCATTAAAGATTCAGAAGCGTTTTACCTCAAAGGAGGAGATGAGAGCCCATGTTTTAAAGGTAATGGAGGTAGTAGGCTTAAATCCAAAATACTACAACCGTTATCCTCATGAGTTTTCCGGCGGACAGCGTCAGAGAATCGGTATCGCAAGAGCCATTGTACTGGGGCCGTCCTTAGTAGTCTGCGACGAGCCTGTTTCTGCTCTGGACGTTTCCATTCAGTCGCAGGTATTGAATCTTCTGCGCCATCTGCAGGAGTCTATGGGAATGGCATATATTTTCATTTCCCATAACTTAAGCGTAATCCGCCATATTTCTGACCGGGTTATGGTAATGTATCTGGGCCATGTGGTAGAGCTGGCAGATAAACATCAGTTATATGAGAATCCGTCCCATCCTTATACACAGGCGCTGCTGTCTGCGATTCCGATGCCGGAGCGCCACAGCACCAGAAAGAAGATCCTGCTTCAGGGGGATCTTCCAAGCCCGGCAGACCCGCCTTCCGGCTGTGTGTTCCACACAAGATGTTTTATGGCTCAGGAAATCTGTTCCAAACAGAAGCCGGAGCTTAAGGATATCGGCGGCGGTCATATGTGTGCCTGTCATTTCTGCGGCGGATGCCAGAAATAAGACAGATATTCCCTGTAGAAGATACAGATACAGGACGTGAATTGTGTAAATTACCGGCCTGGAATTTATATTTCAGGCCGGATTAAAAAAGGAGGCAACAGTTATGAAGATTACGGACATGAAGGTTCACATGATGCAGGTTCCTCTGGTTCGTCCCTTCCGCATTTCACTGGGAGTGATCACCCATGCGGTGAGCTGCCTGGTGGAAATTGAAACCGACGCAGGGATCACCGGATATGGAGAAGGCTCTCCGGGTCCTCTGATTACAGGCGAAAATCTGCCGGGAACCGTAGAGACTCTGAAAGTATTCCGTGAAAAGCTGATCGGAATGGACCCAAGGAACATTGAGGGGATTAACGCCGTGATGAACCGGGCAGTAGCCTATGCGGGAACTGCAAAGGCAGCCGTGGATATCGCCTGCCACGATATTCTGGGAAAAGCAGCAGGTCTTCCTCTCTACAGGCTTCTTGGAGGACTTTCCAATACCATCGAAACGGATATGACCGTGGGAATTGATACTCCGGAGCTTATGGCTGCTGCCGCAAAGGAGCATGTGGCTGCAGGCTTTCGCGTGATAAAGACCAAGGTTGGAACGAATATCGCAGACGATATTGCCAGAGTAAAGGCAATCCGTGAGGCAGTAGGCGATGATGTGAAGATCCGTCTGGATGCAAATCAGGGATGGCACGCACGGGAGGCTGTAGAGCTTTTAAAACGCCTTAACGAGTACGATATTGAGTTGGTAGAGCAGCCGGTGCGCCGCTTTGATTTTGAAGGCTTAAAGTATGTAACTGCCAACAGCCCTGTGCCTGTTATGGCAGATGAGAGCTGCTGGGACTCTAAGGATGCCCTCCGTCTTGTCTCTGAGAGAGCAGTGGATTTCATCAACATCAAGCTGATGAAGTGCGGCGGCCTGTGGGAAGCAAAAAAGATCGTAAATATTGCTGAGGCAGCAGGCGTAGAGGTTATGCTGGGCTGTATGGCAGAGGAAAGCGGAATCGCTATCAATGCAGCAGCAGCACTGGGCGCAGCACTGGGCAATATTACAAGAGCAGATCTGGATGCAAGCTTCTCCTTAAAGGCTCTTCCTTACGAGGGAGGATTTACCATTGAAAATACAAAGGATCTGGTTCTGTCCGAGAATCCCGGACTGGGACTTGTCCGCTTAAAGGAGGAAATGTTCCAATGAGCAGGGCAGTGACACCTGAGGAAATGACACAGGGGCTCAGCCATTTGGAAGCCCACACCGCTCAGATCATGGAGGAGGCAAAGGCCAGAGGCATTGCCGTAGGCGTGGTAGACCGGACGGGAAAGATCCTGTATGAAAAATACTTTGGATACCGGGATGAGGAAAAGAAGCTTCCCATCAACCGGGATACTATTTTCGGAATGGCATCTGTAACAAAATCCTTTACCGCTCTTTCCATCATGCAGATGCAGAAAGACGGACTTTTGTCCGTGGAGGACCCGGTATCAGATTACATTCCGGAGTTTACCAATAAAAATCAGAAGGAACCCGTTCGTTTAAGCCATTTGATGAGCCACAGCGGCGGTTATTTCCCTCTTCCGAGAATCGTTGTGGATAAAACGGCTCAGGAAATGGGGATAAAGGACAGTCTGGAAGAGGAACTGGTGGACAGAGAGGATTTTGCAGAAGAGGGAATACGCAGAGTCGCAGGCCGTCTGGACAGCCAGACCCGTTTTACAGGCCGTCCGGGACAGCGCATGAGCTACTGCAACGATGGCTTTGGCCTTCTGTCTGATATTGTGCGCCGCCATTCCGGAAGCGGTTCCTTTGGCGCATATCTGAAGGAGCGCATCTTTAAGCCGCTGGGCATGAACCGGAGCAATATCAGCTTTTTGCGCAATTCTCTGGATGAAAATGCAGCAACCCTTTATACCCTGGAGGACGGCAAATGGAGGGCAGACCATGATTATGAAAATGATGCGTTTGTTCTTCATGGAGGCGGCGCCTTAAAGTCCACTCTGGGCGATATGCTTAAGTATGCTGCCATGTACTTGAATGAAGGTAAGAGTCAGGACGGAACTCAGGTCATTGACCGGGATTCCATTGAGGAGATGTGCCGTCCCAGACAGATCGTAAAGCCGGGCGTTTACTATGGCTACGGCCTGGAAATGAGCCAGATGGAGGACATGGTTCTGGTAGAGCACGGCGGAAGCCTTCCCGGCGTATCCTCCAATCTCTGTTTCTGTCCTCAGAAGGGAATTGGCGTAATTGTACTGTGCAATACCATGGATGTTCCGGTGTACTCCATCGGAACCATGGCTCTTCGCCTGTACTGCGGCCTGCCTTTAGAGGAGGAGCGGACAGAGCATACTCCACGGACATGGAGTGAAGAGGAGCAGTGTGAGCTTGTCGGTGATTACATTTCCGGTGAAGGCGATCGTTTCAGCATTAAAAAGCTGGAAAACGGTGAGCTTTCCATGGAGGTAAACGGCGCCCCCGTCGATATGAAGGCCGTTTATCCCTGGCAGGGGGTAGTAAGAAAGAAATACAGCGACGTATACCTGACAGCGTTCAGAGATGAAAACGGAAAGGTATTTGCTGCCAGATACGGAAGCCGTATCTTCCCCAAGGCATGATATTCACAGGCCGGACGAAGGACGTAAGTTTAGAAAGCATATTTAACTGAAAAAAGATAAAAGACAAAAAGACAGCAAAAGGAGCTTCTTTTCCCGGCCTGAGGGCTGGAATGGGGGCTCTTTTTGTATGCTGTTCCCAAAGCCCTGGCCCCGTTGTCAGGGCTTCTTGACAATGGTTTCTGCTATTGTATAATGGGAACAGGCTGTAAAGGGGCAGCTGTAGATTTTTAATGCGGAGAATACATATGAAATACCAGATTACAGACGGAACGGTTACTCTGGGCGGAGAAACCGTGCTTTCCCATATTGATTTTGAGATACAGGGAGCCCAGAAAATTACGGTCGTAGGACGGAACGGAGCCGGAAAAACGACGCTTTTGCGCCTCCTTGCAGGAGAACTTGAACTGGACCGGGATGACAGAAGGCAGGGACCGGGAATTCGGTGCTCCAGAAAGCTGTCCATAGGGATGCTTCACCAGCAGGCGCTGCTTCATGAGGAGCGTACAGTGGAGGAATATCTGATGAGCCGCTGTCCCTTAACAGGGCTGTTTGACAGGGAGCGGTTTGAATATGAGAGGGAATATGACTGCCTGTTTACAGGACTTGGCTTTAAAAAGGAGGATAAAAAGCGTTCGTTAAACACATTTTCAGGGGGAGAGCGGACAAAAGCTGCCCTGGCTGGACTGCTCCTTGAAAAGCCCGATATCCTTCTTCTGGATGAGCCTACCAATCATCTGGATATGGAAACAGTCCAGTGGCTGGAAGGATATTTAAGAAATTATGAACGGGCGGTGGTAATGGTAAGCCATGACCGCTTCTTTTTAGACCGCACGGCACAGATCGTATATGAACTGGAAGGAGGAACGCTCACAAGATATCCGGGAAATTATACGGCTTACAGGGAAAAAAAGCAAAAGGATTATGAGCTTCAGAAAAAGGCATATATCCGTCAGCAGGAAGAGATCGCCCGTCAGGAGGAGCTGATCCGGCGGTTTAAGCATAAGCCGGCCAAGGCTTCCTTTGCCAGATCCAGAAAAAAGATGCTGGAGCGTATGGAGCGGGTGGAAGCACCCAGAGAGGACACAGCCCATATTTTCACCGGAGAAATCCATCCTCTGGTGTCCGGAAGCAAATGGGTTCTTGAGGCAGAGCATTTAAAGATCGGTTATGAAGGCCATCCGCTGTTGGAACTGAGCCTTCGGATCAGAAAGGGACAGAAGATTGCTCTTTTAGGGGAAAACGGAGCGGGAAAAACTACATTTTTAAAAACAGCCGCCGGATTCATCCCTCCGGTGGATGGCGTCTGTTCCATTGGAAATAATATTACCATCGGCTATTTTGACCAGTATTCTTCAGCTATCCAGTCGGAAAAGACAGTTGCGGAACATTTCTCAGAGCTTTTTCCTGTTCTGACTCAGAAGGAGGTACGATCTATTCTGGGGGCCTATCTTTTTCCGGGAAAAGAGGCATCCAGAAAGGTAAGCTCCCTGTCCGGCGGAGAAAAGGCCAGACTGGTGCTGGCGGAGCTTTTGCAGAGCCGGCCTAATTTCCTGATTCTGGACGAGCCTACCAACCATATGGACATACAGGCCAGAGAAACGCTGGAATCCGCCTTTCAGGCTTATCAGGGAACGATTCTCTTTGTGAGCCATGACCGGTATTTTATCCGGCAGGTGGCAAAGTCGGTTCTTATATTTGAGGGCGCCAGAGCCATGTATTATCCATTCGGGTATGAGCATTATCTGGAGCGGATGGAAAAGGAAAAGCAGGGGCTTCCTGTGGCAGCGCGGATTCAGGCAGAGGAGCAGGCTCTGATTGCCGGCTTAAAGGCGGTTCCACGGGCAGAGCGCCACAGGCTGAAGGAGATTCCAACGGAAGAAGCCTATGACCAATGGAGGCTTAAAATGGCAGCGGATGCCATGGAAGAAGCGGCAGAAGAGGCAGAGAAGGCACAGAAGCGGATAAAAGGCCGGGAAGAGGAATGGTGGAGAATGATGTGGGAGCAGAAAGGTACGGAGTCCGTGTGCTCTTTTCCCGTGCCGGAGGATATGCTTCCCCTGTGGGAGAGGTGGCATCAGGCATGTATGGACTGGTATGAGATATGGAGTGAGATGCATCCTGAGCCGGAAGTGTCTGAACCAGGGAAGCTGCCGAATTTGGAATCAAGGGAGGAAACACAATGATACTGATAAAAAATGCAGATGTATATGCTCCGGAGCATATGGGTATCCGGGATGTACTGGTATGCGGTGGACAGATTGAGGCAGTGGGAGAAGGGCTGGAGGGAGGAAGCGGCTGCAGGGTTATAGATGCAGAGGGAAAAAAGCTGGTTCCGGGCCTGATTGACCGTCATGTTCATGTGACCGGAGGAGGCGGAGAAGGCAGCTTTCACACCCGAACCCCTCAGATACAGCTATCCTCCATTATAAAGGCAGGGATTACTACTCTGGTGGGCCTTTTGGGAACGGACGATATGAGCCGCACTCCGGAGGATCTTATTGCCAAGGTAAAGGCTCTGAAGGAAGAGGGGATTTCAGCCTACGCCCTCTGCGGCGCTTATGGTGTGCCTTCTCCGACCATTACAGGAAGTATAAAAAAGGACATTGCGTTTATTGATGAGATTCTGGGCTTAAAGCTGGCAATATCCGATCATCGGGCACCCAATATTTCCACAGAGGAGCTGATCCGTCTGGCAAGCGATGTGCGGACCGCAGGCATGATCAGCGGAAAGTGCGGCTGTGTGGTTCTTCACATGGGAGATGGGAAAAAGAGGCTTAGTCAGGTTTTTGAGGCTTTGGAGGAAACGGAGATTCCTGTAAAAACCTTCCAGCCTACCCATGTAAACCGTAATCATGAGCTGTTTCTGGACAGCCTCAGGCTGGCGAAGCTTGGCGGAACCATCGACCTGACCTGTGAGGATTTTCCTCGTGGAGTAATCGAAGGTGTAAACGATCCTGTGATCGGCCTTTTAAAAGAGGCCCGTCAGGCAGGCGTTCCCATGGACCGGATTACCTTAAGCTCAGACGGCCAGGGAAGCTGGTCCAACTATGATGAATATGGAAACCTGTTGGAAATGGGGGTTACAGATGTGGGAAATATGTATGCCCAGCTGCGTTCTCTGGTATTAAACGGTGGAATTGCGCTTTCAGAGGCCCTTGCCTGCTTTACTTCCAATCCTGCAAAGGCGTTGGAATTATTTCCGAAAAAAGGCTGTATTTTGCAGGGATCAGATGCGGACCTGCTTTTGATGGGAGAAAAGCTTGTTCTGGATACAGTGATCGCCAGAGGACAGATGATGATGGAGGGCGGAAAGCTTCTGGTGAAGGGAACCTATGAAGTAAAAAACGGAATCTGTGCACAGGAGGAAAATAACATATGAGAACATGGACAGAGGAACTGATGCTGCCGGAAAAGCTGCGTGAGGGGCGGATACAGAAAGAACCGGCCAGCTATACGGCCTGGATTCTGGGAAAATCCGGAAAAATTCAGGAAAAGAAGAGGAAAGCAGTGATTATCTGTCCGGGAGGAGGATATGAGCATCTTTCGCCCAGAGAAGGAGAGCCCATTGCCATGCAGTATCTGTCTATGGGATACCATGTGTTTGTGATTCATTACAGTCTGGCTCCGGAACCGTTTCCCACAGCTTTAAGAGAGCTGGCTCTGCTTACGGCAAAGATACGGGAACATGCATCTGAATGGACGATTGATCCGGAAGGAATTATCGTATCCGGTTTTTCGGCAGGCGGCCATCTGGCGTTGAGTTTGGGAGTTCACTGGGATAAAAAATGGCTGTACGAACCTTTGGGCCTGACGCCTGAGCAGATTCGTCCGGATGGGATGATCCTCAGTTACCCGGTAGTGACAGCGGGAGAAGGGTGTCACAGAGGCTCAGTGGAACGTCTTTTATGGGGACGGATGCTGGATGAGGAGCAGCCGGTACTGCCGGGAGGAAGCCAGGCAGAACAGGAGGCATTAAGAGAGCTGATCTCCCTGGA
>CAUCBQ010000043.1 GCA_958441075.1 uncultured Clostridiaceae bacterium | reverse complement strand
CCTGACAAAGATCAGGAAACATAGAAAATGCGTCTGCGTGTATACCGGCAATGGCACCGGCTCCAACGATTGCAACATATATCATAAAATTCTCCATTCCGAAAGCCGGAGTGCACCAGGCTTCCTGTTTTACTCTATCGGGGTATGAATCCGAAGGGCCTGTTTTTCTGCCTGAATAGCCAGTTCGATTGCTTTGAATTCTATTTCCTGATCAAATGCCAGGCTGGTACCATCCAGACAGTCTCGAATCAGTTGTCCGAAAAATGGAAAGCCTATAGTTCCGGCAGCTTTGATATGGCGTTCTCCCTCGTGGTTTACAAGGTAAATGTGATCGCCTTCTTTATCACGGGCCACATCAATATATTTTCTGAGTTCAATATATCCGTCTGTACCAGTGATTAAGGTTCGTCCATCTCCCCAGGCTCCCAGACCATCAGGCGTAAACCAGTGAAGTTGTCCATAGGCGGCAACTCTGTTGCTGCAGGTAAGGGTCATGTCTCCGAAGTCTTCAAAGCCGGGATATTCGGGATGGTACAGGTTGCCAATGCGGCTTTGTTCGATTGCTGCATCAGAAGTTCCAGCATAGATCAGCATCTGTTCAATCTGATGGCATCCGATATCTACCAGAATTCCCCCATACTTTTCTTTTTCAAAAAACCACTGAGGACGTGTGGGCAGAGAAGCGCGGTGAGGACCAAAGCCTGCGATACTGATTACCTGTCCGATTGCCTTTTCTTCCAGAAGTTTCTGCGCATAGACAGCAGCCTCTACATGGCGCCGTTCACTGTAATAAACAGCATATTTTCGACCAGTACGTTTTACGGCATCTTTGGCCTGATTCAGCTGTTGAGCAGTAGTAAGGGGGGGTTTGTCTGTAAAAAAGTCCTTTCCGTGCTCCATTACTTCAATTCCCAGTGGACAGCGTTCATTTGGAATTGAGGCAGATAAAACCATTCGTATCTGATCGTTTTCCAGAATTTCTTCTTTGCAGCGGGCCGGTTTTACCTGACTGTAACGGGCACAATACTCTTCCATTTTTTGAGGGTCCGGATCATAAACCAATGCCAGTTTTGCGCCGGCCTCCATAAGACCGTTGCTCATGCCGTAAATGTGTCCATGATCCAATCCTATGATTCCTACGGGAAAGTCGTCAGGACCGCAGACGTGTTTTGCCAGTCCTGTTGGTGCATAGGTCTGACCGTCGGCTTTTATTTGCATAATGTTTTTCTCCTTTCATGATGCAGCCTAACTGATAAGGCTGGGAAGGAAGGTTACAAGCCCTGGGAACAGATAGATCAGCAGCAGGGCAGCAAAAATTACTCCAATATAAGGCATAAGAGGTTTTACGCTTTTTTCCAAAGGCAGCCCGGCGACTCCGCAGGCAATAAAGAGGAAGGTTCCCACTGGAGGAGTAATGGCTCCTATCTGCATTACAATGATCATCAGAATGCCGTAATGAATTGGATCAAATCCAAAGGCATTTCCTACAGCTACTACAATACCGCCAAACATAGCAACGATGATAGTAGGGTCCAGGAAGCATCCCAGAACCATGAATACTGCAATCAGGAAGAGAGTTGCCAGATGAGGGCTTTTCAGTGTATTGACAGCAAAATCCAAAACTTCATTCTGAAGCTGCATTCTTACCAGTACATTAGCCAGAACGCCTGCAGCTGCAATAGTCATAAAGACAACAGCGGTTGTAACAGCAGAGTTAATAAGAATTTCCGGAAAATCCTTTATTTTCAGTTTTTTGGAAATAAAAAAACCGTAGAATAAACTATAGGCAATTGCAAGTACACCAGATTCTGTAGGAGTAACAAGTCCGAAGACGATACCGCAGAGGATCAGAAGAGGTGTTATAAGGGCACCAAAGGAACTGATGGCTGTGCGGACAAAGTTTTTCATAGAAAACGGAGTAATGGGGATATTGTAGCCGCGTCTGCGGTAGGCAGTATAGTTTACGCCGCATTGAAACAGGGTAATCAAAACTCCGGGAAGGTATCCGCCTAAAAAGAGATGGGCTACGGGTGTTTCCGTATAAAAAGAATACAGAATCATAATGATACTGGGCGGAATAATAGGGCTTAACATAGAAGAACCGGCAGTAACAGCAACTGCATAGTCTTTATCATAGCCCTGTTTTTCCATAGCCGGGATCAACATGCCTCCGATCGCAGAGGCATCTGCTGCGCCAGATCCCTGGATACCTCCAAAAAGCATAGAGGTAAGAATGTTTACATATCCCAGTCCGCCTTTAAATTGTCCTACAGCAGAGTTGGCAAAATTTACAAGCTTGTCTGTAATCTGAGCCTTTCCCATGATATTTCCTGCCAGTACAAAAAATGGAATTGCCATCAGGGAAAAGGAATTGATACTTCCAAAAAGCCGTATAGTAACCAGAGAAAATGGAATATCCATGGATACTACGAAGATAATGGCAGTCATCAACGTAGCCATAAAAATAGGGAATCCCAAAAAAATGAAGAAAAGTAATACGGCAAATACAAGTAGAGCCTGAATCATGATGCTGCCTCCTTTCCCGCATTTTTGCTAAACAGTTTTGCCAGATATTCTATAATAAGAAGTATGCAGCCTACTGGAATGGATGCATAGAACCAGGCGATCGATACCTGAGGCAGATTCTGCAGCATGGCGTTGCGGCTGTTCAGGGTATATGTGACGCCTTCCTTTGCAACAGCGGCCAGAGCCAGAATTACGATAGCGGTAGCAGCTTTTTTGGCGATTACCAGCTGGCGAGGGTTTAAAAACTTATTCAGGAAGAATTCCACAGAAAGGTGGGATTCATTTTTTACGCCTACACTTGCTGCCAGAAAGGCTACCCAAATGGCTGTAAGACGGATTACTTCATCACCCCAGGCAAAAGGCCGCAGACTGGCAGAGGTAAAATAGCGAAGAACTATCTGCACAAGGCTTAGAATGATGACACTGCTTAAAAGAAGGATAATGGCCCATGAACGGGCCTTATCCACTATGTTATATAATTTTTTCAGCATAGAAAGAGAAACCTCCTGTAAAAAGGCTGGTTATTTCTTTAACTCGATAATCATATCGATAAAAGAGTTCCAATTATCGCCTTTCGCCCGGTATTCATCCAGCATGGGAGCACAGGCTTCAACCCATTTGTCAAGGTCAGAAAGTTCGGTGATTGTAACGCCGTCAGCTTTCATCTGCTCCAGGGCTTTTTCGTTGTCATCATCATCCAGTTTGTCCTGGAAAGCTTCTGTTTCATCTACAGAGTCTTTAATAACCTGCTGCAGATCCTCGGGAAGAGACTTAAACCAGCTGTCGTTGAAATAGAACTGGATGCAGGCCATACAGTGATTGGTAAGAGCCAGATTTTTAGCATTGTCCTGGAATTTCATGGAGTTGATCATGGAAGGAGATGCTTCCATACCGTCCATTACCTTTGTCTGAATGGCAGTGTAAACTTCATTCCAGTCCATGGTAGTGCCGGATGCGCCTAATGCTTCAAACATGGAGATATAAACTGCATTGGGGCCTCTCATTTTCAGACCCTTCATATCTTCTAATTTTGTTACAGGAGTTACAGTAAGCATATCTCTGGAACCCATGGACATGGTACCGTAAGTATAAAAACCATGGGGAGCCAGACGCTTATTTACTTCATCTTCCATGGAACGGGTGATGGTGCGATACTGATCATTACTGTCAAAAAGGAAGGGGAATTCATACATCTGAAGTTCGGGAACCCATACTCCGGGGCCGGTTCCGGGTGCAGCAAGAACAAGCTCTAAAGCGCCTGCCTGACACATCTCCACCTGCTCTGACTGGCTTCCGAGTTCGCTTCCATAGTTAGCGGTTGTTTTGATGCGGCCGCCAGATTTTTTTTCAACTGTTTTGCAGAAAAAATCAAGAGCCTGTCCGATGGTTCCGGTCTGTGCCTGATTGGTACTGGAGCGGAGTTCATATACCTTTCCGTCGTCCGCAGGCTTTTCGGCTGTGGTTTCTTCTTCCTTAGCTGCTTCGGTTTTTGCGGCTGTGGTTTCAGGGGCAGCAGGAGCCTTCTGGGAAGAGCAGCCGTAAAGGCAGGAAAGTGCAGCAAAGGCAGCAGCGATTAATAAGGTTCTTTTTTTCATAGCAAGTCCTCCTTTTGTATAAAATATCTAAAATAATTTTAAAACATATTTAAAATATAGCACTATGATATAAAAATAACGATAGTAAACCCTGCTTCTAATATTGTGAATCCTGCTTTTTGATAGGGAAATACTGGCTTTCTTTCAGGAAGGCTTGATTTGAAACAGGGCCTGTTCCATAATATAAAAAGTGCATATAATAAGGAAGAAGCGGAGAAAATGAATGTCGAAGATACATTTTTCAGGCCACCAGTTTCATTTGGACAGGGATTATCGTATTTTTAAATATTACGATACAGATAAGGATAAGATTTACAGACACAGCCATGATTTTTATGAACTTTATATGCTGGTATCGGGCCATGTAAAATACTTTATTGCAGGAAGTTCCTTTTATCTGGCACCGGGGGATTTTCTCTTTATTAATCAGTATCAGGAACATTTTCCGGAAGTGCTTGATTTCTCTGTTCCGTATGAACGGATGGCGATCCATGTGCTTCCGGAAACGCTGAAGGCATTGTCAACGGAAACCGTAGATCTGACGGCTATTTTTTCCAGAAATGAGTTTAAGGTGTATCATTATCCCCCTGCGATTCATGGGAAAATACAGGTATATGTAGATCAGTTGTATGAGCTTTACAATACAAAGGATGTTTTTGGGGCAGATATACGGGGAAGAGGTCTGCTTGCGTTGCTGTTTGTTCTTCTTAATCAGTATATGGATGCCCCTTCGGTATATTCATTTGACCGGCATAATAAGGATATTCAATTGCTTCAGATTACTGAAAATTATATACGCAGACACATTCAGGATAAGATTACAGTAGAAACGCTGGGAAAATATTTATTTATGAATCAGTATTATTTTATGCATCAGTTTAAAGAAATAGCGGGAATGACGGTGTATCAATTTGTGCAGAAAACACGGATGAATGTGTTAAGAGAATTGGTAGAGGAGGGCTGCCCTTTAACAGCGGCAGCCCAGCAGGCTGGATTTAGGGATTATTCAAATTTCTTTCGCTATTTTAAAAAAACATATGGGATGAATCCCAATGACTATTTCAAGCACCCCGGCTTCACCCCTTCCACGGAATCAGCCACTTCACAAAATACGTCCGGATTACCCCAAAAGGCGCCGGCCCCATATCCAGAAGAAAGCGGTTAAATTCCAGCTGGGAGTAATTTGCGCCAAGTGTCTGTCTGGCCTCCCGTTCCATGGTGAGGATTTCCAGATAACCGGTATAATAGGTAAGGTAATTGGCGGGATTCTCCATTATTTCATAATAGATAGAGGATACCACTTTGAGGTGAGAGTTCTCTTACTTACTCGACTGGGAGAACAGTAAATAAAATAATTGTTTACCTCCTATCCGATTAAAAGAGATCTGCATGTGTTCCGGTACGGAACAGAAACAGTGCCAGTTCATCATTGTCTATACGATATACTAATAACCAATCTGGCTCAATGTGGCATTCACGGAAACCACGGTAATTTCCTGTCAGATTATGGTCGCGATATTTATCATCCAGGGGCTTCTGTGCTGCCAGAGTATTAATAACTGCGGTGAGGCGTTCCAGTTTAAGTCCTCGTTTTTTGGCGAGTTTCAGATCTTTTCTGAATTGGTTGGAGGGAACAATGTTAAGCATCTGCAAGTACCTCATCCATTAAATCCTCAAAAGATGAGTATCTCTTATATTTGTCCGGATGTTTCTTCATCTCACCATACTCTGCAAGTGCCGCTCTGGTTTCAGCATTTGGTGTTATCCGCTTTACTTCAAAAGGTATACCATCGTGGCTGACAGCACTTTTAAGAAACATAGTAATTGCAGATGACATATTAAGTCCAAGATCCGCAAACAGTGCTTCAGCAGACTGTTTTAGTTCTGTATCAATACGAACATTGATATTAGTTGTAGCCATGAAAATTACCTCCTTTCATTTAACTTTAGTATATGCAATGATGCAAACATTGTCAATAAAATGTTTTACATTGTTTTGCATACATATAATTTACTTCACCAGCCACTTCACAAAATACGTCCGGATTACCCCAAAAGGCGCCGGCCCCATATCCAGAAGAAAGCGGTTAAATTCCAGCTGGGAGTAATTTGCGCCAAGTGTCTGTCTGGCCTCCCGTTCCATGGTGAGGATTTCCAGATAACCGGTATAATAGGTAAGGTAATTGGCGGGATTCTCCATTATTTCATAATAGATAGAGGATACCACATCAGGGTCTGTGATCTTAAAGTAAAGATCCAGATAATTTTTTACCTGCTCCATATCCCAGCCCTCATAGTGGATGCTGATATCCAGAACGGCGTAAAGAGCCAGAGTAAAGGCCGCATTGTGATGCAGCAGTTCTCCTACGCCTTTCTCCAGACCGTTATTTTCCAGAGTATAGGCATAGTGCTCCACATAGGTAGCCCATCCTTCGGAATAGCCCTTAAAATCAAGGATACTTCTTAAATTACAGTGCTGATTCTGGTTAAAATACTGATTCTGGTACATATGGCCCGGATGGCCCTCATGGGCAATGGTGGTATAAAGGCTGGAGCTTCCTGTGGTTCCGTTGTTAATATAAATAGAGTTATCCTGAGGACGGTCTAAGGGTACAGTAAGATAAAAGGCCGGGCTCAGAATGCCTTCCAATGCTTTTGGAACAGATTTAATGGCGTAGGTATAGCCGGACAATTCGGGAAAATCCTTCCGGCATCGGTCTTTGAGGGATTCCAGAATTTCCTCCGGTTTTTCAGGAGAAAAGCTGTAGGAAAGGATTTTTTCTCCCAGAGACGGGTCTTCTGTGAGCAGTTCGTCTACAGCAGTCAGATCATTGGCCATCTGATCCAGAATCGCTTTTTTTAGAGAAGGAATATCTTTATATGAGGTGCCGGTCTGGGCATTTACCAGATATTCATAGTATCGTTTTCCTTCGGGAAAATGACACAGACCGCCGTTGTTGGTTCCCTTTCCCTTCAGAGTTTTTAAGCCTTCAATCAGGCTCTCATAGGCAGGTACAAAGTGTTCGTTAAGAGCAGCCTTATTTCGGGAGATATAGTCATTTTTCTCCTGCTCTGTAAGGCCGTCGATTCCATTTAAACGGGAAGCAAAGGTTTCTGCCATAAAGCTGTGATCTGCGTCGATCAGATAGGCGCTGCAGGATGGAATAATCCGGTCGATGACTGCGTCGCACAGTCCCAGTCCGGCCTCGGATTTTTGCTGTTCAAAGGCAAGGATGCTGTCATAATAGGGTTTTATGGACGATAAAAGAGACAGGTAGTCTTCTACGTCCTGACGTGTATAAAACTGGTATTCAGATAGCAGAATAGGAAGCTGGGACTGTATGCCAAGAGTAGTAGAGAGCGGCTGGTCATAGAGCTCCAGTCCCTCCAGAGAAAGGCAGGTATTTAAGTAGGATGAGAGAATGGTATAGGTGAGAAGCTGGTCCTCCCGCAGCTTCCGGCTGTCCAGTGCGGTCAGACGGCTGTACAGTTCCCTGACGTCGGTCAGGTCTTTTTTTATTTCCTCAACAGAAACAGTACCCAGATCTCTGGGATAGTCGGTGATGCCGTATGAGGATGGATCTGCCAGAGTGTAGTGAAGCGTAATCGGGGACTGGGCGACTTCAGAGCAGAAGAGCTGGTCCGTAAAGGCGTCGAAGTCACTTTGGACTTTTAAGGTGTCCTCGTCATACTGTTCATAGGCCGAGGCGGTTGCTTCCGTCTGGGATGGCGTTGCAGCCGGGCTGGGCGCAGCTGGAGCGGCACAGCCGGTAAGCAGGGAAATGGACAGCAGCAGGGCTAAAAGGGTCTGCATCCATAAATGTTTTTTGGGGTAGGTTGATGGGGTCATGTGCTATATTCCTCCGAAATTTGATTGAGTGTGTTTTTGGTGGGGGATTCAGAATATCCGATGAGAAAGCAGGTGCAAAGACGGGCTTACAGGCAAGCTTTACGCCTGTCTTTGTACCTGCTTTCTCGCCGTCCTGAATTGTTACGTGGGTATAGTATATATTATATGAACTGAAAAAACAACTTATGAGGGGCGTTGTCTTGACGAAAATGTGGGAAACGCTTATACTTAAACCATTAAAACGGGCAGGAGCGCCCTGCGCTTTGAATGACCCGAATCCAGAAAAAAGAGGAAAATAAAATGTGTCAGGACTGTAAAAAACCATATTATATTACAACAGCCATTGCATATGCCTCCGGTAAGCCCCATATCGGCAATACCTATGAGATCGTGCTGGCTGACAGTATCGCAAGATATAAGAGAGCAAAGGGCTATGATGTATTCTTCCAGACCGGTACGGATGAGCATGGACAGAAGATCGAGGAAAAGGCAGAGGCTGCAGGCGTTACGCCTCAGGAGTTTGTAGACCGTTCCGCCGGGGAGATCCGCCGGATCTGGGATCTGATGAATACCTCCTATGATAAGTTTATCCGCACCACAGATAAGGATCACGAGGCTCAGGTGCAGAAAATTTTTAAAAAGCTTTATGATCAGGGCGATATTTACAAGGGCGCTTATGAGGGCCTTTACTGTACTCCCTGTGAGTCCTTCTGGACTCCATCTCAGTTGGTGGATGGAAAATGCCCTGACTGCGGCCGTGAGGTACAGCCTGCCAAGGAGGAGGCTTATTTCTTCCGTATGAGCAAGTATGCTCCCAGACTGATCGAGTATATCAACGAGCATCCGGAGTTTATTCAGCCCGTATCCCGTAAAAATGAGATGATGAATAACTTCCTGCTTCCGGGCTTACAGGATCTTTGTGTGTCCAGAACTACATTTTCATGGGGTATTCCGGTAGATTTTGATCCGAAGCACGTTACTTATGTATGGCTGGATGCCCTTACCAACTACATCACCGGTATTGGCTATGACTGCGATGGAAACAATACGGATCAGTTTAAGAAGTACTGGCCTGCTGATCTGCATCTGATCGGTAAGGACATTATCCGTTTCCATACTATTTACTGGCCTATTTTCCTGATGGCTCTGGATCTGCCCCTGCCAAAGCAGGTATTCGGTCATCCATGGCTTCTTCAGGGCGACGGTAAGATGAGCAAATCCAAGGGAAATGTGCTGTATGCGGACACGCTGGTAGATTTCTTTGGTGTAGATGCTGTGCGTTATTTTGTGCTTCATGAGATGCCTTTTGAAAATGACGGCGTGATCTCCTGGGAGCTGGAGCGCATGAACTCTGACCTTGCAAATATTCTGGGAAATCTGGTAAACCGTACCATTTCCATGACCAATAAGTACTTTGGCGGCATTGTGGCTGACAAGGGTGCTGCTGCACCTGAAGATGAGGACTTAAAGGCAGTTGTGCTTGAGGCAGTTAAGAAGGCAGATGCCAAGATGGATCAGCTGAGAGTGGCAGACGCTATTACGGAGATTTTCAATATTTTCAGAAGAAGCAATAAGTACATTGATGAAACAGCTCCCTGGGTGCTGGCAAAGGATGAAGAGAAGAAGGATCGTCTTTCTACCGTTCTTTATAATCTTATCGAGGCGATTACCATCGGCGCATCTTTGCTGGAGTCCTTTATGCCTGAGACCTCCGCAAAGATTCTGGCTCAGTTAAATACCGGAAAGCGCAGCCTGGATGAGCTTTCTTCCTTTGGTCTGTATCCGTCCGGCAATCAGGTAACAGATAAGCCGGAGATCCTTTTTGCCCGTATGGATGTAAAAGAGGTGCTTGAAAAGGCAGAGGCCCTTCAGGCAGCTCAGGCCGCAGAGGCAGCAAAGGCAAATGGCGCCGATGCGGAGGCAGCAGAGGAAGAGGATGGAATTGATCTGGAGCCAAAGGCTGAGATTACCTACGATGATTTTGCAAAGCTTCAGTTCCAGGTAGGAGAGATTGTGAAGTGCGAGGCAGTTCCCAAGTCTAAGAAGCTTTTATGCTCTCAGGTTAAGATCGGAACGAAAACCCGCCAGATTATCAGCGGTATCAAAGCCCATTACACACCTGAGGAAATGGTGGGCAAGAAGGTTATGGTAGTGACAAACTTAAAGCCTGCCAAGCTTGCGGGCCTGCTTTCTGAGGGTATGATTCTCTGTGCAGAGGATGCAGAGGGCAATCTGGCTCTGATGACGCCGGAAAAGAAGATGCCGGCAGGAGCGGAGATCTGCTGATAACGTTTTTATAAAGATATTGGGATTTTATGCGGTCTGTGAAGTCAGGCCTGGATTAAGTCCTTTCTGCCGCAGGATGCAGGCCGCTGTCAGGAGGTTTGTGTTCTGCGGCAGTTTTTACCTGATAAAGGAGACAGTAAAATGATTTTTGATACACATGCCCATTATGATGATGAGGCATTTGATGATGACAGAGAGGCGCTTTTGGGCAGTCTGGCATCCCAGGGCATACAGGCAGTGACAAATGTAGCTGCCAGCTTAAAAAGCTGCGAAACCACTCTGGCTCTGACGGAGCAGTATCCGTTTATTTATGGGGCTATAGGGGTTCACCCCAGCGAGACAGCAGAACTGGATGCTCAGGGAATAGACCGGATGAAGGCATGGTGTGCTTCAGAGAAGATCCGGGCTGTGGGAGAGATCGGTCTGGATTATTACTGGGAGGAACCGGATCATGAGATTCAGAAAAAATGGTTTGCAGTCCAGTTAGATATGGCAAAGGAATTGAGGCTTCCTGTGATTATTCACAGCCGGGATGCGGCAAAGGATACGCTGGATATTATGAAGGCTGAAAATGCAAAAGAGCTTGGAGGCGTGATCCACTGTTTTTCCTATACGAAGGAAATGGCCAGAGAGTACCTGGATATGGGCTTTTATCTGGGGATTGGCGGCGTACTTACCTTCAAAAATGCGAAAAAACTGGTGGAAGTGGCAGAGTATGCACCGTTAAGCTCTATTGTTCTGGAAACAGACTGCCCATATCTGGCTCCGGTACCCTTCCGCGGAACGCGCAATTCTTCTCTGAATCTGGGAATTGTGGCGGAGCGTCTGGCACAGATTAAGGGAACAGACCGGGAAACAGTGGAGAGGATTACCTGGGAAAATGCAGAGATGCTTTATCGGCTGAAGGAGGATTGAGTGTGGACAATAAATTAGTGAACCCACAAAAGACCATAGAAACTATTCAGAAATACCAGTTTGCGTTTCAGAAGCGGTTTGGACAGAACTTTCTGATTGACAGCCATGTACTGGATAAGATTGTAAATGCAGCCGGTATTACAAAGGAGGACTGTGTTCTGGAAATTGGTCCGGGAATCGGAACCATGACCCAGTACCTGGCAGAGCACGCAGGCCGGGTGGTGGCAGTGGAGATTGATACCAACCTGCTGCCGATTCTGGCAGAAACCCTGAAGGACTATTCCAATGTGACTGTTATCAATGAGGATATCCTTAAGGTAGACATGAATCAGCTGGTAAAGGAGTATAATCAGGGAAGGCCCATAAAGGTAGTGGCAAATCTTCCCTACTATATTACCACTCCTATTATCATGGGGCTTTTTGAGAGTAATGTTCCTATTGAAAATATTACGGTAATGGTACAGAAGGAAGTAGCGGACCGTATGCAGGTAGGACCGGGTTCCAAGGATTACGGCGCTCTGTCTCTGGCAGTGCAGTATTACGCCAGCCCTTATATTGTGGCTAATGTGCCTCCAAACTGCTTTATTCCCCGCCCCAATGTAGGCTCTGCGGTGATCCGCCTGACCCGTTATCAGGAGCCTCCCGTTCAGGTAAAGGATGTAAAGCTTATGTTCCGCCTGATCCGCGCTTCCTTTAATCAGAGGAGAAAGACGCTGCAGAATGGGTTAAACAATTCTCCAGAATTGTCATTTCCCAAGGAGAAGATTGCGGCAGTGATTGAAAGCCTGGGACTTCCTCCGGCTGTTCGGGGAGAGGCCCTGACGCTGGAGCAGTTTGCAGCTCTGGCAAATGCATTTTCAGACCTGTAAGGAGGGATTATATGGCTATGAGCAAACGGACGGCCCGCATTCTGGGAGCGGCAGCTGCAGGTACAGCGGCGCTTGTTACGCTAAAGGAACTGAAAAGGATAAGGCATAAAAAGGAAGAAGAGCGGCAGACGGCCATTGACGCCGCGCTGGTCCGCAACCGGGACTATGGCAGCCGCAGAGCATACCTGATCGGCGGCGGTCTGGCTTCTATGGCAGCTGCAGCCTATCTGATCCGGGACTGTAATTTCCCCGGCTCCCACATCACTATTTATGAGGGAACCCATATTCTGGGAGGAAGCAATGACGGCAGCGGAACGCCGGAAAAGGGCTATGTATGCCGTGGCAGCCATATGCTGAATGAAAAGACATATGAAAATTTCCGGGAGCTGTTTGATACCATTCCGTCCTTAAAAAAGCAGGGGCGCAGTGTCTCAGAGGAAATTCAGGATTTTGCCCGTTCTCATTCTGCCTGCGCCCGTGGGCGGCTGGCAGACCGGGAGGGAAAGCTTTTAAATGTAAAATCCATGGGCTTTAACCAGGGAGACAGGATGGCTCTTCTGCGGCTTCTGCTCACAGATGAAAAGAAGCTGGACAGCCTGACCATAGAGGACTGGTTTAAGGAAACGCCTCATATATTTGAAACAAATTTCTGGTATATGTGGCAGACCGCCTTTGCCTTCCAGAAATGGAGCAGTCTGTTTGAGTTCAGACGCCGCATGAAGCGGATGCTGATGGAATTTGGATGTATTGACACCCAGGAGGGAATGACCTGTCTGCCTCTTAATCCTTACGACAGCCTGATTCGCCCTCTGGAGGCCTACCTGCGGTCCAGAGGCGTAGAATTTATGAAGGACTGTCAGGTGACAGATATGGAGTTTGCTTCCGGTTCCGGTATTACAGTTAAAACGCTGTACTTAAAGCGCAGGATGCAGGAGGAGGACGAATCAAGGGAAGCTTTTGTCTTTGAAAAGGCAGAATTGAAACAGGGAGATTTCTGCATTATGACAGCGGGATGTATGACAGACGGTTCTGTTTTGGGAGACCTTGACACACCGGCGCCTGCTCCGTTAAAGAAGTCCATGAGCAGTGAGCTGTGGTCCCGGATTTCCTGCGTGAAGCCGGGAATGGGCGCACCGGAACCGTTTTTTGCCTGTCCGGAGAAAAGCGGATGGATGAGCTTTACCGTGACTGCCAGAGGAGATGAGCTCTTAAAGGCCATTGAGGGATTTTCCGGAAATGTTTCCGGAAGCGGAACCTTTATGACTCTCAGGGATTCCGGATGGCTTATGAGCAGTACCGTAACAGCCCAGCCTTATTTTGCAGGACAGCCTGCGGACGTGACAGTATTCTGGGGCTATGGACTGCATCCTGAGGCAGAGGGAGATTATGTGAAAAAGCCTATGAAGGACTGTACGGGACGGGAGATTCTGAGAGAATATCTAAGCCACCTTCATATAAATGAAGAGCGTATGGGAGAGCTGATGGATACGGTAATCAATGTGATTCCCTGCCGGATGCCTTATGCCGGCGCAGCTCTTGCCCCCAGGAAATATACAGACCGTCCCAAAGTCGTTCCCGCAGGCTCCGGAAATTTTGCTATGATCGGCCAGTTTGTGGAGATTTCGGAGGATACGGCATTTACAGAAGAATATTCGGTCAGATCTGCCAGAATGGCAGTATACAGCCTGATGGATGTGCGCCGGAAGGTGATACCGGTGACAGCCTGCTGGAAGCGTCCCGGAGTGCTTCTTAAAACGGCAGTTAAGGCATTCCGGTAGCTGCCGGATAACATGCGGTACAGAGGAGATGAAAATGGGAGGATTTTCCAATATCAAAAGCAAGCTTCTGGCAGAGGAGGTTCAGGAGCGGATCTATCACTACATTCTGGAGACGCCTCTGGAACCGGGCTCCAGGCTTCCAAATGAGTTTGAGCTGGGAGAAAAATTCGGTGTAGGGCGCAGTACCATCCGGGAGGCAGTGAAGCTTCTGGTCTCACAGGGAATACTGGAGGTACGCCGGGGTTCCGGTACCTATGTAGTGAATACTACGCCTTCGGACAT
>CAUCBQ010000042.1 GCA_958441075.1 uncultured Clostridiaceae bacterium | reverse complement strand
CCGGAGTACCGGATGCTGATCTGGATGCCAGACTCCTTCTGCTGGAACTGTTTGATATGAATTTTGCTTCCTTTCTCACCAGACGGGATCAGCCATTTTTAAGGCAGGTTCATGGGACAGCTGAGATCGAACAGTTTAGGCAGGCAGCGGACCGGTATGAAACAGCAATTCAGGCCAGAGCCGCCCGGATTCCCTTACAGCATTTGACGGGCTGTCAGTGTTTTATGGGATTGGAATTTAAGGTAAATGAAAACGTTCTGATTCCAAGACAGGATACGGAAACTCTGGTGGAGCAGGTATTGAAGGAGTGTACAGACCCGGACAGCTCCATACTGGATGTATGCACCGGTTCCGGCTGTATTGCAGTGAGTCTGGCAAAGCTGGGAGGATACAGGTCGGTGACGGCTGTTGATATCTCTGAAGAAGCCCTTAAGGTGGCAGAAGAAAACCGGAACAGGATTCTGGGGGAGAACAGAGAACGGCTTCGGCTGATAAAAAGCGATATGCTTGAGGGCCTTAAACGGGATGAACGGTTTGACGTTATTGTATCTAATCCGCCCTATATTCCTTCAAAGGTCATAGAGGAGCTGGAGCCGGAGGTGCGGGACCATGAACCAAGGCTTGCACTGGACGGTGAAGAGGATGGGCTGAAATTTTACCGGATTCTGGCAAACAGCTGCATGGCCCATCTGAAATCCGGCGGAGTGGTCTGTATGGAGATCGGATTTGACCAGGGAAGAGATGTTTCGGAGCTTTTTTTGAAGGCAGGCTTTGAAGGCCTTCAGGTGATAAAGGATATGGCGGGTCTGGACCGCGTGGTGCGGGCTAAAAGGCCATAATGATAGGAGAGAAGATTATGTTTGATAAATTGGATGATATGCTGATCCATTACGAAGAACTGATGCTGATGCTGGGAGATCCGGATGTGACCCAGGATACAAAACGTTTTACCAGGCTGATGAAGGAGCAGGCGGATCTGGCTCCTATCGTAGAGGCATATAAGCAGTACAAGCAGGCAAAGCAGGATGTGGAGGACAGTCTGGCGATGCTGGAAGAAGAGAACGATGAGGAACTGCGTGAGATGGCAAAGGAAGAGCTTTCAGATGCCAAAAAGCGTATTGAGGAGCTGGAGCATGAATTAAAGATCCTTCTCCTTCCCAAGGACCCAAATGATGAAAAGAACATCATTCTGGAGATCCGTGCCGGAGCAGGCGGAGATGAGGCTGCCCTGTTTGCGGCAGAGCTGTACCGGATGTATTCCAACTATGCAGACAGCCAGCGCTGGAAGGTTGAGATTGTAAGCTTGAATGAAAATGGAATCGGCGGTTTTAAGGAAGTTGTAGCTATGGTGACGGGAAAGGGAGCCTATTCCAAATTGAAATATGAAAGCGGCGTTCACCGGGTACAGCGTGTGCCTGAGACAGAGTCCGGCGGCCGTATCCATACATCCACAGCCACAGTAGCAGTGATGCCGGAAGCAGAAGACGTAGATGTTCAGATTGATATGAATGACTGCCGCATTGACGTAATGCGTGCCTCAGGAAACGGCGGTCAGTGTGTAAATACTACAGACTCGGCAGTGCGTCTGACTCACATTCCCACAGGAATCGTGATCTACAGCCAGACTGAAAAATCTCAGCTTCAGAATAAGGAAAAGGCATTCCGCCTTCTGCGTTCCAAGCTTTATGATATTGAGCTGGAGAAAAAGCAGAATGCAGAAGCGGCAGAGCGCCGCAGCCAGATAGGAACAGGAGACCGGTCTGAAAAAATCCGTACCTACAATTTCCCTCAGGGGCGTGTGACCGACCACAGGATCAATCTTACGCTTTATAAGCTGGATAAGATCTTAAATGGTGATATTCAGGAAATATTAGATGCCTGCATTGCAGCAGATCAGGCTGCAAAACTGGCTAAGATGAATGACAATTAAAAAAGAGAGCGGACTGCTTTTTCAGAAGCGTTCCGCTCTTTTTTCTTACAGCTTTTCTGCCAGAGCAGCGGCCTGTTTACAGCCGTCGGTCTTTTGGATATCTCCCGGATTGAGCACACCGGGAATCAGTACTTCTCCCACCATATTCCATTTCAGTAAAGCGGCGCTTTTTTCAATGGGAATCCGGACTCCATCCATAGCAGCCGGATCGGTTTCCTCACAGCAGGTAATAAGAGCGCAGTCTTTTCCCGCAATATCTTTTCCTGCAACATAGAAGGAGAACAGCTTATCAATAATACCTTTGATCTGGGCAGGAATGGAGTACCAGTATACAGGCATGGTAAAGACGATGACGTCAGCTTTTAGAAGTTCAGGTGCAAGGATATTAAAATCATCATCAAAAGAACAGGCTTTTCCTGTCTGGAAACAGGTTTCGCAGGCATGACAGCCCCCTGTATTACCCATGGCTGCATCGAAACGGGTTACAGTATGCCCTTTCGCCTCAGCTGCCTGTATAAACGCATCTGTCATGGCAAAGCTGTTGCCGTTTTTGCGAGGGCTTCCGGTAATCACAACGATTTTTTTGCTCATAAATATTCCTCCGGTTCTGCGGGAAATCCTTTCCCGCTGTATAATTAAGTGAAATGTATTGCTGTCAGATCAGTCCTGCCGCTGCCGGAAGCCCCAGGCTCACAGCCGGGATATAGGTTACCATAAGAAGCCCTATGAGAATTGCCGCATAGAACCAAAGCATATAGGGCATTACCCGCGACAGGGAGCTTCGTCCTACCTTAATCGCCACAAACAGAGTGTTTCCAACTGGAGGCGTGATATTGCCGATGCAGAGATTGTACACCAGAATCAGGCCGAACTGAACGGGATTCATTCCAAAGGTCTTGACTACCGGAAGAAACAGCGGAGTAAAGATCAGAATGGCAGGCGTTACATCCATAAAGGTTCCTGCAACCAGAAGGATTACATTCATAATCAGAAGAATGATAATCGGGTTGTTTGTAAGCCCCAAAAGAGCGTCGGAAATAGCCTGAGGAATCTGTGTAAAGGCCATTACCCATCCCAGAATATTGGATACGCCGATAAGGAATACAACCATTCCGCTCATCTTGGCACTGTCTACTGCAATTTTCCAGAAGGATTTCAGTGTAATGTTGCGGTAAATAATACCCAGAATCAGGGCATAGATGACTGCAATGGCAGATCCCTCGGTAGCAGTGAACACTCCTCCTATGATACCGCCGATTACTACTATGATAAGGGAAAGAGAAGGAAGAGCCCTGAGGGTACAGACCCCCAGATTTTTCCAGTCGTATTTTCCGGGAATTCCCTTATATCCCTTCTGTTTTGAAATAATAACAGCTGCGATCATGCATGCAACGGCCCAGATAATACCGGGAACGTAGCCGGCCATAAACAGGGCTGCCACAGAGGTGCCGCCGGCTGCCAGAGAGTAGGTGATTAAAGCATTGGAAGGGGGGATTAAAAGGCCAGAGGGAGCAGAAGCGCCATTGGCAGCAGCGCAGAGCGCCTTGTCATAGCCCTGTTCCTCCTCTCCCTTTTCAACCATGCTTCCTACAGCTGCAGCAGCTGCAGAGGCAGAGCCGGAGATAGCGCCGAAAAGCGCATTGGCGCCTACGTTTGTTACTAAAAGAGCTCCGGGAAGCTTGCCCAGAATTGCCATAACAAAATCTACAAGCCGTTTGGCAATGCCGCCCTGATTCATCAGATTTCCTGCCAGAATGAAGAACGGAATCGCAGTCAGGCTGAACTTGCTCATTCCCACAAAGATACGCTGAGCGCCGGTTACTACGGAAACCTCCAGGGGCACTGTCCGGAGAATGGCAACCAGGGCGGAAATACCTATAGAATAGGAAATAGGTACGCCCACGATCAGGAGAACGGCAAGCATAACAATTATAATAAGCAGAGATTCCATTGCCATAGATTATGCCTCCTTTTCTTCATGCGCCGCGAGAACGCCGTTTTTTGAGATGTCGATGATATTAAGAACCGTATAAAGCATATTCAGAATGCCGCATAAGGGCATTACCACATAAAATACGCCTACTGCAACACCCAGGGCAGAGGTCATCTGTCCCATAGCCAGACTGGTGATTTTAATGCCTCCGTAGACAAGGATGATCAGGGAGAAGGCAAATGCAATCAGCTCTGCAAAGATTGCCAGAAGCTTCTGAAGACCGGGACTGAAATGCTCAACCACAATGGGGATATTCATATGTCCACGTTCGCCTGTGATGATGGATGCGCCCAGAAGGCTGGCCCATGCAAAGAGATAGGCCACCAGCTCCTCGGACCAGGGAGAGGGATTTTGTAAAATGTAGCGGGTAAATACCTGCCAGCAGGTAAGGGCAACCATGGCGATAAGGCTGACGCCTGCCAGTACATTTAAAAGGGATGTAAGTACATTTCTCAGCTTTTTCATTGAGGTCACCTCCTTTATGATTCAGTTGACGGATACTGCTGGTTATAGGTCTGAATGGCGTCATAAATCGGCTGAAAATCAGGATGCTGGTCGATCATGGACTGATGCATGGGGGTAACGGCGTCTTTAAAGGGTTTTGTATCTGGATAAAGGAAATTTACCTTCTGATCCTCAGAGGCCCGCTTTTTGGCGGAATCCACTGCAAGGGTCCATTCCTCTCTCTGAACCTTATTGACAAGATCAAAGCCCTCGTCAAAGACAGCCCGTTCCTCAGGGGAGAGACTGTCCAGAAATGCAAGGTTTCCAATGAGGATATCAGGAATCATCTGATGCATATCGTAGGAATAGTATTTGCACACATCCCCGTGTCCGTTATCTGTCAGCGCCAGCTCGTTATTTTCCGCGCCGTCAATGATCTTGGACTGAAGAGCCGTATATACATCTCCAAAGCCCATAGGAGTAGCAGAGCCGCCCAGAAGGCTCATCATCTGTACATTGGTAGGTGACTGCTGTACCCGGATCTTAAGGCCCTTTAAATCGGCCGGAGAGTTGACGGGCTTATCCACGGTATAAAAATTTCGGGTGCCCGCGTCCAGCCAGGTAACGGCTTCAAATCCGGCCTGCTTTGTAGACTCAAAGATAGGGCCGGTGATGGAGTCGTCATCCATAGAGGCGTGGTAGGCTTCGCTGGAGGCAAAGAGATAGGGAAGATTAAACAGCGTGTAATTCTGGCTGAAGGTTTCCAGAAGAGAATTGGAGGCCACGCAGAAGTTGATAGCGCCTGTCTGCGTCAGCTGTACCATCTCATTTTGTGAACCCAAAAGCTCGCTTGGAAATACTTCCACATTATACTTGTCTCCCAGCCTGCTTTCGATAAATTCCTCAAAAGCAGCCAATGCTATGTGGGTAGGGTGGTTGGTTGACTGGTTGTGTCCAATTCGGATAATCAGTTTTTCGCCGTCAGCTCCGCTGCTTTTGCAGCCGGAGAGAAGTCCGACGGGAAGAACGGCAGCCAGTATCAGCACCACTGCGCCAAATCTCTTCCTCATAAAAATCTTCCTTTCTATCGTGTATTTGGGAAATCTCCCTGATCTTTATTATATCAATTATGCACATGAATTTCCAGAAAAATACTGGGGAAATGTTGTAAAAGCCGGGGGGATTTTGAAAAAATACTGTGCAATACTGCTGAAAATGAAAACGCAAAATGTTATATTTTGACATTTATCGGTATTTTGATACAATAAAGGAACAGTAAGAATCAGGAGAAGCCAAAATGACAGAATACAAATCAGAACAGTCCGTCAGAATCAATTGCAAAGAATATGAAAACCAGAAAGAGCAGATCATGGAAATCGCCATGCGGGCGGGGCATATTCTGCTGGAAAACGGGGCGGAGATATCAAGAGTTGAGGAAACCATTGACCGGATCTGCCGCCATTACGGGATTGAATCCGCCAATTCCTTTGTACTGAGCAACGGTATTTTTTCCACCATGGGAAATGAAAGAGAGGCTTTTTTTGCAAGGGTTCAGCATATTCCCGTCAGTGGAGCACGCTTAAACCGGGTAGCGGCTGTCAATCAGTTTTCCAGAGAGGTCGAAGAGGGAAAACATACCATAGAGGAGCTTGGAAGCTGTCTGGATGCCATTGAGCAGATGCCGGGAAAGAGAAAGAGCGTTCAGGTTGCCGCTTCGGCTGTGGGAAGCGGCGCCTTCTGCTGTCTGTTGGGGGGAGATATGGCAGACGGCGCAGCAGCTTTCCTGTCAGGCTTTGTGCTGTATATATATATTTTATATATAGGAAAGAATCTTTCAAAACTGGTGCAGAATATTATAGGCGGTGCGCTGGTAACGTTTTGCTGTGTGGTATTTTATCATCTGGGACTGGGCCGCCATATCAGTTCCATGATTATCGGTTCTGTGATCCCGCTGATTCCCGGCGTGGCCTTTACTAACGGAATTCGTGATATTACGGATGGGGATTATATTGCCGGCTCTGTGCGCATGATGGATGCCGGGCTGGTTGTTTTAAGCATTGCCCTGGGAATGGGCCTTGTGCTTACCATGTATTACAGACTGACGGGAGGAACACTTTTATGACTGCCTTTCCATGGAGAGAGCTTGTGTGGGAAATGACTGCTGCCGCAGTGGGAACTGCCGCTTTTTCCGTTCTATTTTCTGTGCCGAAAAAGTACTACGGCCTCTGTGCAGCCTGCGGGGCCATAGGATGGCTGGTGTATTTCTGCTTTTGCTGGGCCGGGCTTTCAGCAGCGGAAGCCACCTTTTTTTCTGCGGCTGCGGTGATTTTTCTTTCCAGGCTTTTTGCGGTCTGGGAGCGGTGTCCGGCTACTCTGTTTATGATTCCCGGCATTTTCCCTATCGTTCCCGGAGCGGGGATCTACTGGACTGCCCATTATATTGTCACGGACCAGCTGGCTCTGGCCAGCCGCACAGGCTTTGAGGCTGTGAAGGCTGCCGTGGCTATTGTTCTGGGAATTATATTTGTGTTTGAAATTCCCCAGAGGTTTTTTGGCAGGATTGCCGGAATGGGAAGAATCAGAAATGATAATTTTGTAAAGGAAGAGAAGATATGAAGAAAAACAGGATTGAAATTTGCTGCGGAAGCTATGAGGACGCCCTGGCGGCCTGGAAGGGAGGCGCAGAGAGGATTGAATTAAACAGTGCCCTGTATCTGGGAGGCCTGACTCCTTCTGTTGGCAGCTTGCGGCTGACAAAGGAAAACACAGGACTGAAGGTGATCTCCATGATTCGGCCCAGAGGAGCAGGATTTTGCTATACAGAGACGGAGACAGAGCAGATGTTTGCAGACGCCCGTATTCTTTTGGAAAATGGGAGCGACGGATTGGCGTTTGGTTTTCTCACTTCGGAACGTAAAATAGACATAGAAAAGACAGATCACATGATACGTTTGATTCATGAATTTCATGGAGAAGCTGTATTCCACAGGGCGTTTGACTGCGTGGAAAATCCCATAGAAGCAGTTGAGGAGCTGATTCGTCTGGGCACCGACCGGATTCTTACCAGTGGTCAAAAAGAAACGGCGGTGCAGGGAGCCGGACTTTTAAAGGTTCTTCAGGAACAATACGGAAAGCACATTCAGATTTTGGCTGGCAGCGGCATAAATGGAAATAATGCCCGCAAATTTATGGAGGAAACCGGGATCGGACAAATCCATTCCTCCTGCAGAGACTGGAAGACGGACAGAACTACTTCCGGTCAGTGGGTTAATTATTGTTTTGCCCCTGAACCTCATGAAAATGAATATGATGCAGTAAGTGAAAGGCTTGTTAGAAAGCTGACAGGGAGTGTATGATGACAAAAAATAATAAAATTATGAGATATGTAATAACAACAGCGGCTGTAGTGTTTTCTGCTTTTCTTCAGGCCTTTACCATGAATACTTTTTTAATACCGGCCCATATTCTTCCAAGCGGGTTCACAGGAGTAGCCCGTCTGGTAGAGCAGATTACCGGTCTTTTCGGGGTTCATTTTTCTACTTCTTTGGGTATGATCGCACTGAATATTCCGGTTGCCGTTTTTTGTTACCGGCATATTGGGAAGAAATTTGTGATATTTTCTATGATACAGGTATTTTTAGCCAGCTTCTTTTTAAAATTACCTGTGTTTCATCCTTTGTTTGAGGATGCGCTTTTGAATATCTGTTTTGGAGGGTTTCTCTATGGTCTGGCTATTGCTGCGGCATTAAAGGGAAATGCTTCAACTGCGGGAACAGATTTTATTGCCCTTTATGTATCGAATCGTCTGGGAAAAGCAATCTGGCAGTATGTTTTTGCTTTTAATGTGGGAATGCTCTGCATTTTTGGATATATGTTTGGATGGGAGTATGCAGGCTATTCCATTATGTTCCAGTTTATTTCCACAAAGACCATCGACAGCTTTTACCACCGCTATAAGCGGGTAACTCTGCAGGTGACAACGGAAGAGCCTGAGGCGGTAGTAAAAGCCTATGTAGCCCATTGCCGTCATGGAATTTCTGTTCTGGATGGTTATGGCGGCTACAGCGGAAGAAAAATGAGTCTGCTTCATACAGTGGTTTCTTCTTACGAGGTTCAGGATATTGTACACCTGATGCGTCAGGTTGATCCTCATGTGATTGTAAATGTCCTTCCTACGGAAACCTTTTTCGGCGGTTTTTATCAAAAGCCGATTGAATGAGGAATACCTGCTGGAAGGCGGGAAGTTCATTGGTTTTAGGCAATGAGTAGTTCACAAATTGAGGATAATATGATATAGTGGGAAAAGAAATGATGGTCAGACCCGCTGCGCTTCGGGTCTGCAAGGAGGAATTATATGAAAGGAATTATACTTGCCGGAGGAAGCGGAACCAGACTGTATCCGCTGACAAAGGTTACATCCAAGCAGCTTTTGCCTATTTACGATAAACCCATGATCTATTACCCATTGTCTGTACTGATGAACGCGGGAATCAGGGATATACTGATTATTTCCACACCGGAGGATACGCCCCGCTTTAAGGCTCTTTTGGGAGACGGACATCCCTTTGGCATCAATTTAAGCTATGCGGTTCAGCCAAGTCCCGACGGACTGGCCCAGGCTTTTATCATCGGAGAGGAATTTATCGGCAAAGATTCCGTTGCCATGGTTCTTGGCGATAACATTTTCCATGGACAGGGCCTTACAAAGCGGTTAAAGGCGGCAGCGTCCAGAGAAAATGGCGCTACCGTGTTCGGCTACTATGTGGACGATCCGGAGCGGTTCGGCATCGTGGAGTTTGATGAAAACGGAAAGGCCATTTCCATTGAAGAAAAGCCTGAAAAGCCAAAGTCAAACTACTGTGTCACAGGCCTGTATTTCTATGACAACCGGGTGGTGGAGTACGCAAAGAACTTAAAGCCCTCTGCCAGAGGCGAGCTGGAGATCACAGACTTAAACCGTATCTATCTGGAAAACGGCGAGCTGGATGTGATCCTTCTGGGACAGGGCTTTACCTGGCTGGATACGGGAACCCATGAGTCACTGGTAGAGGCTACTAACTTTGTAAAGACGGTAGAAACCCACCAGCACAGAAAGATTGCCTGTCTGGAGGAGATTGCCTACTTAAACGGCTGGATCACGAAAGAACAGGTTCTTGAAACCTATGAGATTCTTAAGAAAAACCAGTACGGAAAGTATTTAAAGGATGTTCTTGACGGCAAATATGTGGATAAGCTGAAAGAACAGTAGAGTTTGGAGGAATACAATAAATGAAGATTATCGTTACCGGCGGAGCCGGATTTATCGGAAGCAATTTTGTGCACCATATGGTAAATAAATACCCGGATTATGAGATTATCAATCTGGATCTGCTTACCTATGCGGGCAATCTGGAGAACTTAAAGCCTGTTGAGAACAAGCCGAACTACAAATTTGTAAAGGGTGATATCGCAGACCGTACATTTATTTTCGATCTGTTTGAGAAGGAAAAGCCGGATATGGTTGTAAATTTTGCGGCTGAGAGCCATGTAGACCGCTCCATTACCGATCCGGAAGCCTTTGTGCGCACTAATGTAATGGGAACAACCACTCTGTTGGACGCCTGCCGTACCTATGGCATTAAGCGTTACCATCAGGTATCTACGGATGAGGTGTACGGAGATCTGCCATTAGACCGCCCGGATCTTTTCTTTACAGAGACAACGCCTCTTCACACCTCCAGCCCCTATTCTTCATCCAAGGCAAGCGCAGACCTGTTCGTTCTGGCTTACCACAGAACCTATGGACTGCCTGTGACCGTATCACGCTGCTCCAACAACTACGGCCCCTATCACTTCCCTGAGAAGCTGATCCCCTTAATCATCAGCCGCGCTCTGGCAGATGAGGAGCTTCCCGTATACGGAACCGGTGAAAATGTCCGCGACTGGCTCCATGTGGCAGATCACTGCGAGGCTATTGACCTGGTAATCCACAAGGGCCGTGAGGGCGAGGTTTACAACATTGGTGGACACAATGAGCGCACCAACCTGGAGGTGGTAAAGACCATCTTAAAGGCCCTGAACAAGCCGGAGAGCCTGATCCGCTTTGTGACCGACCGCCCGGGACACGATATGCGCTATGCCATTGACCCCACTAAGATCGAGACAGAGCTTGGCTGGAAGCCAAAGTATAACTTTGACACAGGCATTGCACAGACTATCCAGTGGTATCTGGACAATCAGGACTGGTGGAAAAATATTTTAAGCGGCGAGTACAGCAGCTATTTTGATAAAATGTACGGAAACCGCCTGTAAATACGGAAAACAGAGTATGGCTGACGGCGGCAGAGAAACTTGTAAGGAGTGCATTTGCCGCTGCCAGCCTTTGTGCCATAGAGACTTGAAAGAATGAGGTATTTAAGAATGAGAGTGCTTGTAACTGGCGTAAAGGGACAGCTGGGCCACGATGTGATGGATGAGCTGGCTGCAAAGGGAATCGAAGGCATTGGTGTAGATGTGGAGGAGATGGATATCACAGACGGAGCTGCCTGTGACAGAGTGATAAAGGAAGCAAAGCCTGACGCAGTGATCCACTGTGCCGCATATACTGCAGTAGATGCAGCAGAGGACAATGTGGAGCTGTGCAGGAAGGTCAATGCAGAGGGCACCAGAAATATTGCAAAGGTCTGCCGGGAACTGGATATCAAGATGATGTATATCAGCACGGATTATGTGTTTAACGGTCAGGGGGAACGTCCCTGGGAGCCTGATGATCACAGAGAGCCCTTAAATGTCTATGGACTGACAAAGTATGAAGGAGAGATTGCGGTAGAGCAGAATGTGGAGAAGTTCTTTACGGTCCGCATTGCCTGGGTATTCGGCGTCAACGGAAAGAATTTCATCAAAACCATGCTGCGTCTGGGAAAGGAGCGGGGAGCGGTAAGTGTAGTAGACGACCAGATCGGCTCGCCTACCTACACCTATGATCTGGCAAAGCTCCTGGTGGAAATGATTCAGTCTGACCGTTACGGACGCTACCATGCTACGAATGAGGGGCTGTGCTCCTGGTATGAATTTGCCTGTGAGATTTTTAAGCAGGCCGGTATAGATGTAAAGGTAACTCCTGTGGATTCCTCCGGCTTTCCGGCTAAGGCAAAGAGGCCGTCAAACAGCCGTATGAGCAAGGAAAAGCTTACGGAGAACGGCTTTAGCCGCCTTCCCTCCTGGCAGGACGCCCTGGGACGGTATCTGGAGGAGCTTAGAAAGACGGGACAGGAGATTTAAGCAGGAGAGGCAGCCGGGTGCAGGAAAATCTGAGACAGAGAGGACATAAAAGCAATGGGAAAATATTTTGGAACAGACGGCTTCCGAGGCGAAGCCAATGTAGATCTGACGGTAGAGCATGCATATAAGGTAGGCCGCTTTTTAGGCTGGTACTACGGACAGAAGAATCCGGGAGAGCGCTGCCGGGTTGTAATCGGAAAGGATACCCGAAGAAGCAGCTATATGTTTGAATACTCTCTGGTATCCGGGCTTACAGCTTCTGGAGCAGATGTATTTCTTCTCCATGTGACAACGACTCCCAGTGTTTCCTATGTGGTGCGCACAGAGGGCTTTCACTGCGGTATCATGATTTCCGCCAGCCATAATCCTTACTACGATAATGGCATTAAGGTAATCAACGAAAAGGGAGAAAAGCTGGAGGAGGCTGTAATTACAGAGATTGAACGGTATCTGGACGGCGAACGGGAGGAGCTTCCTCTGGCAAAGAGGGATTCCATTGGACGTACCGTGGATTTTGCAGCCGGAAGAAACCGTTATATCGGCTATCTGATTTCCATTGCAACCCGTTCCTTTAAAAATATGAAGGTGGCTTTAGACTGTGCCAATGGAAGTGCTTCTGCTATCGCAAAGAATGTATTTGACGCCCTGGGCGCTCAGACCTTTGTAATAAGCAATGAACCCAACGGCCTGAATATCAATACAGACTGCGGCTCTACCCATATTGAGCATCTTCAGAAGTATGTGGTTGAACAGGGCTGCGACGCAGGCTTTGCCTATGACGGAGATGCAGACCGCTGTATTGCTGTGGACAGTGAGGGAAATGTAGTGGACGGAGACCGCATTATGTATATCTGCGGAAAATACATGAAGGAACAGGGCAGCCTGTTTCACAATACAGTAGTTACTACGGTTATGTCCAATTTTGGTCTGTATAAGGCATTTGACCGGGAGGGAATTTCCTATGAAAAGACAGCGGTAGGCGATAAGTATGTCTATGAGAATATGGCTGCCACGGGAAACTGCCTGGGAGGCGAGCAGTCCGGTCATATTATTTTCAGTAAGCATGCTACTACCGGAGACGGTATCCTGACCTCCTTAAAGGTAATGGAGGTGATTCTGGAAAAGAAGCAGTCTCTTGCAAAGCTGGCTTCTGAGGTAGAGATTTATCCTCAGGTTCTTAAAAATATAAGAGTAAAGGATAAAAATGCGGCTCAGGAGGATGAGGCAGTTCAGTCAGAGGTAAAGAAGGTGACAGAAGCTCTTGGAAGCGACGGCAGGATTCTTCTGCGTTCTTCCGGAACAGAGCCGCTGGTCCGCGTGATGGTGGAGGCGGCGGATATGGAAACCTGCGAGAAATATGTGGATCAGGTAATCTCCGTCATGAAGGCTCAGGGGCACTGTATCTGAGACGGCAGACGACTGTTCTGCAATAAAAATCGGGAATATCAGCCATAACTATTATGAATAGTAAAAACCCTTCCCTTGCTTGTAAGTTATATATCGCTGTGTTATAATAAAGTAACATTTGAAAGCCTTAAGGAAAATGCTGGAAGGGAGGATATGGGAGATGTTAAACTATAAGAGATATAAAAGAGTGCCGGTAGTAGATTTTCCGGAGCGCACCTGGCCGGGGAAGGAGATTATGAAAGCGCCGGTATGGTGCAGTGTAGACCTGAGAGATGGTAATCAGGCTCTGGTAGAACCCATGGTAGTAGAAGAAAAGGTGGAGATGTTTAACCTTCTGGTGAAGCTGGGCTTTAAGGAGATTGAGGTGGGCTTTCCCGCTGCATCTCAGATCGAATATGATTTTCTCCGCACTCTGGTAGAGCGCAGGCTGATTCCTGACGATGTGGAGGTTCAGGTTCTGGTGCAGTGCAGAGAGCACCTGATCCGCAGGACCTTTGAGGCATTGCAGGGCGTAAAAAAGGCCATTGTGCATATATATAATTCCACTTCTACCCTGCAGAGAGATGTGGTTTTCCATAAGGATATGGAAGAAATCAAGGATATTGCTATTGTAGGCACAAAGCTGGTGCAGCGTTATGCAGCGGATTGTGATACCCAGATCCGTCTGGAGTATTCTCCTGAGAGCTTTACAGGAACAGAGCTGGAATTTGCTCTTGATATCTGTACGGCAGTTCAGGAAACCTGGGGCGCTACAAAGGAAAATCCGATTATCATCAATCTGCCCTCCACTGTGGAAATGACAACTCCAAATGTATATGCGGATCAGATTGAATGGATGAATACCCATTTCAAAAACAGAGAAAGCATTATTTTAAGCGTACATCCCCACAATGACCGTGGTGAAGGCGTAGCATCTACAGAGCTTGCCATGTTAGCCGGGGCAGACCGGGTGGAGGGAACACTTTTTGGAAACGGAGAGCGCACAGGCAATGTGGATATTCTGACCGTAGCCTACAATATGTTCTCTCAGGGCATTAATCCGGAGCTGAATATTGAAAATATCCGTGAAATTGCAGAGGTCTGCGAGCGCTGTACCAAGATGGATATTCCGCCCAGACACCCCTATGCCGGAAAGCTTGTATTTACTGCTTTTTCAGGCTCCCATCAGGATGCCATCAACAAGGGAATGCAGGCCCTCAGAGAGAGAAAGAGCGAGTATTGGGAGGTTCCCTACCTTCCCATTGACCCTTCTGATATTGGAAGGGAATATGAGCCTATTGTCCGTATCAACAGCCAGTCTGGAAAGGGCGGCGTAGCCTTTGTAATGGACACCTTCTACGGCTTCAAGCTGC